>NZ_JAMQGP010000002.1:0-361929 GCF_023703465.1 Echinimonas agarilytica | reverse complement strand
GTAAATACACTAACGGGCCATAGTCATGAGGAGAATACATAATTTGCGCTTGATGACCGGGTACCATGACTTCATGTTCAGCCACACCCCGTAAATTACCGCCCCACCAATTAAAGTCATAGCACTGATCACCCTGCCCTGGAATTGGCGAAGACTTGTTGTTCACCCATTTGCCGTAACGAGGGTACGCCTCAATCCCTTCTACCAAGATGAGTGCATTCGGATTCACCTCAAGCACACGAGCTGCGGCTGTTTCAGCAACATGTTTCCAGTTGTTAGAGTCCGTAGTGCCATCCCATTTTGCAAACTCCGTCATCTCACTTTCGGGCTTACGAAGGCAATATTCTTCCCAACTTTCATCCTCTTGACGATTAATGTCATTGCCCAAGCTTCCATTTGGAATACCGTGGGGCTCATTTTGTAGATCGTAGGCGACGATGGTATCGTCATTTTTATATCGTTCAGCAAACCAACCCCAAGTGTCGTAGAAGTCATCTACAGTAATGTTTCCTTTTTCCCATCCCCAGTATGTGTGACCTGAATTATTTTGATCGGGGTGATGCACATCCATCATCACTTTTACGCCACACGCTTTCGCCACAGACAAAAATTGATCAAATATTTCTAAGCTGTTTTTGCCCGTCAAATCTGGATTTGTCGACAAGTTAACATTGGTATCGTTAAATTCACCGTTCATCCATTCTTTCATTAATTCGGTGCCAATCGGAACCCGAATCAAATTAATGCCTCGAGCAGCAGTTTGCTCTACCAAATTTTCAAGATTCACGCTCCAAAGGCCATGAAACACCCGCTCAGAAGCGTTAAGTCCAAACCAATTAGCACCCGTGATCCATACTGAATTTCCATCTTGATCAACAATTTGGTTTCCGTCTGTTGTCAGCCAGTCGTCATTGGAGGGGAATTCAGTCGGGTCGACACCACAGGCCACAACGCCGGGTAAATCACCACCGTCTCCGCCACCATCTCCTCCACCATCACCACCGCCCGTTGAGTTTCCGTTAAGTTCAAATATAGGCTGGCCCGAATAGTTACCCGGAGACGCTTTGAAGCCAAATTCAACAATACCACCGACAGGAATAGAACCGTTCCAGCCTAAATTGTCAGCTTCAATGACATTCCCCGTCGCGGTATATGTCGCATTCCACATTTGCTCAATTTCTCGATCAAATTCCCAGCTGAGCTGCCAATCTTGTACCGTAGCGTCACCGTCGGTGTTATCAATGACGACTTTGCCAACAAAGCCATCCCCCCAATCATTATCCACAACAAGAGTCACTTCTGCTGCAAGAGATGATCCGGTATAGAGCATCACTGCTATGGCCAGTGCTTTCTGCTTAAACATTTTGTATCTCCATTGGTCGCGATTCAGCAAGGGGTAAACTCTGCAGATCACGCACTTTTTAATAAGTTCTCAATTGATCTATTTTCAAGTTCGACTATTTCAGTAGCGAAGAACCCCGAAATTTCAGTACACCCACCATGCACAACGTCAGCTATTCCGGAGTTCAGAGTCAGCATGACAAGCAACAAAGAGGAGGTCGTCCGAATAGAGGACTAAGTTGGTGCAACTTCAAAACAGAAATGAAAAATGAACGAAACGTAGAAAAAAATACTCATAGACAAATCATTTTTGGGCAGCGCCGGTGGCTAATTCAAAATTCAAAGTTTTTCTGCAAGAAACATCACGTTTGAATCAGTTGAGGCTGCTATCCAAGCAACACGGATCACAACTCTTTGCACCATCAGATTTTTGCCAAAGTTCTACTTTGGACCAGCAAAGTATAACTTTGAGTTTAGAGAGTTGATTTTACGAAATACCCCGATTCAAGGTCGAAACATCAGTAGCCAAACATCCATATTGTTCATCAATGCCACCGCTGAAGTGGCAGCAATTTCTGCTCACTCAAGCAAGATTATTTCAATACAAAACGCTTGAGGTTAGTGAACGAAAATTTATCGAACACAAGGAATCACTATGAACAACTCAGCATTTGGGTACAAAGCCATCATTGCTAGCACCTGCTGTTTGCTATCAAGTGTTGCATTAGCCCAGCTAGACGGTACTAATGGCCCAGGCGTGGACAACACCGCGCGCCCTGCTGGAACATACTTAAAATTTTTGAACTACGGTGGCCGCATGGTTCAGTTTCACCGTGGTTATCTCTACATCATGGGGCAAGGTAAAACCACCCTATGGGATATTTCTGATGTGACCAATCCGGTGTTACTAGACGAACAAGACTACGGCGACAACGGCCACCGTTGGTGGAAACTTAACACTGATATTTTTTGGCGAGAATATTCAACGCCCGAAATCACTGGCAGTGGATATCACTTTATGGACATGAGTAACATGTTCGATTTGAAGCCATGGACCAACTCTAATGTACCCGTGCCCATCGCTGAAGGCGGGCAAGGTCTACAAAAGTGGCAGCTGCTAGAAACTTGGCCCACCGGTACCAACGGTGGCAATGTGCACGACAGTAGATACAACGATCCCAGTGTAAATGTAGATGCCATTACCGCGACCTTTGACACTAATAATGGCGCGGAAGGCAGTCTTAGGTTTCGAATCGGTAACCTGCTATTTACCACCACAGGCTCCGGTATTGCCGTGTTAGATATAGGCGATCCAGAAAACATTAAATTTTTGGATTCTATCAGCGGCTCTGGCTTTCAGCAGTACACCACCACCTACCATGTTTGGAAAGACAAAATCGTATTTCTAAACGGCACTGACGGCAATCTCAACGGTAACAATATGGCGATGGTCGATTTTAGCGATCCAACTGACTTAAAGCCTTATACCTTCGAAAATGGTAGAACCGGTTACAAGACATCTGAAATGTCAGCGGGCCGCTATATGTACTTCCAAGATGATTTTGGCTTTGCCGGTCACACCGACATTGCGGTCAAAATCAACATGAAAACAGGCGAAATAGCGCAAACCTTTACCGCTCCGGGATGGCCTGAAACCTATTTAGATTATCAGTGGATGCCCGTTGGTCCCGCGGTAGTCGGCACAGGTTCCAATGGCGGAGCGGGCCGCACCTTTTTCTACCAACATCAAGATACACCCGATGAAAATGGCCCTGAAATTGGATTTCACAGCCCTTCGGCTAATTCAACATCAAACCCAGTTTCGACTGTCATTGGTTTCTCGATTCCTGAGATGATCGATGAGCGCACGGCCAATGATCAAACCATTCAAATTAGGCCCATTGGAGGACAATCGATTCAAGGCGATATCACCTGGAACTCCTACCACGTACTTAACTTTATTCCCAAGCAAATGTTGTTGCCCAATACCACCTATGAGGTGAAGTTGGTTGAAGGCGGGCTTAAAGACATTGCCGGTAATGGCGTTAATGAGTTCGTTTACTACTTTTCCACCGGCAGTGAGATCAACACCGATTTTGCACCCGATGTATCGGCCATCACATACGGCAGCAATGCGCCGATCCAAGCAGGGCAAAATGTTGTTCTTGAAGTGACAGCAACAGATGACTCTGATGCGGCATTGGAGTATCGATGGGATGTGGGTCAGGGTTCGACAGCTTGGTCGACAAGTAACACCTACAGCCATACTTTTACTGATGCAGGGCTTTACAATGTCACCGCTCAGGTGCGCGACAATGTGGGTAATATCGCCGGAGCTGCTCGTAACATTGTCGTCGTCAGCGATGCTATCTCTGGACAACCGACTCAATCTGGACAAATGGCATTGAGCACCACGCTTCGAACTCTAGCCGTAGTTAATCCAGATAATGGTACCGTGTCATTTATTGATGCAGACACACTCACTAAGCAAGCCGAATACAGCATTTGTGACTTGCCGAATAGCGTCACTATTGATCAAGACGACAATGCTTGGGTTACTTGCTCTAAGAGCGATCAAGTTAAGGTTATTCGCCTATCAAACGGCAACTCAGTCACATCGTTTGATTTCGATTACGGCTCAAACCCATATCATGTGGTCGCGAATCCAAGTGGCGACACCATCTATGTTTCATTGAGCAACAAAGGACAAATTAAGTCGTTTGATGTGTCAACTCTCGCAGAAACTGGAACCGTCAACATCGAAGCAACCGTGCGAGCTATGGCGATATCAAGTGACGGCAGTGAAATGATGGCGAGCCGGTTCATTTCCAAAGAAGATGGAAAAGTTTGGAACATCAACTTGTCTAACTTTATGCTCGATACGAGCATTGTGCTGACCAATGACATCACGACTCCCGACACAGGCTCTGATGGCAGCGGGCTTCCCAATTACCTAGCCAGCGTGGCGTTCCATCCTGATGGGCAATCGTCTGTTGTAGTCGGCAAAAAAGACAATGTGGATCGTGGGCCTTTCTTTGGCACAGACCCACTAACATTTGAAACAACGGTACGAAGCGTTATGGCGACGATTGATGCGACTCAAAATACTGAACAGCAATCGAGTCGAGTTGATATCGACAATCACGCCCAACCTTCGGCAGTTTCATTTAGCCCATATGGCACACATCTATTTGTTGCGATGCAAGGGAACAATCGGGTTGTTGTATTAAATCCAAGCGATGGCACGGAAGTTCTACAGGCTGATGTAGGACTCGCACCTCAATCGATCTTGGTGGATCAAGACACAAACCGCGTCTTTGTGAAAAACTTTATGGGCCGCTCTGTATCAGTGCTCGACGCCGATGCATTGCTGACATCAGGCACACGTTCGTTACCGCTGGTTACAACCATTAATACTGTCAGTTCGGAAGCATTATCGAGCCAAGTGCTTGCAGGTAAAAAGGTATTTTATAACGCGGCAGATACACGAATGGCGCTCGACGGATACCTCACTTGTGCAACATGTCATACCGAGGGTGACTCAGACGGCCAAGTCTGGGACTTCTCCGATCGCGGTGAGGGTTTACGCAACACCATTGCACTCAACGGCCGAGGAGGTATGGCTCATGGCCGAGTTCACTGGAGCGCTAATTTTGATGAAATTCAAGATTTTGAAAACGACATTCGCAGCGGCTTCAATGGTTCAGGATTTCTCTCAACGACTGACTTCAACGCCACACGAGATCCATTAGGAGCTCCCAAATCAGGACGCTCAGCCGATCTTGACGCCCTCGCAGCATACGTTAGCAGCCTCACTGAATTTGGCAAAAGCCCTTATCGCAGTGCAAACGGTACCCTAACCACAAATGGAGCGGCTGGTAAACTTGTTTTCCAAAATGCCGGCTGTGGGAGCTGTCACACAGGGGCTTCATTTACCGATAGTCCGCAAGGCTTGATGCATGATGTAGGCACTATCTCGAATGTGAATGATCAACGTCGCGGCATACCATTGCAAGGCCTCGACACCCCCACTCTCAAGGATTTGTGGAACTCTGCACCCTATCTTCATGACGGAGCAGCCAACACGCTCGATGACGTTATGAACATCGGTAATGGTCATGGGTTTTCCGGCCTGAATCAAACACAAAAACGAAATCTTATTGCGTACCTACTTCAAATTGATGAATCAGAAACAGCGTCTCAAGGGCAACCTATTGAATTGGAGTTTTCATCAATTCAAGCCGGACAAGCCGTTGTCACCGATTCAATCCCCCTGTCTATCTCAACCAATATTCCAAGCATTACCAAGGTTGAATATTTGGCAGATGGTGTCCTTGTTGCTGAGTCATCAACACCACCATTTGATGCCACATGGTTGCCGGTTCAACCCGGAACATTGGTGTTACAAGCAAAAGCGACTTATGCCAACGGCAATACCGCCAGTTTGTCAGCTGAAACCCCAGTTTTATTTGCAGGCTCTGGCGTATGCTCGATTAGCTATAACATCAACCAGCAATGGAGCACTGGATTTACCGTGGAAGTTGTTATCACCAATAATTCAGAAGATTCGATAGACGGCTACAATTTGCATTGGAATTTAGGAATCGGAGAGCAACTTGCGTCGGGCTGGAATTCCATATTAGCGCAAACCGGACAAGTCATGCATGCCAGCGGAGCCCCGGGAACATGGGATGGTTCAATCGCTGCCAACGGCGGGACACTCACATTCGGTTTTCAAGCGTCTAAGCCCAACAATACAGCAGCAAAAGAGGTTGATTCATTCTCATTGAACAACATTCCATGCGATGTTGACTAGTGAAATAGAGTTTGATCACTAAACGCGTTAATGAGTACTAAAAAGGCCTCTCTCTTTTTCAGAGGGAGGCCTTTTTTTAAACTCAAATATTCAGGGATTAAGTCAAACCAGAGTATGGATTCCAAGCGCAGATTTGGAGCTTAAACTTTTAATCATGACTTTCAAGGCATTGTAGATACCAGCGATAATACTTTTGAACGTACGCTTGACGTTCGCCTCGGCCCTTCATGTACAGCGCCATAAAATCAGGCGGCACCGCAATATTATCTGAGCCCAGCTCAAAACAGGAACGGTCGTGACGATCACAATGGAGGTAGCTTTCAATTCTGCCATCAGCGTAGTAACGGCAATTTTCAATGCTCTGCTCTAGAATTTGATGTTGGATGAAGACCGCAATCATATAAATCAAAACACCAACGGCGGCCGCTCCAAAAACTAATCGATCATTTCGGGGTATCTTCATGAAGTCATCCTGACGTGTTAATACAACGCAGCGTAATTTAGTTCATTCTAATGTAGATGATAACGACAAATGGGTTAAATAACGGTCTACAAAGCCTCTTCATGTTCAAGTTGAGCATGCCGTTTTCTGTACTCTCGAGGGGTGACGCCTTCTGATTTTTTGAAGAAATTATTGAAGGTCGCTTTACTCTTAAAGCCGGAGTTGTACATGATATCGAGTACTGTGTCTCTGCAAGAATCATTACCAATCAACATGGCTTTAGCCGCTTCGATCCTGTACTTGTTTACGAATTCAAAAAAATTACACCCGTAGTGACGATTGATAATCGATGAAAGATTTCTTGGCGAGATACGAATGAGTTGCGCTAAAGATTCGAGAGTTAAGTTGCTTTCCAAATACGGTTTTTCAGTCGCCATGAGTGACTCGAGAGCCTTCACATGACGAGGGTCAACTTGATTCACAGACTTCACCGGTTGAGGATTAATCTGTTCATTTTCAGAAAGCTGTTTGCTGTAATCAAGTAACAGCGCCATACTAATGCTCACTAACGCACACATAACGTAGTTTGAAGAAAGACCCAACCACCCTACACTGACGGCCATTATCCCTTCCACAGAAAGCAGAATTAAAGCACTCATCAAAAAAGCAATGACCCAAACAGACAGAAAGCCATAAGCCAATATATTCATGCCTTTTACCGCATGACCTTGAAGCTGTATGGAACGATGGCCCAACTTAGTTTGATAATTGCGCAATTCCATCACGGCTTTGTAGCCAAAAAACACGCGAAGAAACTCACGCACGAGAGTCAAATAAAAAATAGCCACTTCACTACTCAACAGGTCATAATTTTGTTGGATGTGGGCTTTCAAGTCATCTGACAACATATGGTAATTGCCAAGTTGATGCGCAAAGTAAAGTACGCATGGGGCCACATATAACGTATCCCACAACCCCAATTTGAAATTACGGTAGACGACAGACCGAACAAACCAAAGCAAAAGAGGGCCTTGCAACCAGTAGCCAAACTCAAATACATAAAACCAATTAGGATGATGCATCACCATCCACTCTCGCATTCCTGCACCGTAGTTAATCAGAGTGTCGACCGGGATGGCTGCGGTACAAAGTAGTAATCCAGCCAGCAGAAGATTGCTGAATTGACTATCTGAGCTGGTATAAAAAATTAAGCACGAGAAGAACAGACATTGAAACACTGTAATGAACAATATGACATCATGAAAATTAAAAAGTACCAGTTGAAGCATTTGTAATTGACACCTACTAAAATCAGAGTGAATAAAGTGTAGAAGCCCAAATTAATAACTGCTTTAGAATTCTTCCCAATTAAGTCTTTCACAGCATTTTATTTTCAGCAAATGACCCACATCACAATTTAACCATCTGATTCATAGGTACAATTTTAATCAATAAGTTAACTAAAAATTGCATTAAAAATGCATGACAAAGCACAAATTAACGACTCTCAAATTAAATACTTAAACATTGAAAATAATTCTCTTTTACCCTCCTAGGAACGAAAAAAGCCACTATTTTCACGATAAACAGCGTTATCTTTCATATTTTCAGTATCCATCCAAAAAATGTAAAAACTACGAAAAAGCTTAGGTACAAGTTTCAACACATGCCTATATTAGTACTTTTTATTCGTTACTTTTGACGACCCTTCAAGATTTCTTGATTAGCTTTGACTGGCCAGCGCCATGAATAGGCGTGACGCACACACAATGAAGATTTCATTGAAACGCAATTATTCGTGATCCCTATTTGAAGGAATCAATTTGAGGACGAAAAATGAAACAACAACACGCACTGCAATGGTTGAGACGATCGATAGGTGCTGCCCTCCTATCTATGTCTGCATCATCAGCTTATGCAGCACAATGTGAGTACACCGTTGACAACGAATGGAACAACGGGTTTGTCGCACAAATTAGTATCACTAATGACGGCAATACAGCTATCGACGACTGGGAGATCAGTTGGAATTACTCAGGAGACAACCGAATATCAAGCATCTGGAATGCTACTATTGCAGGCACTAACCCCTATTCAGCGGAAGGATTGTCTTGGAACAGCTCTATTGCGCCGGGAGCCACTGCAGAATTTGGGATATCCGGCACAAAAGGTGCTGAGGCTGCCGAAGTTCCAGACATTTTAGGGGATATTTGTGTTCCCGCAAATCAAGCCCCGATTGCTGTCGCAACATCAGATATCACATCAGGCGATGCACCATTGAGCGTGATGTTTGACGCGACAGGCTCATCCGATCCAGACGGCCCCGATGGTAACCTTACTTATAGCTGGAACTTTGGTGACGGCACCACTGCAAGTGGAGATATGGTAAGTCACACTTACAACAGTGCTGGTATTTACTTAGCAACCGTCACAGTCAGTGATGGTGAAAAGGAATCGTCCGCAAGTATCTCCATCACCGCTGTGGGAAATGAGGCACCTATTGCAAGTGCATCAGCATCACCTGTAAGCGGCTCTGCGCCACTTGACGTAGACTTTGATGCTTCGCAATCCTCCGACCCAGATAACGGTCCTGATAACCTCTCATATAGCTGGGATTTTGGTGACGGAACTTCGGGAACAGGTGTTTCACCCAGTCATACATACACGGAAAACGGCAGCTACCAAGCAACGTTGACTGTGACTGATGGCGAGTTAAGTTCTACCACCATCGTCAGCATATTTGTCGGTGACGTAGCCGAACGTGTCGACAATCCATTTGTTGGCGTTAAATACTATGTTGATCCAATCTGGTCTGCTAAGGCAGCAGCAGAACCCAATGGGGATCTCATTTCGGGTTACAACACTGCCGTATGGATGGATCGTATCGGAGCAATCACCGACGGAATTGGTTTGCGCGGCCACCTAGACGAAGCGCTTGAGCAGAACGCAGGCATGTTCATGTTTGTTGTGTATGACTTACCCAATCGAGATTGTGCTGCGTTAGCCTCCAATGGTGAGCTCAGAATTGATGAAAATGGCTTCCAGCGCTATCAAGACGAATACATTGCGCCAATTGTAGAGATTGTATCTGATCCGAAATACAGCAATATTCGCATCGTCGCAATTATCGAAGTGGATTCATTGCCAAACCTTGTCACTAATTTGTCAGAATCCGATTGTTCGCAAGCAGACGGCCCCGGTGGATACCGTGACGGAATTACCTACGCCCTAAATCAGCTTTCCCAGATAGACAATATCTATTCATATGTTGATATTGCTCATTCAGGTTGGCTAGGTTGGTCCGATAACTTTGCTGCTGGTTCGCGATTGATTGCAGATGTGATTAAAGGCACTGACAAAGGATGGGATAGCATCAATGGTTTCATTTCAAACTCAGCGAACTATACACCTGTGGTAGAACCATTCATGCCAGATGCGAACCTAGCATTTGCTGGTTTCCCTATTCGCTCCGCGGACTTTTATGAGTGGAATGACTACTTAGAAGAGAAGGCATATGTTCAAGATTGGCGTTTAGCCATGATCGAACTTGGCGCTCCGGAATCGTTGGGCATGTTAATCGATACCGCTCGAAATGGCTGGGGTGGCGCTGAACGTCCAACGCAAGTGAGCAGTGCAACCGACATTGACACCTTTGTCAACGAGTCTCGTGTTGATCGCCGACTCCATCGCGGAAACTGGTGTAACCAACCAGGAGGCATTGGCTTCAAACCTTGGGCAGCACCGTATGAAGGAATTGACGCTTTTGTCTGGGTGAAACCACCGGGAGAATCAGATGGCATTAGTGATCCTGACTTTGAGCCTGATCCAAACGACCCAGCAAAGCAACATGATCCCATGTGTGATCCAAACGCTCCTAACCGTTATAACAATGCAGTTGGCACGGGCGGCATGGAGAACGCTCCGCATGCAGGACGTTGGTTCCCTGAGCAATTTGCAGTACTCATTGACAAAGCTTACCCAGCAGCAAGTGATCCTGCGGGTCCGCCACCACCGCCACCACCACCGAGAGATGATTGCCCAGGCATCGACCCACTTCAACCTGTTGTTATTGCAGCAAAAGGAACACAAGTGGAAATCGATCTTGGCTGTGAAGCGGCCATTCATGTGGAGTTTCCAAACCCTATCGAGCAGAACCTATACGTTGAAAACAACGGCGGTGAGTTTGATGTGTTAGTAGAGCACGCTGGGGGTTCTTATGTGGCGCAAGGTCACTTTGTGAGCCAAAGCCTTGCTGGAGTGACGTCGGTTAAGGTCACCCGAATTGATGCGGCAACGTCCATCAAACTTCGTTTTGACTAAGTTGCAACGGCTTTATTAATCCGTATAAGGGGAGCATTTGCTCCCCTTTTTTATGATGAAGTATCAGCGCCAAATCAGAGTAGATTGCACAGATACCTTATTAAATAACTCCTTCTCGTGAGCATCTGCTAATGTCATCACTCGTAGCGCAAACTGCCTGTTATCTCCAAGTCGGTCGGAAAACAAGTAAGCAATTTGGCGCTCATCCGGCGAATAAACAGGTCGAAAATGCATGGCTCCTGAATTTGTTAACTGTTTGGTTTGCCCTTTTAAATTCGACTCAAACACTTCCATTGCACCTTCGTACACCCGATCCATTTTTGATTCGTCGTAACGAAAACGATAATTGACCAATGCAGAGTAAAGTAACTGATCGCTTGCGTCATTCCACTGAATAGGCGCTTGAACCTGAGCCTTGGGCAACGCCATATTTACCACCTTTTCAGTCTCCAAATGTATCACGCTCAACTGACGAAATGACGATTGCTGATTGGGGTGTCGAATGAACGCAATGTATTGACCATCAGGCGAAAAGCTCGGCGATACATACTGCCCAGAAAACACGTCATCCATTTTATTTGATGTACTTTCAAGTTCTTTACTCGACCATTGAACCCTAAGAAGGTTGGTTTCTTGCTGATTCGTCAGCCCCAAGAGCGACAATTTTGAGATACCCGATTCAACATAAGTCACAGCAATTGAATCCCCAGATGGAGACCAGCTAAACCCGGTTACTTGGGATGCCAACAATAGAACTTGCGATGAATTGACGGGCGATAAGCTTTTTACAACCAACTCATTCGGTTTGCCTTTCGCGACGCGCTTATACACCACATACTGACCATTGGGGCTAAACAAGGGCTCGACACTATTGAAACTGCCGTCGGTAATTTGTTCAACGTGCCCTGTTGCTGATTGTCGTAGGTACAAGTGAAGCGATTCTGAGGTGCGATGTATGTCTGGCTTTAACTCGTCTTGGCGATTGGAAACAAAGATAACTTGCCCTGTTTGACTCACATCCTGTTGAACATCTCGCCAATACTTATTCTGAGTCAGCGCCTTAAGCTCTCCACTCTCTTTCATCGAATAAATATTGGTGACAGGCCCCATTACCTTGGCATTGAATATAATTTCAGCATATGAGGCGTTCATCATCAATGAACTGGAGATTCCCAAAGCAATCAACTTTAGGGGTAAACGTAAATTGTTCCTAAACATAGTCTTTCTCAACTGCTCCATTGTCAATCTAGTATCAAATGTTTCATCGTTAAATCACATCTATTCCAAGTATAAATCAGCCGAGAACAGCCACTAAGAAAACGTTTTCATTTATGTGCTTTACTTCACCTATAAGCTCACTATTTATGGAGTCATTGAGGCTTTACTGGGTCAGAAAAAATAAAGGCGTGATAAGCTAGGATGCTAAAACAACATGTGTCATTAGCTGGGAGAAAAATCCTGACCTTAATCATTAAGTTTGGTTTGATAATACGCTTCTTTCTGCCGATACATTTGTGCGTCTGCCACTTGAAATAAGTCAGCGACAACAACCGATTCTGTAGAAGCATACCCCGTGCTGAAACTCACAACTGATCGTGAACTATTACCACTTTTGTCATTCACACTAAGTACCTGCCGTTCATTTTCTCGAACTAATCGAGCCATCATTCCACGGCAGCTTTCATCGGAACCTTCTGCAATCAAAATTGCAAATTCATCTCCTCCCAATCGATAAACCCGATCGGATTGCCGGCAGATGCGCGACAACATATTGGCCACCGAACAAATTAAATTGTCACCCGCATCATGGCCAAATTTATCATTAGTGTTTTTTAAACCATTGACATCAATCACAAACATTCCAATATGACTTTGAGGATAACGAACATGGCGATGACTCACCAAATTCAAATCTTCGTTAAATGCTTTGCGATTAGGTAAGTTCGTGAGCTCATCGGTTCGGGCAACATTCTCTAACTCTGATTTGAGTTGGAGCGCATCTAAAGTCGTGCTGACTTGCTTCGCATACAGTCCAATAATAGCGACAGCATCAGAAGTGACATCCTGTTTTTTCATCACTAGCGCTCCTAAAAACAAGTCGTCTCTGGCTCCCATTGTAAACACTTGATATGAAGTGCTCATGCCGTCTAATTGCCTAGGTACTGCACTGGATTTACGATAGTCAAAACGGCTTAAGCTGCAGCGAATATAACTGTTATCTGAGGCATCCATAGCAACCGAATAATAATCAGATTGTCCATATTTACTCGCACCCAAGTAAAAAGCGACTGGAACCTTCGCCATAATTTCGTGCAATGAATCAACGGCTAATGAGAACATATCTTGACGCTTACCGATTCGCTGAAGCTTGATACTAACGTCTACAATACCCTCCAATACATTTCGATTTGACTCTTCACGACTCAAAGCTGAACGCAATTCACTGGTTTGTTCCGCCACTCGCTGCTCAAGCGATGCGTTTAAAGTTTTCACATCGTCAAGGTACTTATCTTTTAACTGGTTGGCTCGCTCAAGCTCATCATTGTTTTCTTCTAAATGAGAGAATTGCTTTCTAATAGTATCTCCCATTTGATTCAGCAATAGCCGAACTTCTTCAAATTCAATGAACCTATTTTGTTCTTTTACGGGTTCGTAATTGCCAATACTAAACCCCTTCAATGAGCTCGCGAGTCGAGCAAAAGGAGCGGAGACTTGACGAAAAAGTAGAATCACAGCAATCAAAGTGACAAGAAGTGTCAGCAACACCCCTATCACGACCGTTTCATACGACTGCTTCAAGCTCTCTGTTCTAGCTTCTTTGTCCGCATGAAGCACTAACTTAAAAGACATGGGGTTGGCTATAAAATCGTTACCAATGGTAATTTGTTGTTCCACATTGGCGTAACCGGAACCCTCTTCATGCCAATTCCCATTATATGAACTCATCAATGCGCGCCCTTTGTCTCCTATAATTTCAACCCCCTCTGTTGGAGCGAGGTGCTTTTCAATCACTTGATATAAAGCATCCACCGAGACCACTGCAATCAAAAAACCTTCAGGCTCTTGCTTAGAGCCATCTTGTAAAATATTTAAAAATAAAGGTGTGACAACAGCTAACCCATAGGGAGAATCAATTTCATGCTGAAAAAATTTGTTTTTGACAATCAAATCTTGGTTTTCAAAAGGAATAATATAAAAGTAATCGGTCGATAACTTACCTTGTTGCTGAGTGTCTTTTATTTCACTCAACAATGTACTTTGCTCTAGTGCTGATATTCGACCCTTGTATTCTTCTACGACGTCTAAATCACGATTCATCAAATACAAAGATGTAAGCAACCTTCTTTGACTAGAAAATTCTGCCATTTCTTTACGAGCGATGCCGGTAAATAAGAAATTTTCCAACGCTAGTATTAATCTTCTATCTCGCGTAAAAACTTTGAATGCATTGGCAAAAAGTTCGATATTAAAGTCTGCATCGCGCTCCAAATTCACCATCGTTTGCTTGAAATCTTCTGACATTGAACGTTCAATACTTTTGTTCTGCTGATATAGCAATAACAACGAAATCGTAACAATTGGCAAAATTGCTATGGCAAAACTAAACAGGCTGAGCAAGTTTCTTAGCTTCATTAGAAGTTACAGCTCCTTGTGACGCATTATTTTATTGAGCTCTCTATCTGCCAAATTTTGCATGTAGGTTGCCGCTTCTTGCGCCGAATAATTTTGCTCAGAAAAACGAATAAAGCCCTGTGCTATAGCTTGCCATGCAATTGCCATTTGTACGCTACTAGGCATGGCAACAGACCCTTCAAATTGCTTTAAAATAGTATTGGAGTCACCCTTCGAGTTTTGAGTAACCTGCTTCATGACGCTCGAATTAACCGGTAATAAATGAAAGCGTTCGTAGTTATCCAGCTGCGTTTTTTCCGATAGTAAAAAACGATGAAATTGATGTCGCTTTTGATGATGCTCTGGGTTAATTCGAACGTTAGGATAAGCGAGTGCATGCGTTGCGCTCATCGATCTCAAAGGGCCAATGGAGAGTTCAGGTAAGGTCGCTAACCCAAGCTTGTCACCCATTTTGGTTTTCAACGCAGAGTAAGCCCAATCGCCATTAATTGCATATGGATATTGATGCGCCACAAAATCATCAAACGCACACTCATAAAGACATGCTGAATTCAGAATTTTTTCGGTCGCTAATCTTTTGTACATCTGAAGCGCTTTCCTCATCGCAGGCGTATCCAATGTGATTACCCCCCCGTCTAACGGAGCGCCTCCGTAGGCTCCTAAAAAGCTTACAAACCAATACATTGCGTTGTAATTCATCCCCACAACACTGTTGTATTCTGGGAATTTATATTTCTTCTGGTTAACTAATTCGTCCCAAGAGTTGGCTGGATTCTTGACTAACTCTTTGTTGTAGTACAACAGCAGGTGATTTCCTTGAATAATTGGAACTCCCCAAAACTTTCCATCGATAGTGACTGTATCTAAAGCCTTCTCCTCAATATCTAGCTGCGCGATCTCTTCATCAATAGGCATCAATTTCAACTCTTCATATAAGCCTAAATAATCAGACGGGACAAAAATCATATCTGGCAAATTGCCAGTTGCAGCACTCAGCAATAGTTCGGCTTTGAATTTTTCTGAGTCATAGGCCACGACCCTTACAGGGTGCCCAGTCAATTTTTCGAATTGTTTTGCGCGTAACTCAATAAAATTATGGGCTTGGTGAGAGTGCCAAAGTTCAATAGAAGCGGCCTCTGCAAACCAAGCGGTACAGATAAGCATCGAGCAAGCGCTTCGGACAGAGATTTGTTTCACTTTGAGCATGAAGGAAAGAAGCAATCGATAGTTCCAATATTCAACACAACCTAACGACAAGGTTAGTGAATTTTTACTAATATGCGCTGTTCATGTGTGATTCAGTTGCGCTGTGTCATAATTTAAAGGGTAAATCGTTCATATTGTTAGACATCTCCACAATGCCTAACACTCTGCGTTGGTATAGCGATGCAACTCAAAAACAACATTATTAATTGTTATTGTTGATTTCAATTTGTTTCCTAAGGAATGACTGTATGGACTTTTCTGTACTTCAAGAAACGCTTGTAGCCTTGCTCAAACAGCGGAATAAACGCGATATTAGAACGCTGTTGGATCAAATGCATGAAGCCGATTTTGCCAGCGTTATGCAGCACTTTAGCGTCGCTGACATGCTCGACCTGCTCCTACTGCTCTCATTACCATCGCAAGGCAAATTATTTGTTTATTTGAGTAATCAACAACAAGCCGATATCGCAGAACTTATGGATCGCAATGATCTCGCAGCTCTATTTTCCACTATGGAAGCAGACAAACGCGCCGATTTATACAACCAACTATCGGAGGATCAACGGTATGCATTGTTGCCCGGGTTAGCACAAGCTGAACGAGAAGATGTTCGCAGATTAGCGAGTTACCCAGAGAAGACAGCTGGCGCTATCATGACCTCCTCCTATGCCACGCTGAAGGCTGATTGGACAGTAAAAAAAGCGCTGAAAAAGCTACGTTTAGAAGCCCCCGATAAAGAAACGATTTACCAAACTTATGTCATCGACGAAGTTCGCCAGTTGCTCGGCACTGTTTCTTTAAAAGAACTCATTTTGTGCTCCCCTACCGCGCTGGTGAAAGACCTGATGCGAACTGAAGTTGTTTCTATTTCGCTATCGAGCGATCAAGAGGATGTATCCAAAGTCATCAGAAAATATGATTTACTTGCTCTGCCAGTGCTCGATGACAATCAGCGACTAGTCGGTATTGTCACCTACGATGATGCAATGGATGCCGCGGAAGAAGAAGCCACAGAAGATGCACAAAAATCAGCGTCTGTCTCTGCACTCGACACACCAATGAGTCAAATTGGCTTCTGGGAGCTCTACAGGAAACGCGTCGGCTGGTTGGTGTTACTCGTTTTTGGTGCTCTGCTATCGGGCGCAGGTTTGGCTTTTTTTGAAGATACTATTGCCGCTCAAATCGCGTTGGTATTTTTTATGCCGCTGCTGGTGGGCAGTGGCGGGAATGCCGGTTCGCAAGCTGCGGCATTGATGGTAAGAGCCCTAGCAACGGGTGATGTGGAGTTCAAAGACTGGGCAAAAGTCCTTGGCCGCGACGCTTTTGTGGCAAGCGCGCTGGGTCTGACTATGGGCGCTACCGTTTATTTGCTTGGCCTACTTCGTGGCGGCCCTGAAATTGCAATTGTCGTTGCCATTTCAATGTTTTTTGTGGTGGTTGTAGGGAGCTTGATAGGGCTTTGTCTGCCATTTATCTTGTCCAAGTTAAAAATGGACCCAGCTACAGCTTCAGGTCCGTTGGTAACCACCATTGTCGACGCCAGCGGAGTATTAATTTACTTTGGTTTTGCAACCCTTCTGCTTGGTATGGATGGCTAACTACAATGGCGATACGCGGGTCACAACCTGCCCTGCTTTCAACAAAGTAATTCGAATCAATAAGGCGGGTGAACTGGCACCGTAAAACAATGAATGTTCACTGTCTCTAATTTCAAGCGTAGCCTCCTCTGGGAGTTCAAAGTCAAGCGTCACTCGCTCCAACGTGACTCGGTTCCCTTGCCTTAGCCAATCTTGCTCGGGCAGCCTAAATTGCAGCTCAGCTTGGTTTTTAAAACCTCTGACCTGATCTTCAATTCTAAATGTTTCCTCATCCAGCTTTACGGCTCTGGTATGTTCAGCGCCCAGCCAATCTTTATATCGAAGCTCAGCGTGATGATGCGATTGCTTGAAACGTCTGATCTTGGGCTGCGCGGCATACAAGAAGCGACTAACACGTAGCATTTGGTCTCGCTCATCAAACACCACCGTGTTGTGCCCCCACACTCCGCTGTATTGGTTCATCCGGTGATCTGGCAACAAGTAGCTGAATGTGCCTGAATCAAGAAAAACGGGTCGTCCCCCATGCCATAAGTCGATATGGCCTCCGTCAGCATGATGGGTTCTAAATTTGTACACAGGAGCTCTAAGTAGTGCTTTCCACCTCCCACCACAAAGGACGGCAAGCCCGTTGCGCCGAAGGTCGTGAATTTGAGTCCCCCGTGCTTCTTGGTGCTCTACTTCAAATATTTCAAGCAACACATTTGCTTTTGGAGTTTGAATTGAACGCTCATCGCCAAACAGTACATTCGCCAAAGCAACTGACGAACCGAAATTGCGATAGTGATTCGCACTAAAAGCAAAAAATAATGCACCATCATTAGCGCCCAAATTAGGTACGTCACCCGTTTCAGGTATCAACAAAGTTTCCAGCCAAGTGCTCGCTCTTTTTGCCTGTTTCATCACCACATTCGGCAGTTCAGGTAAACCCAACCAATGTTGCCACATTTTGGCCAAACTCATCGTATCGAGCATGACTCGATGGTAATTCACGGAATACTGGCTAAAACAACCATCACTGTCGACTAAGCGTTTCATTGCTCTAGCCATCAGCTGACGCCCAGAGCGATACCAATTGCGAGCACGGCGGTGCTTTGGCTTCACACGACTAAGCCAACTGCCCCCTGCATATAGTGCGACAGCCTCGCTCGTCGCATGGTTATTGTCTTGGGCAATGGCATAAAATAGGGTGGCATCAATTCGCTGTAAATGCTGTTCTACAAAATCTACCAATGCATCGCTGGGCTCGGTCAGCTGATCAAGTAACCTTGCAGCCATGAGCACTCGAAGCAAGCGCAATGATGCTTCCTGTGCACACTTCCAATTAGGCCCCTGATTGACGGGGTTTCGTTGGCACCAATTGCTCAACCATTGATTAGCTTTATAGAGTAAGTCGATGTTTTGATGGGCAATGGCTGTTTCTATGAACACCAACAGCCAATCGAACCGCGACAATTCCCAAACAGCCTTGATGTCACCAAGTTCTTCATCAAAGTCAGGCAATTGTGTCCAATGGCGGTCTGAATGCTTCACTGAGCGCTGAGTTAAATAAGAAAAGCACCACTCAGGGAAGCTTTCGATATCAACAGTTTGATCCCCCCAAAAAAGCGCTTTTTGATGGAGCCAAGGTGAATCATTTAAAGGTTTATCGTGATTTGTTTTCGGCAACGAGAGTTGGAAAAGTGGAGATTTAGCCCCCACCATCGTATTCACCGGCATTTGGCGTTGATAACGCCCATTGGCCAAGCCTTTTCGATAGAAGTGAACCCGACTCAAGTTTTTAATACCTAAGTCAGAGTACGCTTTAAGCTTTAAAAATTTCGACACCTAAGACCCTGATATTTGTTCCGATAAATCAATACTTAACGCAGCGACTTCAAATAACTCTTCGGCATCAATAGGAGATGGAAGGCCTTTTTCAATGGCATTCAAAAATGCCGAAATACCTTGTGCATGACCTTTTTCTTGACGCCAGCCAGACTGCTTTTTGAATCCATTAAAACCAAAGCCAACTAGTTTTCTGAAGTTATCGAGTTGCAATACTTTGCCCTGGCAAAACACTTCAATTCGCTCCTTCGGAAATGACGCAGCACCATTGGACAAGTAATGAATGGATGAGTGACTGCCGTCGGCATGCGTTAACAAAATAGTGAAGCTGTCTGGCACATCAACTTGTTGTTGCGTGTCATGTGTGACGGATATCTTAGCTTCGATGATCACTTCATCCACCAAATGACGCGCCAAATCAATAAAGTGGCACGCTTCTCCCATTAATCGGCCACCGCCCACATTTAAATCTTGAGTCCAATGTTCAGCAGGGATGTGGCCTGCATTCACGGTGATCACAACCGACTTTGGAGCATCACTTGGCAACAGTGATTTCATTTTCACAACATAGGGCGAGAAGCGACGATTAAATCCGACCATCAAGATACCGCTGCTGGCAGCATGTGCATCTTTTACGCGCTGTAGTTGCTCGTGATTAATCGCAATTGGTTTTTCAACAAACACATTTTTGTTTTGCTGAAGCCCTTGCTCTGTGAGCTCCGCATGGCTGTCATGTCGTGTCAATACCGCTACGGTATTAATCGCACTTTGTTCAAACACGTCGTCCGTCGAGGAAGAAGCAAACTGAAAACCTGCCTTTTTGCCATGAATTGTGCTTGATAGACCACCGCGATTAACCAAGGTATGTAGGCTTGCATTGTTTGCTTTCAAGGCAGGAATCAACACTCGGGAGGAAAAGTTACCCGCGCCAATAACTCCCATGACAGGCTTTCCTGCAATCGCTTGATTGCCAGTTTCCAGCCCTGTACTTAAATCAACTTTGACCACTGGCTCTGTGGGTTGATAAGTCAAAATCACGCCAAGAACAGCTGAATTGCTGGTCAATAGATCGTAAGCCTCAATGGCATCATTAAACTTAAATCGATGGCTAATTAAAGTCGCTACATCTAGTTTTCCTGAGGAAATTAGTTGCAACACGGCTTCAAAATTACGTTGTTCAGTCCATCTTACAAAGCCTATCGGATAGTCTTGACCCTGTTGTTCATAATCGTCGTCATAACGGCCCGGTCCATATGAACATGACACTTGGAAAGACAGTTCTTTTTCATAAAAATCAGAGCGATTAAGCTCAAGGCCCGTCACACCTACCAAGACGATTCGTCCTCGCTTGCGGCACATGGTCGCAGCATCGCTCATCGGTTGGCTAGATTGTGTGGATGCAGTCACTAACACAGCATCCACCCCAACGCCCGAAGTGAAAGCCAGTGCGGCTTTGACCGATTCGCCATCGTTACCAGCTTTGCAAGTGCGCGCGCCAAATTGTTGGGCCAATTCAAGCTTGCTTTCATCAAAATCGATGGCTAAAACTTCACAGCCATTGGCAATCAGCATTTGAATCGTCATCAAACCAATTAGGCCGGCCCCTATGACCACCACTTTTTCGCCTAGTGTGGGCTGAGCTAAACGAATACCTTGAAGACCAATGGACGCAAGAACAGTAAATGATGCGTGTTCATCCGTTACATTGTCTGGAATTGCTGCACATAAATTTTCCCCCACACACACACGACTGGCATGGGCGCCATTGGAAACCACACGTTGGCCGACTTGAAATTGATGACACTTGCCTCCAATTTCAGCCACCGTACCCACATGGCAATATCCCAATGGAATAGGCTCTGCAAGTTTAGAACGCACCGCATCAACCGTTGTCATTAATCCATCTGTTTTAACTTTGTCGAGCACTTGGCGCACTTTATCTGGCTGTTGACGCGCTTTTTCTAGGTAGGACGCTTTACCAAAGCTCACCAGCATTTTTTCAGTGCCCACAGAAACCAAAGTACAACGGCTATCAATCAAGAGCTTATGACTTCCTGGTGATGGATCAGGCGCATCCACAAGTTCGGTTTTTCCTGAGTCCAAATACTGCACCAATTGCTTCATGACTTATTATCCTCTGAGTCATCCAAACGAAATGCTGACATCAACATTGCGATTACAAGTACGGGAAAGACAGACAACACCACACGAGCAAAAAATCCCAGAAATTCGCCGTACATAAAAGCTGTTGACGCCTGTAAAAACAAAAACGTAAATGCTAATGCCCACAGTGGGTTACTCTGGTTCTTAGCAACCGTTGCAAGCAGCTTACAATACAATGACCACAACACAGGAACAATTAAAAAGCCCAGATATCCAAAATTCATCAGCCCTTCAGTAAAAAAACCTGTGGTGAGACTAGAGTTTCCTTTTCGACCCACCTGATAGGAGCCGGGCCAAATCATATTTTTAATCACCGGCCCACCACCAACAGGCTTTTCAGGCCAAAATGATCTTGGGATCAAGTTAGCAAAGGCCGCAACATAGGTTGTTCCATAAAGTAACGGTTGAGGGTTATGCAATAACCAAACAATGTTTTCATGATTTCCAAAACCACCATTGAGAGTTTTCACTACTTTTTCTGCGACGTTTTTATCTTCACCGCCTTTGGCGGGGTGGGTGTCATATCGCAGACTGCTTGCGACCGCGAAAAACAATCCCATCACAGACAATAAAAGAACCAATTTAATATTGTTCGCTTTTGTTGCTTTCAGATCTTCAGGGGTCACGAACAAGCGCCACACAACAATCAGGTTGAGCAACAGAATGAACACTGAATTTCGATTACTATTCAGGCCGTAATACAAAAGTGTGCAACAAAACGCGATAGTCGCCATCAACAAACAAAGGCGCCGAGGCCAAACAAATTTTTGGTATACCTTAAAGCCAAAGAAGAAAACGATGACAGAAACATACATCCAGTGAGCAAGCAGCAGCTTTATACCGCCTCCCACACCAAAAGAAATACGGTCAGCCATATAATTCTCAAAACCGACGGAGAGAATCACCAATGCTTGCTTCGCGCCGAATGCAACGCCAGTAGCAAAAATACAACTCGCTGAGACGAAAAACACACCAAAGGTTCGCAGCTCAAATGTTTTATATTTCAAGCTAATTCGCATGCCATCTTGAAATAAATACCGGTAGGCCAATTGCGTCACAATCATCCCCAAAAAGCACAAAATCATAGAGAGCACATAAAGAGGCTCTTGATATGCATTAGCGCCAGGGTACCTGAAATACTGAACGTGCCATTGAAGGCTCGGCATAAAAACGTGGAGTAACCAATAAAAGCCAAAGAACATGGCAAACGGTTGCGACAATAGGGATTCTTTTCCTGCTTTCGCAAAAAAATAAAGGTACCCAGCCACGTAAATGGTGGCGATGATCGCAAATGCTGTTACTAAAATCTGAGTTTCTCGCCGAATTATTCGGTGGCTCCTTCAGCGGTATTAAATACGCCCTTGACCTTCTCTTCGTAACCACCTTGTTGTTGGTAATAAGCCAATGCGTTTTGCTTGAGTTCGACCAATTTTTGCGGTTGTTTTACCAATTCCGTGACATGTTCGAACAAGGTTTCGACATCATGATAAGGGCAAGATATAGCCACATTGGCATCGCGTAAATGATGTGCCGTCAGCACTTCTTCATTGACAATGATTCCGATTCCGAGTGCCAAAGCATCGCCCCACTTATTCGACTCGGCGTGACGATTAATTTCCTGCGCTGGGTCGTAATAAGTCAGCACCAAATCAGATTGCTGGTAGTAGGCTAACGACTCTGAATTTGAAACCTGCCCGACCCACGTCATATTGGATTGTGCCTCAATGGCATCGGTCATTTCCGCTTGTAACTTTCCAACCAGCAAAAAGTCGATGGGTAGTGATTCCACTTTTTTAGCCAGGGCTAATGCTTGCTCAAGTCCCCGATGTGACGCTAACCAACCATTCACATTGATCACAAGCCGGTTTGAGTCGCGTTGAAATTTAATATCTAGAGACTTTGATTCAGTAATCTCAAAAGCCGATGGAAGGTTTTTTAGTTCATAAAATTTCGTACTTTGAAACTGGTACCGGCTTCGACCCGGCACCACATGAACGGCACAATGGTGGGAGCAATATTTTTCAAGTGTTTGCACCACGCGCGTCAGGCCAAATGGAAGTTTGAATAACATGGAAAAACGGTCTGCATCATCAAAAATAACACGGTGTTTTTTGAATAAAGATGCAATGACTAAAGGAAAAGCAGACTCAAATCCCAAACTCCAGACGGTTGAACGAGCTGGCAATTTCAATCCCAAGAAAAATACTTTCAGCATCCAAAATACATAGTAGATTTTTACTTTTTGTCCGCCATAACCGGCCCCTTTGAGAACCGTTGACGATTGGATCTGAAAATCTAAATATTTTTCCTCGGACTCGCCAGGCTCTCGCTCCCAACCATGAAAGGAAATTGGCCGATTTAAATCGCCATGAACAAATTTAGCCAATTTCAACAAACGCGTTCTCAGTGACAAAGAAGACACTGGCGCAACAATATAAACAGGCTTACTCATTATAATTTTCCTTCACAGACACATGCACTACCGCACAGTAACTTGCATATGCAATGCGACAACACCAATTCAAAAATGACAGGATTGCCACCGCTAATGCGGCATGAAGCACACTCAGTTGGCCAACAATAATCACTGCCACGATCAAGTACAGTGCCAAAAACAACCAATTTGCCAGTGCAGTGCGACGTAAAATAGCCGCATCGGCTAGTGTGCCAATCACGCTGGAAGGAACGACATAAATAGCACGCAACCAGCATGTTCCCATCATCACAGCAACCAACGGCCAAAATATCTCAAAATCATCAAGAAAAACAAAATAATGAATGCCTAAGCCAACAACCAATGACAATCCAACAGTCGCAAGTCCCACTCCCCCTGAAATAAACAGGAATCGTCGATATTGATAAGGTTTTATGACTTGCATTGCTCTTATTTTGGGTGCGATCACAAACCCAGCAAAACCGCTAAACCCCAGAGCGATAGGTGTAAACACTGCAACATGACGAAACAAAGCAACCGAAGCTTGTTCTCCAGATAATGTATTTAAGATGAGCTGCTCGCCGTAAATAGCAGTGACAAGAGTGGCATTGTGCAGCATGAAAGACGCACCGATAGTTTGCAGTTCTTTGCGGTCCACGGCCTCATTTTGTTGCGCCAGCGTTTTCCACCCCATCACAATAGCGAATGCCACTGCGGCAGCTAGGGCACCAACAAGTATTTGCTGAAGCTGTAATTCAGGTAAAAAGAAGTAACTGGCGAGCAGCATAAACAACAGCAAGATCTTCCATGTTTGGGTGCTCAGCTGGCTTAGAACAAAAAGTTGAGAGGCTCTAAAATTTCCTGCAAAAAGAGAAAGTAACGCAAAACACAGGCTCGCACTCATTGCGATTGCGATGTCAACATCATCGCTGAACTGGGCATACCCTATTGTCGCTATCACAATAAATAATGCGGAGCGTGGAACCATGTAGCGAATAATGCTCATTCCTGAGTGTTGAAATCGCAACACCGCTTGGTCACAACCCAAAGCTGCGAGCCCACCAACAATAAACAGCAATGATTTGAATTCAGCCCAATTTGCTATTTGCGTCTCAGTCCAAAAGGCAGAGATCATTAAATCTGCCAACAACAATGCAAACAACCCTGTTCCATATAGACCGAATGCTACAACAAGCTTTAGGTTAATCTTCTGCAACATGACGCATCTTGATGAGTTTGGCTGGATTACCACCATAAATACCATAGGGTTCTGCGTTTTTTGTTAATACGGCACCCGCCGCAATAATTGCTCCTTCGCCAATTTCAGATACGGATGGCAACACAATTGCGTTTGCGCCCACCCAGGCATACTGACCAATATGAAGCGATGAAAATTGGATCTGGTTTAATGCCCAATTCTTGTTGGCCCCATTGACGTCATGATCGTGTGTGAAAATAGACGCATGTTCCGATATCGCTACATCGGGTTCTATCGATATGCCGCCCGAATAGTCTATGTAAGCGTACTGGCCAATGTTCAGCTTACCCTTTGAAGTAAAGTGACTGTGTGGGTTGCGATGAGCAGTGGTGATCACCGCACCTTCGGCCGCATAAATCATCGGGTTTTTGAATAAGCGGCGATAAAGCCCCCAACGAATATTCCTGAAGCCCTTCAGGTCAAACAGCGGAGAGTTCCGAATCAACAACAATAAAATTTTATAAACCGAGTACATTGAATCTCTTTATTTTTATTCTTTTAGCGCACGTAAAATAAGGCTGTTTACAAGTTGTTTACAGTCGCAGAGTAAACGCCATCCCTTTAAAAGTCCACGCTTCGAGTCTTCCGGTGTGAGACTATAAACAAAAATCACAGCATTTTACGGGCATAAAAAAAGCAACCATCAAGGCTGCTTTCTCATCGGTCAAATATAACGCTCTTTGTAGGGCCTATCTTTGGCAGTGTTAAAGAGCAAGGTAATAATTTACCCCAACCAAAAACTGAAATAGAGGTAAATCGTCAGTACCAAGCCCATCACAATCATTGTGCCAATCACATCCCACCGGTTCCAACTTGCGCGAATTTCGGCTTTGTCGTCATCGGTTAACGCACTATAGGTCGCCCCTCCCATCTCATCGATGTTTTGAGCTGTTCCCATGTAGGAAATAATCACCATCGACAAGGCGCTGAGAGCCAATAGTATGCCCGAATAGTAAAGGAAGTTGATGTCGATAAACCACTCAAGACTTGTCACTTTAATGCCATTATCCCAAAGCGCTTCAAGCATTAATTTGGCTAAGGCCAAGCTAAATCCAATCATCATTCCCCAGAATGCACCGTTGGCATTAATACGTTTCCAGAAGAGTCCAAGCAGAAATACCGCGGTGATCGGTGGCGCAAGGTAGCCTTGCACACTTTGCAGATATTTATAAATACCGCCGCCGGCCATTTTATGCATGACAGGAATCCAAATCATTCCCGCCACCACCACTGCCAGCGTTGCAATACGCCCCACATTTACTAACTGCGATTGGGTACTCTCTGGTTTTAGGCGCTGGTAAATATCCACCGTAAACAAAGTTGAACAAGAGTTGAAAAGCGAAGCCAACGAGCTCATTAATGCCGACAGTAAGCCGGCTACCACCAACCCTCTTAAGCCTTCAGGCAAAAGTGAAGCAACCATTGTTGCAAACACTTGATCGCCATCGATCGCGCCTTCACCTTTGGTTGGAATCATCATCATACCTTTTTGATGCAATGCCCAACCGATCAAACCGGGCACTAAGAAGATGAACACCGGCCACACCTTTAAAAAACCACCAAATAAAGCTCCGCGACGCGCGTCTTTCAAACTTTTCGCCGCCAACGTGCGTTGAATAATGTATTGGTCGGTGCACCAATACCAAATACCGATCACCGGGGAGGCAATCATCACTCCCAACCAAGGAAAATCGGGATCAGACAGCGGCCGCCAAAGAGCAAATGTATCCGCATTGGCTGCCGCCATGGTTTTCAGCTCACCCCATCCTCCCAACTGCTCTAGACCAATGTAAGTAATAAATGCAGAACCAATCAGCAACAGCACACTTTGCGCGACCTCGGTATATAAAACGGCTTTTAAGCCACCAAACACAGTGTAAATACCGGTTAAAATAACCGTCGCAAAAGCGCCAACCCAAAAGGCATTGTCGGGCGTTCCAAAGGTATCGGGTAGCAGAGTTTTGAAGACTAACGCACCGGCATAGACCGTCACGGACACTTTAGTGAACACATAAGCCACCAAGCTCACAATGGTCAGCACCCAACGCGAGCGCGTATCGAAACGTTTTTCCAAAAACTCCGGCATGGTGAACACGCCAGATTTGTAGTAGAACGGCACAAATACCCAAGCCAACAATACCATTACCCAAGCATGCAATTCCCAATGGGCCATCACTAGCCCATTAATTGCGCCGTTACCCGCCAAACCCACGATATGTTCAGAGCCGATATTGGACGCAAACAAAGATGCCCCGACCACAAACCAAGGCGCATGCCGCCCAGCAAGAAAATAGTCTGATGTTGTTTTTTGTTGTTGCGAGCTGAAATAAACAACCGCCACAATGATCAAAAAGTAGGCAGCAACTACCGACCAATCAAGCATGGATAAGCTAGTCATGAAATATTCCCAATGTCATGAAATGAAAATAAGGCATGCCCTCAAACACTCACACAAATCGATTTAATCGAGATGGGAGTGTTGTGAAAACAAGCTTATGAATTGATAGGAATTAGAGTGCAAATAATCGCGAAACGCGTAAAGGGCACGCCTCACGACCTTACGCTAGTTGACCAATGACTCCATTGATACAGCCTAGAGAGGACTAAGCGGCACACGTCATCAACATTGATAAGAATAGGTTTTGAAGTACGTTAGGCACTCGCCATAAAGCCCTTCACGTTTGAAGAGCGTAGGATTTTTGCTGGAACCACATCCATTGCCGTGTTGTAACCCGCTCTAAACAACCGGAGTTTATCTTCTTGACTCAACTGAAAATCAACGGGCGATGTATTTCCTGTATTCACCACCACAGTACTATGCCAAAACTTATCATTCACGTACTCTCGACTGATGGTGGTCATAAAAGCTCTAATCAACAATAAGACATAGTTGACGACAGGAAATAGGCCGCTGGTATCAATGGGCTTTTCATCGCCATCACCACGAAGTCTAAAGCAAACAACAGGAGTACCATCTTCAGCCCAATCTCGATGCAACGCATCTTCAGAAAGGATGCTACCATCTACCATTAGATGCTTTTCATAGGGTTTGAAGGCAAAGATCAATGGAATTGACATTGAGTAACGTACCGCTGTGGAGACTTTAACCATTGGCGTATGCCGGCGGTCGAATACCACGGGTTTACCGCTTTTTACATCGGTAGCCACCACATGTAGATCAAGAGGAAGGTCATCAAAACGAGCTCCATCTAGCTGTTGATCAAGCCAGGTTTCAAATTTATCTCCCGAGCACAGCCCGCCATTGCGGAGTAAGCTCAGCAGAGAAAAGCCCTTAAATTGCTCGAAGTCGGTGCTCAGAGCAATTTTTCGAATGTCGTCCAACGACTTTCCACTGGCGTAAAATGAGCTAATAATACTCCCACCTGACACACCAACAATCCGATCAAATTTAATATTCATTTCATTTAAAGCGGCCAGAATACCGATATGAGCAGGAAGGCGCGTCCCCCCTCCAGCAAAAATGGGAACGAGTGAATTGCTCTCTGATTTAGGTATTTTCTGTCCCATCGACACGCCTTTAAGTTAATGGTTTGATAATTGAGTATGGTTCACTCCCTAAAAAGCAGGCAGGCAAATATTAGATTTTGTGAGTTTAAAGAGGAATTTTATTGAGTGAGTATATTATTTAAGCGCTGTTGCTTTCGAAATCGAGAACCTCAATAGACAGTCTATTTGACGAAAATGTAGCGCTCAGGCCATAAAAAAACCGGAGCAAAAAACTCCGGCTTTGGTCTCAATTCAATACAAAATTAAGGATTTACAGTATCTAACGCAGGCAAACTTTTGACCACATCATCCACTGCTTTCATTTGGCTCAAGAAGCCTTCTAATTTGCTCAAAGGCAATGCAGACGGGCCATCACACTTCGCGTTATCTGGATCAGGGTGTGATTCCAAGAACAGTCCAGCCAAACCAACAGCCATGCCCGAGCGAGCTAATTCAGTGACCTGAGAACGTCGGCCGCTTGAAGCTGCGCCCAAAGGATCGCGACATTGCAGAGAATGGGTCACGTCAAAAATCGCAGGCAACCCTTTTGTTGCTTCAATCATTTGTGTAAAGCCAAGCATGTCGACTACTAAGTTGTCGTAGCCAAAGTTACTGCCGCGTTCACATAAAATGAGCTGTTCATTTCCACATTCAGCAAATTTCTCAGCAATGTTCTTCATTTGGCCAGGACTTAAGAATTGTGGTTTCTTAATGTTAATCACAGCACCTGTTTTAGCCATCGCTTCAACTAAATCAGTTTGACGTGCCAAAAAAGCTGGCAACTGAATCACATCAACCACTTCAGCCACAGGCGCGGCTTGTTCTGCGGTATGAACATCAGTGATCACAGGGCAGCCAAAGGTGCTTTTAATCTCTTGGAAGATCTTCATTCCTTCTTCAAGACCAGGGCCACGATAGGAAAATACAGATGAACGGTTAGCTTTGTCGAAAGATGCCTTAAAAATGAAAGGGATTCCCAACTTGTCAGTGACCTTCACGTAATGTTCCGCCATAGACATAGCAAGATCGCGTGATTCCAATACATTCATACCACCAAACAATACGAATGGTTTATCGTTCGCCACTTCAATTGACTGAACCTTCACCGTTTTATGTTGCATCGTTATTCCTTGTTTCTCGTATCGCGAGATAAAATAGAGAGTCTAAGTGTATTCAATGACTAGGGAGCAACGATTTGCATGAGTTGCCCACACATCCAAGCCATATATGTTCCAAGGGCATAGCCCAATACCGCCAATAACACACCAACCGGCGCAAGTGACGGGTGAAATGCAGACGCCACAACAGGAGCGGAAGCCGCTCCGCCAACGTTTGCTTGACTACCCACCGCCATAAAAAATAGCGGGGCTTTAATTTTCTTCGCGACCAGCAACATCAAGCTGGCGTGAATCGCCATCCAAATCATACCCACGGCGAAATACTGGGGCGACTCAACAATGGCAGTCACGTCCATATGTAAGCCAATAGAAGCCACCAAAATATAAATCATGACCGAAGCGATTTTAGACGCACCGGCCGCTTCAAGATGTCTGACCTTAGTGAACGACAACGACAAGCCTACAGTCGTGACAATAACCACCAACCAAAAGAAGGTGCTATGCACACTATATTGTTTCAGCTGAGGATAGTTTTCGGCAAACCAGGGCCCCAAGAAGTCGGCACCCAAATGAGCAAGCCCTGTAACGCCAAAGCCCACCGCCGTAATTTTCATCAAATCAACGCCCGAGGGAATGCGGGAGTGTTCTGCATGATACGCTTCAACTTTATCTTTTAAGCGTTCAATGGCACTGCTATCAGCGCCATTTTTAGCGTCTATTTGCTTTGCTCGGCCCGCCATAAATAGCAAGCAAGCCATCCAAATATTGGCCACAATCACATCGACAGTTACCATCGACGAAAATATTTTATCGCCAACTTCGTAGACTTCTTTCATAGCGGCTTGGTTTGCACCACCACCAATCCAGCTGCCAGCAACTGTCGTCATGCCTCTCCAGACCGCTTCGGGTCCCTGTCCGCCAACTGCGTCAGGGTATATAATTGACATGATCAAAATCGCAATAGGTCCACCCACAACGATCCCAACGGTACCGGTTAAGAACATAATTAACGCTTTCGGCCCCAAACCAATAATAGCTTTGAAGTCGATACTCAACGTCAGCAACACTAAACAAGTTGGTAATAAGTAACGCGTTGATACGTGGTACATACTAGATTCATGTCCATCGACGATGCCAAATGTATTCAATAACGATGGGATGAAATAGCACAAAAGCACAGCAGGAATAAAGGTATAGAAGCGTTTCCAAAAAGGATGAGGACTGGCATGAGTCATAAACACACCCCCCAAAATTACAGCCAATAAGCCTAAAACAACGGCATCATTGGTAATGAGTGCTTGGTGCATATCTGTACGCTCCTAAACGTAATCAAGACATCAATGTTGAAGCTGTTGCGTGCAACTTCAACACACTTTACCCGAGTAAGAATGGCACTTTGGTACGAGCTAGATTTGCAATCAGTCCAACACACGCCATCGCACCAACAAAACAACCTATTCGGCCCACATTACTTGTTGCGAGCTTAAAGATACCGAACCCAAGAACGATATACGCCAGCACTAACACTAGCTTCTCTTGTAGCCAGCCCTGCTCCAACCAAGGAACCATAGCCACCATGCCAATTGCGGTCAGTAATAAGAAGGTATCCACCACGTGAGGCATGATTTTGAATAGCTTTTTTTGTAGTAAATGACTGCCGCGCATCAACCAAACAAATCGAATGATTAACAGTAATATTGACACCACAACAAGTGTGAGGTGAAGGTGTTTAAATCCCATATACATAGTAACTATCCCTGTTTCGGGTTGATTGAATTTAGGGTTGCCATACGCCACCGGTCACTCGCGGATTACCCGCCAGATCTGAGCGCGTTTGCATCTCTTTGTAGCCATTACTTGTCAATAACTCTTGAACAGCTGGCCCTTGCTCGAAGCCATGCTCGAGCAATAACCAGGCTCCATGTGCTAAGTAGTTTGGAGCTTGCTGAATAATGTGTCGAATATCATCGAGCCCGTCCGCCCCAGAGACCAATGCCGAGTTGGGTTCAAATCGCACATCCCCCTCATCAAGATGCTTATCATCTTCTGCAATGTAAGGCGGGTTACTCACAATCAGATCAAAGGTACCTGAGCCCGTCAAGGAACTAAACCAGTTACTTTGTAATACTTCTACTTGAGCCTGTAAATTAAGCGAGCGAGTATTCGCTCGAGCCAATGCGACGGCCTGAGCTTGTTGTTCTAATGCCATCACTTTCCACGCATTGCATTCACTGGCAAGCGCCAGTGCAATAGCCCCGGTACCAGTACCTAGATCCAATACTTGAGAAGCTTTGCGAGGCAATAACTCCAAAGCCCACTCCACCAAGCATTCAGTATCTGGACGCGGAATTAATGTGCTGGAATCCACTTGTAATGGCAAAGACCAAAATTCTCTATTTCCAGTTAAGTGTGCCACGGGAATACCCGATTTGCGTTGAGCCACCAACTGTTTATAGCGAACTTCCTGATCGGCCGTTAATTGGCTATCAGGCCATGTGTATAAGTAGCTTCGCTGCTGCTGCAACACATGCATCATCAAGACTGCTGCATCAACTGAACCTTCATGCTCTTTTAGCATTCCAGCGCCCCAAGCCAATGCGTCGTCTAAGCGCATTATTGGTTTCCTTCAGCCAACGCGGCAAGCATATCGGCTTGGTGCTCTTGCATGAGAGGAGTCAGCAGTGGATCTAAATCGCCGTTAATAATTTCATCGAGTCGATACAAAGTTAAGTTCAAGCGGTGTTCACTCACACGCCCCTGAGGGTAGTTGTAAGTTCGAACTCGTTCAGATCGATCACCACTGGCGACTAACGAACGACGCATAGATGTTTCTTCTGATTGACGCTTTTCATCTTCAGCCGTTTGCAAGCGAGCTTGTAGCACAGACATCGCCTTAGCTCTATTTTTATGCTGAGAACGTTCTTCCTGACATTCCACAACAACGCCTGAAGGAATGTGTGTAATACGAATGGCTGAATCAGTTTTGTTAACGTGCTGCCCACCCGCTCCAGAAGCCCTGAATGTATCAACCTTTAAGTCTGCTGAATTGATTTCAATGGCTTCAGATTCTGGAATTTCAGGCATCACTACCACGGTACATGCAGACGTATGTACGCGGCCTTGGCTTTCAGTTTCTGGTACACGCTGAACACGGTGCCCGCCCGATTCAAACTTCAACTGACCATACACGCTATCACCTGTGATATGTGCAATGACTTCTTTAAATCCGCCGTGTTCACTTTCGTTGGCAGTGACCACCTCAACACGCCATTTGCGCGTCTCACAGTAGCGGCTATACATGCGAAACAAATCACCTGCAAAAATAGCGGCTTCATCACCACCGGCACCGGCTCGAATTTCCAAATAACAGTTATGCGCATCATTTGGATCTTTCGGCAACAACAACACCTCTAACTCTTGCTCGAGCCTTTCAATGGTTGTTTTGGCTTCGCTGATCTCTTCTTTAGCCATTTCTTGCATTTCTTCGTCATCTTCTTGCAGCATTTCTTCGGCGGACTCTAAGTCCGACACGGATTGCTGAAGCGATTGGTAGCAGGTCACAACACTTTCGAGTTGAGAATACTCTTTTGACAAAGCGCGAAACTTTTCTTGATCCGCAATAATGCTGGCGTCACCTAGTAACGCCTGCAATTCTTCATAGCGCTCGATCAAAGTCTCGAGCTTGGTGACTATCGTCTGTTTCATGAAAACCTGATATGTGAGTATGCGAGCAGCTAATGCTCGTCTTTCTTAAGAGCCAGTCCAAGACTGTCTGCGAGATGTGCCAGTCGTTGTGACTGTTGTTCGGTTCCAGCCTGTTGCAACGCTTTTGTGGTGGGATGCATCAGGGTATTCGTCAATTTGTAAGCCAACTCACGGACCACTTGATCGGCGGGTTGACCATTGTCGAGCGACAACAAGGCTTTATTCACCAATTCATCTCGGTTCATTTCACCTTGTTGACGATACTGCTTAATGGCCGAGACCGACTTCTGCGCTCTCACCCATTGCATGAATAATTTGGCATGCTCTTGCACCATTGCATTGGCTTCTTTGGCCGCAGCTTCGCGTGAAGACATGTTGTCAGCGATAATGTTTTGCAAATCATCCACTGTATATAAATAAGCGTCTCGCAAGTCCCCTACCTCGGGCTCTATATCGCGCGGCACGGCTAAATCAACAAGCAACATGGGCTGCCGACGACGTGCTTTAAGCGCCGTACTTACAGCGCCCACACCCACAATGGGCATTGGGCTAGCCGTTGAACTAATCACAATGTCAGCTTTATTCAATTCATCGCCCAACTGATGCAGCGTCACTGCCCGACCATTAAATTGATCCGCCAATGCTGATGCTCTTGCCAGTGTTCGATTTGACACCACAGATTCAGTAACACCTTGATCTTGAAGGTGCTTTCCGACAAGCTCGATAGTTTCACCAGCTCCAACCAACAACACTTTGGCTTTGTCCAATTGCCCAAAAATGTGCTTTGCAAGATTCACCGCTGCGTAGGCGACAGATACCGCACTTGCACCAATGTCGGTTTGAGTCCGAACTTGTTTGGCGACGGTAAACGCTCGGTCAAACAATCGCTCGAGTAAATAGCTTACAGTATCAAGCGATTTTGCCTGTGCATACGCTTGTTTTACTTGCCCTAAAATCTGTGGTTCGCCCAAGATCAACGAGTCTAAGCCAGCCGAAACACACATCAAATGACTGATCGCTTCAGTTTTTTTGAGGGCGTAAACGTGCTGTTCGAGTTCTGTACGATCAACCTGATGAAAAGCCACTAACCAATCGAGCAACTGCTCTGGCGAGCCTTCATCTTCCACATAAAGTTCTGTCCGATTACAGGTCGATAAAATCACTGCACCTTGGCAGCCTTGGCGCATTTGAAGTTGCTTTAATGCATCGGGCAAACAGTCAGGATCAAACGCCACGCGTTCTCTCAACGAGACCGGTGCTGTCTGATGGTTAATTCCCAATGCAATTAATGCCATAACTGTTTAATCTGGACCTAACTCTACTGGCGGCTGAACGCGCGTTGGCATTCAGCTCATTTATTTATCGTTAAAGTCAGGCCTATTGCCCACCTTACTCAATATTATATGTCACACATAAATTGTGATTTATAATTGCATTCTACGTCAAAACAGCCCCGTAATTAAAGTGAGCATTCATCCCATCGCCCACTGTTTTGTGCTTCATTGAAAAGAAATTAACAATTCACTGCTGAGTGAAAACGTTTAATATGAAATATATTCTCATCACCAAAGTTCGCTATCGAGTTAGTGAAAGCACTTATCTGCGCTGTTATACTCTTTGCACAAAACGATCAAAGACCCAGAAATTGCATGAAGCATTGCCTCTTACTCGCCCTTTTTTTAACACTTAATGGCTGTGCTTTGTTCTCTCCCGAACTCCCTCCAGATTCAACACATGTCAATGTCACATCAGAGCTTATGTCAAAATACGTGGCACACCGTCATGCTCTCAACAAGCTTGAGCAATGGCATGCATCTGGCAAAATTGCCATTATCACACCGGATGACCGCCAAAGCACACGAATGAACTGGGCGCATCACTCGACTCACTCCAAGTTAATACTCAGTAATATGCTTGGCGTAACATTACTTGAGGCGGAACAATCTGGGGCTATTGCTCGTATTAAGGCCGATGGACAAGAGCATACCGGATCATCTCTTGCTACTTTAGTTTGGCAATTAAGCGGGTTTAAAATGCCTATTTCAGCGATGACTCAGTGGCTCACAGGCAATGCAGAACCCAACCATATTTCCAATATGTCACTCGATGCCAACGGCCACCTTTTAGGCTTTAACCAAACACTTGAAGGTTGGGGTGATGAATGGAAAGTTACCTATAATGCGTATTACCCTGAATCTAAATCAATGCCTGCATTGCCCTCGACTATTACCCTAAAACACCCAGAGCTCACCATTAAGCTGGTGATTCACCAGTGGCGATAACTCAATGTTGAATTCAATCACTCTCCCGTCCCCTGCGAAATTAAATTTGTTTTTGCACGTGAATGGCCGTTTAGCCAACGGCTATCATGAGCTTCAAACTTTGTTTCAATTTATTGATTACAGCGACGAAATGAGCTTTGCCGTTCGGGATGATGGTAATGTTTGCCTCAACACCCCAATCGATGGTGTTGCAAACAATGACAATTTGATAGTCAAAGCAGCCCGCTTATTGCAGCAAAAAACGGGCTGCCAAAAAGGCATCGATATTGAATTAGTCAAACGCTTGCCCATGGGAGGCGGTATTGGCGGCGGAAGCTCGAATGCAGCAACCACGCTGATGGCTTGTAACCTGTTGTGGGCTTTAAATTTGAGTATTGAGGCATTAGCAAAAATTGGATTGGAACTCGGCGCCGACGTACCTATTTTCATTCATGGCAAAGCAACATTTGCTGAAGGCGTGGGCGAAAAATTTACTGATATGGAACCACCCGAGTGTACTTATTTGGTGATTCATCCTGGCGTTCATGTTGGCACCGTCGACGTATTTACGCATCAAGACTTACCCAGAGACACTCCCAAGTTAGCGCCCACTGACCTCGATATGACTAAAGTAGGCAATGATTGTCAACAAATTGTATGTGATACGCATCCACAAGTTGAAAAGGCCCTGAACTGGTTGGTAGAATATGCGCCGTCCAGAATGACGGGCACTGGGAGTTGTGTGTTTGCTGCGTTCGACTCAGCCTCACATGCTCATCAGGCACTGCTAAGATTACCAAGTTCAATGACAGGTTTTGTTTGTAAAGGTTGCAATATTTCTCCTTTGCATCAGGCTATAAAGTGCATCAAATAATTGTGATGGGGTATCGCCAAGCGGTAAGGCAGCGGGTTTTGATCTCGCCATTCCCAGGTTCAAATCCTGGTACCCCAGCCATTTCTGAAACCAGGCAACGACGACCCCGAGGTTAACATCGTGCCCGATATGAAGCTTTTTGCTGGTAACGCAACACCAGAACTCGCCCAGAAGATTGCCGACCGCTTGTACGTTCGGTTAGGCCAAGCCACCGTTGGTCGCTTCAGTGACGGCGAGATCGCCGTAGAGATTAAAGAAAACGTTCGTGGATTAGATGTCTTTGTTATTCAAAGCACATGTGCCCCAACAAATGACAATCTCATGGAGCTCATCGTCATGGTTGATGCCATGCGTCGCGCATCTGCCGGCCGCATCACCGCTGTGATTCCCTACTTCGGCTATTCACGCCAAGACCGCCGCGTTCGCTCAACTCGAGTGCCAATCACAGCCAAAGTGGTTGCTGATTTCCTTTCGAGTGTAGGCGTCGATCGTGTTTTAACAGTCGACTTGCATGCCGAGCAAATTCAAGGGTTCTTTGATGTGCCTGTGGACAACGTATTCGGCAGCCCTATCCTTCTCGAAGATATGCTGAGCCGCGACTTTGACAAACCTGTCATCGTTTCACCTGATATCGGTGGTGTTGTTCGTGCTCGCGCAGTTGCCAAACTGATGGACGATTGCGACTTAGCAATTATCGATAAGCGTCGACCTCGTGCAAACGTTAGCCAAGTGATGAATATCATTGGTGAAGTTTCTGGCCGAGACTGTATCTTAGTTGATGACATGATCGACACCGGCGGCACCTTAGCAAAAGCTGCTGAAGCGCTCAAAGAACAAGGCGCTAAGCGTGTGTTTGCTTACGCAACACACCCAGTTTTCTCTGGTTCAGCTGTTGCCAACTTAAAAGATTCTGTGCTCGATGAAGTGGTTGTGACCGATACAATTCCACTACATCCAGATATGGCTAAATTACCGATTGTTCGTCAATTAACCATGTCAGGTTTATTGGCTGAAGCCATTCGCCGCGTGAGTAACGAAGAATCAATTTCAGCCATGTTCAGGTAAATCGTACGACTTGCATTGTTGAAGCAAAAAGGCGCCATTCGGCGCCTTTTTAATGGTCATGATTTAACTCACGTTAACCAGCAGTGAGCCCTTGTAACGTATCAATCACATCAGCATGCAGGTAATACGCGTAACGCTCTGGTTGTATTACCATACCGTTAATTACCACTGTAGGTTGTTCGGTATTGGTCACATTCAACAGTAATCGAAGTTCAGAAGAAGCTTTCGCATGTATGTCCTGATCGCAAGCTGACGCCTCGCATTGTTCTCCTGCGATATACCAGTTATAACGTATATCGTTTTTCAATAGCGCTGCTACATCAACTTTATTTGGCCTTGAGGCCGGCATAAACACAATGGCATTGGCTAAGCCTTGGTGACCTTGCTGATCGATGCGAATGGGCTCATATCGACTCCAATCAAGCTGAACTGGCATAATGTTGCGGATGATATCTTTTTGAAAGCGTTCTAAAGATGACACATTAACGCGCTGCCCTCCAAAGTAATAAGACGGCACTGAGTTTGGGTCATAATTAGAGATCATTGCATCATTTAAAGTACGAAGCCTAAGCGTTTTACCCCCATCAGCATCGTTGCATAACACTGGCTGCCGATTAACCACGGCGGAAAATACATCCAGACTCAATGGATCTGAACATTCAAAAATATCATTCACTTTGGCAACGCTAGACGCACCCAAAATAGGTGACCAAAACATGAATACATTGAAGTCTTGATACCGTTCGAGGTTTTGCAACGCTTTAATGCAATACCCACAATTAGGGTCTTTAAACACCACAATACTGGGGGCATTTGGCTTCCAGGCTTCAATTAAGAACTCAGAATGCAACTCTTTGCTTGGGATCAACAACGGCTTGGCATATGTTTGAAAAATGGCTGCACAAAGGCAAACGACAGCCCATAACCGACTCACAGTTCACCACGCTTCATTTTTGCTAAAAGCGCTTTTTTTACATCTTCACCTGATTCTTTATAGTCGGCCTCAATGCGTTCACGCTGTTCAGGATCATCCAATACCTGATTGTACTCTTCAATCATTAATTGTGTTCCTTGCTCCGCTTGAGCCAGAAGTGCATCAGCATCAAAGTCCACTTCTACAGTTTGTTCAACTGTTGAGGGGTGAACTTCATGTCGATAATCAGGCAATGCCTCATCATCACCGTTGTCCAAGGCTTGCAACGTACTGCTCGCCGACGACTCCTGTGAAGGCTTTTGCTGAGCTTCGTCTGAAGACTGGCCTGCGAAGTAAAAGATACAAACGCCAGTGAATGCGATCGCTAATGCGAGCAGCCATTTGTTATTGAGCACAGTCATACCCACTCCTTATAACGACGTTGTTGTAAAAGATCGGCTAGTGCAACATGTTGTATTGCCGACACGATCAGGTACATAGCGCAGATAGATAGTAACCGATGTATTTTCCGGTAATGGATTGGTCGGTGTAAATGTCACTTCGTTTTCGATGACATTAAAGGTTCCATCATAATAATTAGAGCCACTATAAATTCGAATTTGAGCACTACTGACGTTCGCAGTGATGTCTCTAGTATCGAGACTATCATCAAATGTCATCACTATCGGCGTATTGAGCGGCTGGTCAACAGAGCGATGCTCCGGTGAAATCGAAACTAATTGAGGCGCTGAGTTATCCACTTCGCCCACAGCCGATGTCTCGAAGGTTACTGCTTGGCCCGTCAATGCATTGCCTGAGGCGTCACACACACCATCGATACTCAAGGTGTATTCAACTCCAGCCGCTAAATGCGCGCTCGGCGTAAACACAACATCAAGGCGATTTGAACTCAAACTCACCGTACCCGCAACCGCTCCTGCATTCCCGGTCAGCGTCACGGTATCGCTCGACACGCAATACGGTGCAAGCTCTTCATTAAAGCGAAGCTTCACTGGCGTGTTCACCGCCACTTCGGTGGTCTCAGCGCTTAAGTTCGTCACTAACACTTGCGGTGCTGCATCATCTTCTGCATCACCGGCAGTGAATGTGATGTTCTCGTATGAGCCCACACGATTGCCCGCTAAGTCCAACATAAACGTGCCGTAGTTTGCCAACGCCTGATAACGATGCCCAGCTTGGAGCAGCTCATCCGGTGTAAACGTCACCTGACGTCCATCCGCACTCAAACTCAGCGCTCCCGCAATGCGACGATTCTCGGTCAGGTTCGTCACGTAGTACGTATTGCTCACCAAGCTTGTGGGGTCGATGCGCTCACTGTACGTCGTGCTAATCACCGCGTTCAGTCCAACATCAACCGCGCCATGGCGAGGACTGTACTGTTGGCGGCTGCCGGTTAACACATCGATACCAAACTCAGTCGTGAAACGGATATCTATCGCTGAGTCTTGCTCGTTACCTGACAAGTCCGTTAATCCTCCGACATGCAACAGCACTTCGGTATCATTTGGCAACAAGGTTTTTGGAATCAATGTCAGTAAAGTGCGCGCGCTGTTGAAGCTCATGTTCACGGCTTGTTTCTCACCATTCACACTCACATAAACATCATCGAGCATCTGCTCATTCACCGCTTCATTCAGTTGGATACGCAAGCGAGCATTGATTGGCACGCCAGCCAGTCCATCAAAGACCGAGGTGCTCACCACTCGTGGCGCTTCCAAGTCTTCTTCAAGACTGGTGTAGAAGTAAAATGCATCGGCAGAATTCACATTGCCACTGATGTCCGTCACGCTCGACAAGTAAGCGTAATAGCGACGCCCTGCCGGTAACGGCTCTTCTGGCACCCAATGAATCGTTTGACCATCTGTATCCAGTGATACCTGACCTGCAACACGTACCCAGCCATTATCAACATCTTGCACATAAACCGTGGAGTTGCTTACTGAGACGGCATCAATGACTTCGTTCATCACCCATTTCACACTGCTATTCACAGCAACAGTGCTATTCGATACCGGACGATACGTGGCGTAGTTCGGTGTTTTCAAATCAGGGCTTTCGCCTGTGCTGAATGACACTTGATGATTGACTGCAAGGTTGCCAGAGAAGTCCTTCACTTCAGGAACTTCTTCTTGGTACGCCGTATTCGCAGCTAATGGCGAGTAACGGTGATACAAGATCTCTTGATTACTCGCGGCAAACGATACGCTCATTGACGATTCGCTCGCGAATGAAACAGGGTTAACCGCTTCGTCAAAACGAACATGATAGCGCGGGTTCAAGGCAACATTTGTCATCCCTTCGGCCGGGCTCATAGCAATCACCATCGGCTGCTGCAAGTCTTCAACAGCATCTGCGCCTGTGGTAAAGCTAAAGCTACGATTCCAAGTTTGACGGTCTCCGTCAGCATCCAGAATATTGCTCGATAAACTCACGTAGTGATACAAGTCGGCGGCCAGCAATGATAACGGCTTAATGTGAACCGTTTGACCATCCGCATCCAGTGAAATATCAGAAGCGATCACTGCACCTGTGTTGTCTCGTAAAACAATCAAGCTGTCGTTAATTGAATCTTCATCCATCAACTGGTTGTAACGTACCTGAATCGTTGGGTTCAACGAGACATTCTGGCTGCCGTTACTTGGAACATAAGCACTCGCGCTTGGACGCACGCCCGCCGTGGCAGCGCTCGTAGCCATGCGGAAATGACCTTGATACTGATTCACCGCATTGCCCGAGTCATCACGTGCCGTGCTGTCTAAATACACATGCACTAAGGCATTCTCAGCAAAAGCCTCATCTGGCGTAAATTCAATGGCTTGACCTTGAGCCGTCAACTCTAAACGGCCATTCACTATCACGCCATTTTCAGCCACATGGAACGCATCGTTCAATGTACTTTCATCCATCGGCTCTGAGGTGTACATCACGATACTATCCACCGACGGAACATTCGTCGCACCACTGTTTGGATACAAGCGAGACACGCTCGGACGGCTGGTATCTGTATCAACCACCGCGGTACTGAACAAACTCACATAGTCGCTCAGCGCGTTATTACTTAAGTCTTTCACGTTGTTCGTGGCAATCACTGACACCGATTGACCTGCAGGCCATGTGCCACGCAACGTCACCGTGCGAGCATCAGCTGAGCGATACACGCTTGGCGTTATAATGCTGCCGTTGCTGTACAACTTGAAGTTGTTGTTGGTCACTGTCGCGGCGTTTAACGATTCACTGAACGTCAGCACTATCGGTGTGTTCACACCAATATCCATCACCCCGTCACGCGGTGTAATCGATGTCACCATCGGTGCGTCCGTATCAAACTGTGCTTCGGTCTGGAAGTTGTAATTCCAGCAGCAACCTGAATTTCCAACCCTATCTTTAACGTGATAAACCTGCACATTAATGCGCGTATCACCCGGCAATACCTGGGCCGGAGTGAAGGTCATGACATTTTTATCAAACGCGTAATCACCCGCGATTTCGCCGCTTTGGCCGTTGGCGTAAATGCGAATAATCTCTGCCGCATTCGACACATCTAATGTTTCGCTAAAGGTCACTTCAATACGAGTTGAAACACTCACATCTTGGGAGCCTGATGACGGCACAATTGACAATACACGAGGTGTGGTCGTATCCATTTCGCCCACAGCCGATGTCTCGAAGGTTACTGCTTGGCCCGTCAATGCATTGCCTGAGGCGTCACACACACCATCGATACTCAAGGTGTATTCAACTCCAGCCGCTAAATGCGCGCTCGGCGTAAACACAACATCAAGGCGATTTGAACTCAAACTCACCGTACCCGCAACCGCTCCTGCATTACCGGTCAGCGTCACGGTATCGCTCGACACGCAATACGGTGCAAGCTCTTCATTAAAGCGAAGCTTCACTGGCGTGTTCACCGCCACTTCGGTGGTCTCAGCGCTTAAGTTCGTCACTAACACTTGCGGTGCTGCATCATCTTCTGCATCACCGGCAGTGAATGTGATGTTCTCGTATGAGCCCACACGATTGCCCGCTAAGTCCAACATAAACGTGCCGTAGTTTGCCAATGCCTGATAACGATGCCCAGCTTGGAGCAGCTCATCCGGTGTAAACGTCACCTGACGTCCATCCGCACTCAAACTCAGCGCTCCCGCAATGCGACGATTCTCGGTCAGGTTCGTCACGTAGTACGTATTGCTCACCAAGCTTGTGGGGTCGATGCGCTCACTGTACGTCGTGCTAATCACCGCGTTCAGTCCAACATCAACCGCGCCATGGCGAGGACTGTACTGTTGGCGGCTGCCGGTTTGTGTATCCGTGCCATCAGATGTGGTAAATCCGATCTCAGTGGGCACAGCAAGTAAGTTACCGCTCAGATCCGATAAACCATCCACTATTAGCGTGTAGTTAGTATTTGGCTCTAAGTTCAATTTAGGACTAATTGTTACTTGCTTAAGGTCATTGCTTGCTGATTGCGTTACCGCCACGGCAACACCATTGCTGAGTAATTCAATACTCTTAATTGAATAACTGTTAATGGCCTCATCAAAACGCACTTTCAACTTGGTATTTGTAGGAACTCCCGTTTGTCCGTCAGTCAACGTTGTTGAGGTTATTGTCGGAGCAACACCATCGGCTTCGAAGGCAGTGGTAAAGTAGTAACTGCGCGCCGACATTTGGTTGCCAAACAAATCACGAACTTCAGATGACAAATACACGCGATGACGTCGCCCGACTAAGAAAGCTGTATTCGGCGTAAAAGTGATCGACTGACTATCATCTTTGACATCGATCAGGCCTTCAATTCTCAAATTGGTCGAAGTATCGAGCACGTAAAATGAATCATTGGTAATCGTATCGGGGTCGATACGCTCGCTCATGGTCACAACCAATGCAGCATTCACAGGAACGTCAACTGAATTATTCACTGGGTTAATAGCCGCAACCGTCGGCCGAACAGTATCGACCGTATTGCCCGTTTCAAATTCGAAGCTGTAATCTTCAGCTAACTCGTTTCCTGCCGTGTCACGCACGCCAGAGACTGTGACGGTATATGGGGTGTAATCTGACAATAAACCGGAAGGTGTAAACAGCAACTGCTGATCGCCACCGATCAGTTTCACGGTTCCATCCACCGGTAATATGCCTTCTTCAAGCACCACGACCGAAGCGGCTCGAACCGATTTTTTAGTTAACACTTCAGAAAAACTAATCACGATAGACGTATTTTCAGGCACTTCTGTGGCATCGGCCGCAGGCTCTGTTAACGATACAACTGGCGCCGTCACATCCGGGTTCGTCGGATCTGTGCCATCGCGAACTTCATCGCCATCGTTAATACCATCGTCATCCGAATCTTCTTTATTTGGGTCGGTGCCGCGGGCAATTTCTTCACCGTCGTTTAATCCGTCAGAATCCGAATCAGGGTTTGCAGGGTCAGACAACCATGTTTGTATTTCTTCCTCATCGCCTAGGCCATCTGAATCTTCATCATTTTGAACTTCCAAAGTGATCAACGGAGTTTCAGTTTCTGTACCCGCTAAATCCAATGCAACCGCTCTAATACCGATGTGTTCATTATCTAACGGCACAGTGAACGGGATGGAATAAGGGAAGGTTGTATCCTGTGCAACTTTCTCTTCGTTCACGTAAAAATCGACACGAGCCACTGCGATATCATCTTGTGCATTGGCTGCAAGCGTAAGGCGAGCGCCCTCAACCGTCACGCCATCTTTTGCAGGAGCCGTCATGGTAATCGTGGGCGCGACACCATTTAAATCGCTTAACTCACGGTATTGAGCAATGAACAGCTTGCTGTCTCCGGAAGCTTTGTAATCACTGCTAACGACAAAACGCTCCTCGGTAATAAAGGCATGGGTGGCATCGAGCGCAAGACCTGTACCGGCATAGTCTCCCAAAGGACTCAAGTTAATGGTGTCTTGGAAGAATGGGTTTTCGGCGTCTTTGGTATTTACATAAGCCACAACATTTGGAAACAACTGTTCTGCAAAGAACACAAAGCCATTGGTCGCTGCAACATCACGCGGAACGAAGGTCCGATCCCCGCCTTTCAACTCTAAACTTCCATCATCACCGATCTTGTATACTCGGTAGCCCGTCGAATAAGCAGCAACGTAAATGTAACCGTTGTCGATAGTTACGTCTTTCACAGTACCAATATTCACGGCGGACAAACGAATCGGGTTGGTGACATCCTCGATATCAAATAAGGCCAACGATGTGCCGCCGACAGCGGCAAGGTATTTGCCTTCTACCGCAATTCCTTTAACGTCTGTGATTTGTTCAGAAGCCCCCACGCTGAAAGGCTTATTCTTGTTCGCAACATTGATAACTTCAAAACCAGAGCGGCCATCTGCAACAAAGGCAAAATCGTCCTTAATCGCTACATCTTGTGCAATATCAGCAGTATCAAGAACCGATAAAATAATGGGTGATTCCGGCTCTGAAATATCGATCAGCTGCAAACCTGATTCTCCGTCCGCCACATAGGCAACATCGCCTACCACTTTGACATCAATAGCAGTGCCGGATGTATCAACAGCCCCAACAATCGCAGGGTTCTTCCTGTCCCTTACATCTACAACTTGAAGACCTGCATTACCCGCTGCAACATAGGCCACATTGCCCTGAATATCGACGTTGTTGGCATAACCTGGAATCGCAAGCGCGGCCTGTGCAACTGGCTCAAATTCATTAATATTGACGTCTACAACAAATTGCTTGTCATCATTTGTCACGGTGATTTTGGTCGACCCTGATTGCCCTGCGAAAATCTGACCATCGGTCAAACCGAAGCTGGCAATACTGATATCGTCCACACTATAGCGTGTACCCGATGACTGGGAAGTCAGGTCAACTGCTGAGCCATCGAGCATGTAGCCTGTAACTGTTAATTGCCCGCTAGCTTCACCGTCAATTGCATTGTATGTAAGAAAAAGGTTTTCTGGCGCTGCAACGATAAAATCTAAATAATCAGCTAAATCACCACTGGTGGCATCGATCGGATTTGAACCACCTAAAATCTCAAGGCCATCTGAAATACCATCGCCATCTGAATCGGCAAGCAGTGGGTTGGTCACAAAACCATCGTCGCCAGCCTCCAGCTCTTCACGATCGTCGATACCATCGCCATCGCTATCTTTGTTAAACATGTCGGTACCCGCTAGATATTCATCAATTGCGGACAAACCATCTTTATCTTGGTCTTCTAATGCATCAATTGGATCATTTGGGTTTAAACCTAACTCGCGTTCCACTTCATCAGGAATACCGTCGCCATCCAGATCGCCGCCAATCGTCACAGCAACGCGTCGACTTGCTAACACGCCGTCTTTACGCGCACTCACCAAGGCTACACCATTTGACTGAGCCGTCACCACACCATTGGAATCCACCGTTACAATGGCGCTATTGGTGCTGGAATAATTGATACCTGTGTCACCCGAGGTCACATCCTTGACGCTCGAGTCGGCGTAAAAAGCAGTGACAGAGAGTTGGAATGTTTCATCAACTGCGCTAAGGGAAAGCGTCTCTGTTGAAGAAAAATGGAGCGACGTGGGAATGGGTTCTAGTGCTTCAAACTCAATATCACCAACTTTGGTGACGGCATTGCGAACAACGTTAAAGTAATCACTTTGTCCCGAGATGGTTCGACCATCATCGAGAATACAGGTTGCACGAGCTCGAATTTGTCCCATATTAGAGGGAACATTAGGAAGCGCCCAACCACCGTCTTCACTGACTTGAATGGTTCGGTTTAAGATGTTGATAACACACTTATCGTTGAGCGTAAAAGCGTGTGAACTCATGGTAAAAGTGGATAATCCAAGGCCTACAGCCATCATCCACTTCGACGTTCCTAATCCCTTATTCATCACTCGGTCCCTTTCCTTTGTCCTAGCAATTTGTTCTATCCGATCTAATCGATTAAACCCGATAGCTATAATTAATATTTTGTGACGACAACAATTCCTGTCACAAATAAGAAGCCGTATTAATGTGTGCTGCAAACTCTATGGTATTAATAAAGTTCCAAATCACATTTGGTTTCGTTGGTACAAATATTTTGTTGTCCAAAACAGGAACAAAAAACAACTCGCTTTGCCCTTCAGCGAGACGACCTTTACAAAGGTAAAAATCGCTCTCTGCTGATGGAATACGCCCTAACACGTTCACGTCTTCATAAGATGAAAAACGCAAATCAAATGCGCGTAATTGATAGTCCTGCACTCTGATATTCCCATTTGAATAGGAATAGCTTGGGATGAATTCAGATTCACCAGAGATGTTCCAATAGCGTTTCACATCGACTTTTTTTTCAGGTGCTTCTTGAGCTTTTTTAAGTGCTCTAAAATACAGATTAAGCACGAAATCTTTCCGCATTTCATCTTCCGATGAAAGTGAAAATACGTCACTCTCAAACGTGTAACTCACTTCTAGAGGGTTCGACGTTGAGCGTTTAGGAAAAGCAGTAAATTTTTTAAGCTTACTTTTGTCAACGGGCAGAGAGTTATTTTTGCCTGAGATCACATGTGAAACAGCTGACTCAAGTGGCGTAAAACGCAGCAGAAAATCGCTATACGTGCAGGTTCCCTTATTGCAATTAATCGCATCAAGCCATTGGTAATTTTTAGAACCCACAATCCAAGTCACGCTGTAAATAGAATAGGTTCCCCATGAGAACTGCTCATTCACGTTAACGTCAGTTAATTTTGAAAAGTTGTTATAGGGCGACTTTCCATCCTGAGCTTTATTTTCCAGGCGAATATAGCTGCCATCAGTTTTTGAAAAAAGAGACATCAGTTGCTTGATGTCATTTCTATAAGCCCAATAATAAAAATCATTCAATACAGCTAACGGCGAGGTATTCGCTTTGGATGAAAGTTTTCCAATCGAGATTTTCTCAGTGACCAACTCATTTTGGACTGACACCACTAACAACGGATTCCCTTTATTATCTTTTTCAATATATATATCGCCCGCAAATAAATTCGCAGAAAATAAAACAACAATTAGCATGCAAAGAGTTTTCATAGTTATCTCAAATTAATTGATTCGAGGCGCATGTCCGAAGCGACCTTCATATACAAGTTTGAACCTAGGTTCGACCTCAATAGGAACGCCCAAAATTTCCGAGAGCTTTACCCCATATTGATCTAGGTTCTTTTCATCTTTAGATGGAAAGTTACCCTTCAAAGCAATACGTCCAACGCCATCGCTCATTTCCGCCGTCACCGTCATCACAATGTTGCTTCCGCGCCCCTGAACATTTTGAGAGTCAACTCCTAAGCGAACACACTTGATGTTGTTATAAATCTTGGTGCGTTTTACCCCTGGAATACCAAGCGTTGAAATTATCTTACCCGGGCGCAGTTCAATCACCCATGACAGCAATATAAGAGACAACATCAACGCGCCCAATATTGTTGAAATAACAATGCCGGTTGTATTTAAGCTATCTGAGACCCACACCTTCCCGATGATAACGCTCAAAAAAAAAGCCCCGACAACTTTCAAGAATATAAACGACCGAGAATTAGAAATTTTCACGCTTAAACCTGTTACTAAATGCCTTCATACAAAACGAGTTCTTTTTTAATTTCTTCTTCGAAACTATAAAGGCCGACCGAACCACTCACTAATGCTCGAACAAGTAAACTGAACTTTCCGATATCCGCACTAATGTCTCCTGCTGGGCAAGACTCTCCGAGAAAGGTGTTACCTTTCAATTGAATTGCTAGGTTGCCTGTTGCTTCGGCACGTCCCCTTGCTGAAAATAATTCGATGTCACAATCTGAAGGAGTATCACAATATTCAACTTTACCGCTCACGTCTCCGATTGCCCCCACAGCTAGGTTAACGCCTGCTTGAATACTGACTTCAGAACAATCAGCCTCTTGGCAGGTTGAAACCTTTTCAGATTCGCCTTTTCCAGAGAGTGCAACAACTGCTTCACCTGCTAAAGGAGAAAGCACAACCTTCGCTTTCACCTGAAATCCAGCAAAATATTTAGGGCCAATATTCACGGCAATTCCCGCGCCTGCAGCTGTGATGGTCGCATTGCCGCCAACCTCCCCACCCGTTATTTGATATGGAACGGCGTTCAATCCTTTACTGCAATCTGTACAACAATGCTCGCCTTCAATGACATAGCCTGATATCGCAACGCCACCGTATGACATTACAACCTGAGGCACAGCGTTTACTTTGTCGACGAATCCAGAAATAATTTTGTCGAACCCAGCGGGCGCAGTCGTCGTGTACTTTTTAGTTACACTGCTTGCATCACAGTGGTTTCCACAAGAGCCCTTCTTGCAGGTATAGCAGGCTTTGGTTGTGTCTCCGCCGCTACACTTGGCACCTTCTTTGTCCTTATCAACAATTTTATCGCCGCCAGAGCAGGTACTACATTTCTTATCGTCTTCGCTGATATCGTTATCGTCAGGCACATCATGGACAGGCTTATCGCCCTCACACCCGGGTTTACGGCAATCGAACTGGACGTCATTTTGTGGAATATCGCCCGGCTCTGCGCGGTTACCTTTACAGAGATTTGTTTTACAGTCGCCTGGCGTTTGCTGATCGGCAGGACGTTCATTATTGTCTTGCGCAGGATCTCTAACGCACGAGCTACCTTCACACTTTTGACATGTAGGGCAGTTGTGAGCCGTGCCCGAGCCACCTGGCTGTGAACCACAATGCCAACCTGCTTTGACGACACCCACACCTGGATTTGACGACACGACCGAGCCATCCTCACTGACCGAACCTAGACCAATGGAAACAAATTCTTCTAAGTCATGGTCAAACGAATACATCTCAACTTGAGCACCCGGCGCATGACCGTCAACGTTCGGTAATGTCAGTTTTGCAGCTGGCGAGAATGTGGCGCCCACGGGTTGAATTGTTACAATAAATTGAGGCTGCATTCCATTTGGCGGCGCCATTGGAACTTTAGAGGCATTCACCGCTGTCACGGACACAATGCCTTCTCGGCTGCCATCAGGGAATGTGACTGAATCTTTGGCGACTTCCAACTTAAACCCTGGATAATTATCCAGCGTCAGCACAATATCTTCGCGCCCCGCCATTTTGCCGTTTAGCGTATCAAGCTTGACCATGTAAACAGGGCTAGACATTGGGTTATCAACACCGGCAACGGTCACTAGGTGATAACTCAATGTTGGAAATTCACCTCTGACCGTTGTGGTTGAGCCATCCACAATAATATGGACAGGGCCGACCGGCGCTTGTTCAATCACAAAGCGTCCTTGCGAATCGGTTAGCGCGAGACGGTCGGTATCTTCAATACGGACTGTTACGTTTGGAAGCGGTGTATCTTGGTTATCCAACACCACTCCAGAAACGCTGGTATTACCGGCATCAGCAGCGGCAAATGCTGTGGCTGAGAATCCAGCTAAGAGCTGCACGCCAATCGGAGAGTCAATTAAGATTGCCTCAACTTTCTGCGCATCTAAGCCTTCTAGCTCTCCCAACGTCAATTGTGCAGAAGCTCGGCCATCACTATCCGTGATAGTCTCAAAGCTTGACTCGCCGTTTTGGAAAACACCGTCGCCAGTAATCACTTCATAGCGAACGCGTGCCCCTTTCACCGTATTGGCACCGTTATCGGTCACCGCAACAACAAACGGCGCGGGCAACGCTTGATTCACCATGCCACGTTGATTGTTGCCCGAGTTCACGCTGATCTTGTCAGCGACAACACTGTTCGCCGAGGCATTAAAAATAACGTCATCGTCGTAGCCTACTGCTGCGGCTTTAACTTTGTGGTTGGATACACCGGTGCGAGCACCAAGCTGGAATTTTGTGCTTGCTAAACCGCTGTCGTTGGTTGATACAACAACCGCTCGACCAACATTCGGCGTATCAACACCGACGATGCCTGAGCCTTGCATCACTCGAAATACGATAGATTCGCCAACCACGGGTTCATCAGCATCATTCACCACCTGAACCGTTAAAGGCGTAGGTAAGATATCACCAATATTTGCGGTTTGATCTTGACCTGAAATGAGAACGAGGCGTCGTCCAAGCGGCTTTTTATACTGAACCGCAAAGGAGATAGAAGCACGGTTTCCGGTCTCATCGACACCTACAATTTCAACCGTATTCTGGCCTTCTGAAAGCTTTATATTTTGCGCGGAATAGCTTCGATTCGAAACTATAGCGTCAATACCGTTGACCTGAACTTTTGCTTGTTCAGATTCAATAGTCCCGCGAACAATGTCATTGACGAGTCCCGTCACTGTAATGGTTTCGGTATAGACGATTGCGCCATCTATATGCGAATCCACAGTTAAATAAGGCGGTGTCATATCCAACGACACTGAAATGGAGTCTGTAACTTGCTCACCGGCTGAAGTTGTTGCTCTGGCAACAATTGAATTGAACCCTTCCTCGAGCTCTACATCAGCCATAAACTGGCCGTTCGTATGACTCACGGGCACGCCATTTAAGGTTAACGCTGCAAGTTCATTATTGATTGTTCCGGAAACCGATACTGGTGATGTGCCCACCGTCAACAAGGTGTTTGGGGAGGTAATATCAACAATTAAACTCTTCGGTGGAGTTGGAATGTAAGCCTTGGCCTTCATGTCAAACGTCACTCGACCACCACCGGCAACGGTCACAGTACGAACTTGAGCGGACTCTCCGGCTTTCAGAGTTTGTGACGGCGTCACTAACATAAAATAGGATGTGCTTGACTCTTGGCCGTCTGCATCAGACAAGGAAACAGAAGCAGGGCTCAAATCGGTCACGAAAACTCGAACGGGGCCAGCAATATCAGCGTCACCGTTGTTTTTTAGTGTAATGTCAACTGTCGCATCAGGAGAGCGTCGATTTCGAGAAGGATTACTGAGGCTGACTTCAAGTTGTGAGTTTTCATCCCAGCCTTCAATCGCTTCGGCAGCATATGAAGTGGGCATGAACGGGCACAAACAGATAAGCACCAACCACAAAAACTTGTAGCTTGTTTGGAAAATGTTCAATTTTTCTCTCCATGTAAAGCGCCAGCCTAGGGCCGGCACCAACAGTCATCCTTAAGTCTGTTTAAGATATAAACAGTGACAATTTAAAGTAGTAAGTTTTAATGAATCAGCAACATCCAAATAGCTAATTATTATTTTTTAAACTTACGATTTCCAAAGACCAAAGACACCAACATCACCATAAACAGTGCAATCGTGCTGGGTTCAGAAACAGGAACTGGGCCCACAATAGACTTTAGAAAAGCCACATTATCGAGTCCAAATTTGCTATTAAAGCCGTCATTCTCATCACTCACTTCAAATGAAAGCGCAACGCTTCGACCAATCAAGCTGGTAATATCGACCATAAAAGAAGTTTGTACTGAGGTGACATCGAAGGGGGCCAAATACAAATCGTAATTAAAGTCGAATGCGTCATAAATTATCAAACTGATAGAGTCATCGAAGCTTGCAGCGCCTGTTTCAGAGGCATCAACGTCTGCTGATATTTGCCACAAATCGAAGGTTAGATATTCATAATCAGCCGCAATCAGCAGAGCGTCATTAAACGAGAAACTTCCGTCGTCACCTTGAACAAGAATGGACGAAAAAGGAGAGACCCCACTACCTGACTGCAAGTAAGCAGCACCGCCTTCAGAGCCCACAGTTCCCGTTGAGCTGGCGTCATTCCAACCATCTAAACCAGAAGAAAAATCACCATTGGTAATCACTGAAGCGTGAAGCACTCCACAAAACAGCATGGTTTGGAAGGCGATAAGAACCGCCAAAATATTTTTTGGTAGGTTTGCCATAAAGCAATACATCCCTGTCATTCTATTAAAAGTCAGCTTTGCAAAGCGCTGCAAAACAAAAATTCCCAGTGCTGTTGACGCACTTTGAGGCATTCAATGCTCCAGAACATACCTCTTACTTTGGCGAAATATAGCACGGACCGATGAGAATACAATCAATTCTTATGTGTTTTTGTGCTATCAATAAAGTAAATGCTCGAGCGTAATCTTACGAATAAATAGTGACAGTAAAGTGGTTGTTTTATGAACATTAAAAAACGCTTGTGTGGTTAAAGCTTTTTTTAATAGGCGCATTCCGTTACTTTACTGAGCTCATGGAAGATTCAAGTGAAGGCCAAGACGTGACTCAGCTATTCAACAAAAACCACACCTTATTTTGGCTACCCATTGCTGCAGTTTTGGTCACTTTTTTCGTGGTGCAACAACTTGATAAAAGTTCGGTTCAAACAGAGCCTTCAGATCCAATCTCTGTTTCAACAAACTCAGTCCCTACGGCCAAGTTCATTGAGTCTTCGGTCTCCAAAGGCATTGCTTTTAAGCACGAGCACAGAGCCGCAGAAATCGCGGGGTTGAAGGACACATTCGGTAGCGGCGTTTGTGCTCTCGACTTCAATAATGATGGTTTTGAAGATTTATTTATTGTTGGGGGCAAAGGCCAAACTCGGCGCTACGGTAAACAACATTGGTGGAACCAAAAACAAGGCTCCAAGCTATATCAAAATGTGGGCGGCTCTTACTTTACCGATGCCACAGAAAAATTATCGCAATCACAAATAATTGAGGGATATGGTTGTGCCGTAGGCGATTTCAATCAAGATGGATTCGCTGATCTGGTGCTGACTCAGCAAGGGCAGCTGACGATTTTTAGCAACGATGGCACGCCAACGTTCCATGCCATCACAATTCCATTGAAAAACAGCCAAACTTGGCCTTTGTCGGCCACAGTTTGGGATGGTAATAACGATGGAATTGACGACCTCATCATTTCCAATTTCGCAGAATTTTCCAACGACCTGAAAGTTGGAGCGCAAGAATATGGATACCAACGACATTCGCAGTTCGACACCCGCAATTATTCTGGCCAACAAAATCAAATATTGCTCAGCCCTGAGAAAGGATTCAGTCCCCAAAATACTGGCAACCTTGAGTCGCTCGACTCATTTGATCGTACCTTGTCCATTGTTCCTATTTCACAACTCAGCGGAGCCCAACACATCGACTCGCAAGAATCGGGGTTATACGTAGCCAACGCTGCAGGGTCGAATTCATATGTTCAAAATGGCGATTCTATTGCATCATTGTATAAGCCCAATTTCTTGCGGAAACTGCTCCAAACAATTAAAACTCCAATTGTACAAGCTTCCCAAATTCACTGGGCAGGGTCTCCTTCGGTGATTCTGACTCAACATGAATTTGGCGGCACTCAACTATACGATTTGGGCGCTCAATCAAAAGCCGATCTTTCGTGGAACACCCAGCTCAATACTGATCTCGACAACGCCACTCAGTCATGGGCAACTCTAATTTCAGATTTGAATAATGATGGTATCGAAGATGTTGTATTTAGCCGCGGATTTACCAGTCGTCATATCGATAGCCCATACAAGCCTCAAGGCAGTTTAAATACCGTTAAACTCCAAACCGAAAGCGGCCAGTTTGATTCTCAAAACGCAACACTTTTACCGGCACTCAAACGTTCTTCGCGCGGCGCGGCGCTCGCTGATTTCAATAACGATGGGCTCATTGACATTGCGTTCAACAACAATAATGGTTTCTTTTCCTTATACGTAAATCATTCGCCAACACGAAACTGGGTTTCTTTCGCTTGCACTCCAATGTTTGCCTGTGAAGGGAGTACTTGGCATTTAACATACGAACTCGCTAACGTCACTCAAAAGCGATCAAAAACAGCGCTCTATTCTAAGCCTCAACCATTCCTATCATCCAACCAAAAGCGAGTTCATTTTGCGTTTTATGCCCCCCCTCAGAACCTCACATTAAATGTGTCATTAAAAAACGGTAAGCAACTTAGCTTCGCTAAGCTGGAGCGCAACAAAATTCATGCCGTAAACGTCAATTCTGCGTCGCTCAAAATAGTGAATCAAAGTCATCACCTGAGAGCTTCAGAAACGCCCTCGCTTGCTTCCCTTGTGAATGCAGGTCACTCGCAGTTGTTTGGTTATCTCGCTCAACGTCCTCATATTTCTAATGATGAACTCATTCAGCTCACACAATATCTAATCGACTATAAACTCAACAATAAACACTTATCGGTTTCCAATACGCCAGTCATTCAGGTTCTTACAAGCTGGGTTATCGAACAGGCAATGCTCAACAACCCTCAATTTTCTCCTCCACCATTAATGGCCAATATTATTCGGCTCATGGGAGGCACTGAAAGTAGCCTTTATGTGGACTACATGGAGGTATTGATAGCACGTCTCTCGCACAGCAACTTTTGTGCTCTGACACAGGAATTGAATTACTGGTTTTGGGAAGAAGAAGTTGCTCCTAAAACCAAACAGTTATTAAAAGCACCTCTTGTTCACAAGGTGCTCAATAGCGATTCAATTGACGTCATTGAGTGCGGTTTACACGCACTTGCAGCAAGCGAAGATCCAACCATTGGTGAGTCGTTGTTGCCACTGTTAGCACAGCAAAAAAGTTCAGATCAACGTCGAACGACGGCATCAACCATTCGCGCTCTCGGCTTTTTGAAGTATACAAAGTCGACGGAACACGTTCGTTCAACATGCGAAAAGGCATCAGATGCCATCATCAAGGCTGAGTGCTTAGTCACTTTGTCCAAATTTGGCTTTGATTTTCAACATTTCAATATGACGATCAGTGCAGATGATCGCAACGTTTTTGCACTCCATGAAGACAGGGTGATTATCGACAACCTAGCTTTCAGTCGCACTGCTGCTGAGCAGAACACTCACAAATCAGCTCTCACTGAATATGAACATTCAGCCTTGACGTCACACGCACAGCTTGCGCACTTGTACGCTCTATCGAGCGCCAGCACTGCCACGAAAAAGCGCCTTGCGCTTGCCCAAGCAGACACTCTGCCAGATGCGCAGCAATCACATTTAGCGATCCGCTGGCATCAAGTTTATAGAACTACCATTGATGACTATGCCGATACTTGGATTGAACTTGGCAGCAAAGCCGATTGGCTTCTGCCCTACTTTTCGAGCAAAGTTCTTGCACAATTAATCAACCAAGTAGGACGTCAAGAATTGCCGATAAAAACAGCCTATGAGGTTGCTTACCAATGCTCAATTCGACCCACTTTACGAGCACTATGTGATGAACAACTTTCCATTCAGCCCACGTTATCGCAGGCTCAGTTAGAAGAAGCCTTAGCGACTTTCCCTCAGGGAGTCACGTATGTCTTAATGTCTTCAAATCAGGTTTCAAAAAATATCTTGATTCAGAAGCTCTATCAACTGAACAAACAGTGGATTCAGCCGTTGGCTACCGAACAAAAACACCTTGAATATGTCAGTCAGCTGTTGCGCTTGAACTCCAACTATCGTTCAATCCCACCGGTTCAAGTGGATGCTAATTGGTTGGAAAAATTCATTCAAAATGCAGTGCAAAACAATGCAACGCTCAACAAGCAATGGCTCTTGCAGCACCAACATTTAATGACGCAGCAAACACAAGCGTACGCACAGATGATAGGTATTTAATGGGATTGATGAGTGCTTGGCGTTTTAAGCAGCGGTACACTGATACTGTCACGCGCGATATCCACGATAGGATTACTCAATAAATGTTGGTCTTGCCTAACCCAGTTGATGTAACGCTGATTAAACTTACGGAAACGCAAAGTTGCTGTAATGGTTAATGGCGACGTCGCCCAGTCAGGAACTGCCACCTCATATTCAACAATATCCGTTGTTCCCGACGGGATCACATTCACGTAGCTTCGGCCCACCATGTTAAACAAGTCATGTCGCCAAACTTCTTTTCCGTAGCGATCAATCGCGACCTCTTTATAGACGGTTGCGTTTTGTTCGATGCTTCCGTCTTCAAGCAAATCACCACTGGTAAGAATAAGCTTCTGATTTCCGTCATAGACTTTCAGGTCAATCCAAGCTTCATTTAAGTCAATTGTTCCGCCAGGAAAGTGATGACCCACGCCCTGATTACTAAGCAACAATGTAATTTGAGTGGTGCTACCGCGATACATCCCTACGGGGTATTTTTGTTGTGAGCGAATGTCTGATGAAACAAACAAGTCACTTTGCTTCGCAAATTTGTCTTCGGGTGGGTCGATAGTCAATTCAATTTTATCGCGCTGTAAAAACTCCGTTGTTAGTTCAAAGAGTTTCTCATTCCCAAAGTGTTTGGCCAACGCAACATTGGCTCCCACAAAGTAATGAGATTTGATGTTGCCATCCGCATCTGTTGCCATACCATGCCCTTGCACCATAGGCATATGACAATCTTGACACTGCTTGTTATTTGGATGTGAGAAGCGTGAATCTTTCGGTTTATTGAACTTGCTTTCAGCCCATGCAAGAAGCTCATCTTGCATTTTTACCCATCCCCAATTGTTCATCGACTTATCCATAAATTGAGTATGACAGGTACCACAATATTCCGATGTTCCCATCACACTTGGGCGAAGCTCTTGAGAGTGAAGTTGAGGCTTGAGGCGAATGGCTTGTTCATTCAACGCAGATAGCGGCCAAATTTGGCTATGCTCAAACAAATAATTTGAGCGCTCTTTAAACATATAGCTCGCGACGCCTTCGGAGCCAGTCAGCTCAGCCATACCATGACAAGACATGCAGCTAATCCCTTCTTGGTTTGCAACAGTGCCCGATACACCACCATGCTGGCCACCTTCTGTCAGCGTCCCCGACAAAAGTGCAATGGGCGCGTGGCACCCTTCGCAGTATCGCGTGGCTGATATCCCTTTATTTTGTTCCAGTAAGTTAATGTTTCTAACATAGGTTGGATCATTGGCTGCATGGCGATGAGCCGAGGCAAGCCACTGCTCGCCAATAGTTTGGTGACACTCAATGCAGCGTGCAGAACCTGCAATGTCTCGCTGAGCTACAAATTTTCCTGACGCGGTTTGCGTTAAACTTGGACTAAATGGATGTTCTCCATAGTCATCACTGTATTGCTGATGTAAATCGGCATATTGGGAGTCTTCCGAGACGATAGACGCATCCAGAAACAACAATGATACGGACGCACCCGCCGCCACCAATAAAGCCACCAAAATAGGTTTTATAATAGCCACGTCCAATGTGACAAAACGAGAAGGTACCGCAGCGCGCCTTCGCTGAGGAAAACTAAAGTAGTGATGCCCAATGTGGAAAATCAGCAATACTGAAAACAACAATGCTATCCAGTTATGAGAGTCAAAAACCCATGCATAGCGAGCAACAACGCCTAGGTAAGCCAAGGCAAAACCTGTGGCAATCAAATAGCAAAAACCAAAAAATAAAAGCCCGCCCACAAAAATAACCGATGCACGTCGAAACCCTACGGTTCGTTGAAAATGGGAAAAACTATAGGTAGCAAAAATACCCGTGATACCAATCCCAGAGACTAAATGCAGCAAGGATAAAGTTTGCGACAATAATGGTGGTATACCTGCAATAAGCCACGGCACTATCCCCGTGACAAACAACACAAAAAATAGTGCGGTAAACCAATGCAACAAGCCTATTTCACGTTGATTTTTGTTGGGTTTAGTCATTACTTTGTAGCCTAACCTTGCTCAATGCACCTATTATCGTCGGGTCTTATGACGCTTGGTTCGGCAAATACACTTCACCGTTTCGCAGACGTTCCAAGGGTACACTTAGAAATTTAGCCAATGAGGCTGAATCATATTCGGCTTCTCTAATATCCTCATTATTCAATAGCATGACACCCTCTCCGCTTCGCGTTACGAGACACAACTCGCCACAGCTAAAGCTTTTTTGTTTTGCATATACGTCTTTATTGCTCAACTGCAGTGTGGTGATATCATCAATTGAGATCGCATCTTTTTGAGCACGTTCTGAGTAGAACAATCTCTGATTGAGATCGAAGTATTGGGATTTGCGAACAAAGAAACAAATGATTCGAACAAGGGCACTAAAGCCGAGACAGAACGCGATGAGGTAAGTCAGCCCCTGCATGGAATCGTCAGTGTTTGCTTCAAGTAAAATAGAGCCAATGAAGAGTAATGTCACAATACTCGCCAAGTGGAAGGCACTTTCGAATGCGTAACTTTGCCAATTGGGTTTGATGGTAGCGGTGCAATCTTCAATCACTAATTTTGCATTTTTAAAACGACAACCGCCTCTAGAAAAGCTCGTTACCTTATCACCGTGTGTGAACATCTAAAATCCTTTTCGGCGTTGTTGCCCCATCAAAACATGCTCATAAAAAAGAGAGCTTCGTGCTCCCTTTCATTGCAGACCAATATATAGAACATTTTATAGTTAACCAACCGCTTCTTCGTCACTCTCCAATATTCGAATTGAAATAGCTGCCGCGGCGGTTCGGTTATCAACCCCCATTTTTTTGAAAACTTGCTCCAGATGTTTGTTCACGGTTCGAGGGCTCATGTCTAAAATTTGAGCCACTTCCCAATTCGTTTTTCCAAACGACACCCAATACAGTACTTGAGCCTCACGTTTGGTGAGCGGCAATTCTTGCTGAAGTGCTTCTGCAGTTTTGGTTTTCTTTGGTGTCACTAATCGAACAAGTAAATGATTACTGCCGTGCTCTCCAGCAAAGTAGGCCTGCAACGGAGGTTCAAAATTGGTCAACTCTAAAGGTTGTGATTGATCGCCTTGGGCCAGCCAAGGGGCAAGCAATTGCTGAATTTGTTCCCAAGCACACGGTGCATCTCCATTCAAACTGTCCACTAGCTCATGCACATGCGGGGTGGCCCATTCTAGCGCCCCATCGTTCGACACACAAAATACATATTGCCCAGCATAATCTAGCGCGGCTTGGGCAGACTGGGTTAATTTGGCATTTTGAGTATGCACGCGAATACGAGCCAGCACCTCGTCGGGTACGATTGGTTTGGTCACATAATCAACGCCGCCCACTTCAAAGCCTTTAATCACGTACTCTGAATCGGTCAGCCCGGTCATGAAAATAACCGGGATATTCGGTAACTTTTGTTTAATGGCTCGGCATGTGTCAAAGCCATCCATTTCAGGCATGATGCCGTCTAGCAACACCACATCAGGGGTAATACGTTCGATAATCGACAAAGCTTGCGCGCCATTAAGCGCAACCAACACCATTAACCCCGCATTATTTAACGCGATATTAAGCATGCCTAACGATTCGGGAGAATCATCAACCACCAGCACTATGGCGCTATCAGAGGCGACTGCTTTCATCTATTAGTCCATCCAGATAAATCACTATTTTTTCAAAATCGCACTGCTTCATATCTTTTCGTAGTGCGTCAATAAATTCCTGCCCTGCAACACCGCTTTGTTCAAGTCCCAGCAAGTGCTCTGAAAACGCCGACATGAAACCAATTTCAGCCCAGCTTTTTAGCTGCAACAACTCACTTTGCTCAGGAATAAGGTCACGCGTTGTGAGTTGAGTTTGCGGTTCAGAATCGTCTTTATTTTGCTCAAACACCCATCTTAACGCCAGTTGCCGCCCTATTTTTCCTAACAAGAGCTCTATCGAAACAGGTTTGGTTACGTAGTCGTTATGATAGTTTTCCAACAAATTATCTTTTTCTATTTCGTGGGTATTAGCCGAGACCATGATGATGGGTTGGCGAATGTCATCTTGGCGCAAACGAATCGCCAATTGCCAACCGTTCATCTCTGGCATTGCAATGTCCAGTAAGTAAATATCGACTCGGCGACTTTCTATCAGTGCTAAAGCTTCTGATCCACCGCCCACCGCAAGAACATTAAATCCAATGGGTTCTAGAATATCGGTCATTAAACGGCGCTGTTCCGGATCATCATCCACAACCAGCACCGTCTTTTGCACTCCGCCATAACCAACCACTTTGGCATTGGTAAGCTGAGCATTTGACTCGGGTCGTTCGATATGAGGCAACATCAGGCTCAATACAAACTGGCTCCCCTTGCCAAGCTCGCTATGGCAGTTGATTTCGCCGCCCATCAAATCTGCCAACGAGCTCGAAATCGTCAATCCCAATCCCGTTCCTGCTACGCGGCCACCACTGCCTGAATCAACACGCTCAAACGGTCTAAATATGATTTGATGATTCTCTTGAGCTATGCCGACCCCAGTGTCTTCGACCGTAAAGCGCGCAACCTGATTTCGGTACGATACCTTCAACGTGACCTGCCCCGATGGTGTGAACTTAACGGCGTTGTTCAATAGATTAATCAGGATTTGTCGCAAGCGCTGTTTGTCGGCCGCCACATATTCTGGCAGGTGACTGCAAGGTTCATAATTGAATATCAGACCCTTTCGGCTTGCCTGCATCGAAAACATTTCAACCAACTGCTGCAATAACGCATGAATTTGTACTTCATCTCGCTGCAGCTCTAAGCGCCCAGCTTCGATTTTGGAGATTTCCAATAAGCCTTCGAGCAAGTCAGACAAGTGCTCTCCATTTCGTTTCAAAATCTGCGCGTATTCTCGCTTTTGTGGCTGCAACTCCGAATCATTGCTGAGCAATTGAGCATACCCTAGCAATACATTGAGCGGGGTTCGGAGCTCATGGCTAATCCCTGCCAAATAGCGACTTTTAGCGTGATTGGCCGTTTCAGCTGAATCTTTCGCGAGTTGCAGAGCCTGGTAAGTATCTTTGTGCGCATCAATTTCCACCGCCAACAACCTCGAATGCGATTGCACCTCCTGCATCGCAACACGGCCACTGCTTCTAGCCAACACAAATAACCAACTGACCACACCAATTAATATCAACAGCAACGCAAATGCTTTAATGAAGGCTAGGCTCACGCCTTCTTGGTGAGCTCTCGACAACATAGGAAGTTGCCGATAAGCCAAACCAAGAATCAATGCCATAATGGCGCTGATCGAAAGCATCACCGCTAAAAACTGCCCCACCGACGACGACAAACGATTCATCCAGAGCGGAGATAAAACAGGAGAAAACCAGCTTTTCATTTGCGCAGCAAAGGTCGCTTTAGGACGACACTTGTCATTACATCGCACATCCAACGAACAACACAGAGAGCAGATTGGGGCGGCATACGCAGGACACCATGACATGTCTTCCCGCTCAAATGTCATCTCGCAAATGCTGCACAAAGCAGAATCGGATGGAATCGATTCAGGCTCGCGCACGAGGTAATATCGGCTTTGAGTAAGCACCGCAATTAATGGCACGGTGACGAACGGTAAAGCAAACGCAATATACGACCCCAGCGCTTTAGCGACAGGGCCAAAACACTCAAAATGAGCCAAGAAACCAACCACCGACGCAATGAGCATTGATCCCACACCCACAGGATTTATGTCATGCAGTTGAGAGCGTTTAAATTCGATGGTTTTTGGGCTCAAGCCCAAAGGCTTATTAATGATCAAATCGGCCACAACCGAACCAATCCAAGCCAAGACCAGCACCGAGTATATTTGCAGCATTTGTTCGAGCGTGTGGTAAACGCCAAGCTCCATCAACAACAATGCAATGGCGACGTTGAATACCATCCAAACCACTCGGCCAGGATGACTATGGGTGATGCGAGAAAAGAAATTCGACCACGCTAAAGACCCTGCATAAGCATTCGCCACGTTAATTTTCAATTGCGAGACAATAACAAAGACGGCAGCCAGAAGAACACTCACACGCGGGTTGTCCGTTACATAGCCAAACACGATTTGATACATATGTGCAGGATCATCTGCCAAAGCAGGTGCCACCCCGTGCTTCAATGCCAAATAAGCTAAGTAGCTGCCCAATATCAATTTGGCAGCACCAAAAATAACCCAACCTGGCCCACCGATGATCAGCGCAGCCCACCATTTAGCCTTATTCATGCTATTGGGTTCGGGCAAAAACCTTAAGAAGTCGACTTGTTCGCCAATTTGCGCCAAAAGAGCGAGTAAAACAGCCGAAGCTGCACCGAACATGAGCAAGTCAAAATTATTCTCTGATGCGTTACTTAATCCACCAAAGGCGAGCCATTCGTCCACTTGCACGCTGGAGTGGGTAAACACATAAAATAAAGGAATAAGTTGCATCAGCAACCAGATCGGTTGCGTCCAGACCTGAAAGCGACTGATGTTAGTGATGCCGTGCATCACAAGAGGGATAACCACCACGGCACTGATAACATAACCGATTGAAAGTGGAATCCCCAACAACAGCTGCAAAGCCATCGACATAATAGCGGCTTCTAGCGCAAAGAAGATAAACGTAAAAGAGGCATAAATCAGCGAGACAATGGTCGAGCCAATATAGCCAAAACCGGCGCCTCGACTCAGTAAGTCGATATCGACTCCATGCTTAGCAGCGTAATAGCTAATGGGTAACCCACTTACAATCACCACCAATACCACAGCTAGAATCGCCCAAAGTGCATTGATCACACCATAATTAAGTGTGATAGCTCCCCCTAAAGCCTCTAAAACTAAAAAGGACACGGTGCCCAGCGCAGTGTTTGCAATCCAACCCGCAGACCACTTACGCGCCCTTTTTGCAGTAAAACGCAGCGCAAAGTCTTCTAACATTTCATTAGCAACGAGCTTGTTGTACTTGCGACGCGCGACGAGGATTTTTTGCATGCTACCCGAGTTGTGCTGCGGAGAAGGTGACTTACTAGTCATAACTTCCCCACTCTTCCATTCCACTGTAAACCAAAGCTACCGCGCTGACTTTAAGGTGAATATGCGTCATTTGACGTAGTTGCATAAGCCAAACTGCCAATTGGTTCATCTCCCGAAACTTTTAATACTAACGCCAGCTTACCGATGTTACGCGATTGTAAAGTTGTTACACAAAATAATACTCACAAACACGTATGCAGTCATCGGCCAATTTCTAAATCAGCAATGCGAATTACAACTCAGGGAAATAGACTTATGAAAACGTGGAAAATCAGTGCTCTCGCAGCAGCGGTATTGGCAGCAAGTCCTGCGGCCATGGCCAACGAAGTGATTGACGAACTTGCCGATCATTACAGTCGACTCAGCGTATCAGGCTTTGTTGACATGTCATACACCTATGTTGACCCGGATGGCGGCAGCTCTGATTCAAATGCCGGCTTAGACCAAGCCGAGATTCAGCTCGCTTATGACTTCGATGGCAAGTTATCGGTTCACACCGATATCGAATGGCAAGACAACGGCGAAGGTGAAGAAACGCATCTTGAGCAAGCCTTTATCAATTATAAATTTACCGACCAGTTTTCCGCAAAAGCCGGTCGATTCCTGAGCTACTCAGGTTGGGAAACAGAAGATCCAACAGGCTTGTACCAGTATTCAGGAACAGGGTACGCCAAATACTTCTACGGCGGATACCAACAAGGTGTGTCAGGTTTATATAGCAGTGACATGTTCAGTGCTGCATTGTCAGTTGTGGCCGACACCGGCGACTTAATGGGCGAAGGCGATGACTTCTCAGATCCTGCCATCGAAACCATGTTGGCATTCACGCCTCTTGAATCAGTGACCGTGAAAGGCTTTTACCTCGCGGATAAAAATGACTACACCGGTGAAGACGTCAGCATGATTAACGTATGGGCCAGCTATGCAGAAGGGCCATTAACGTTAGCAGCGGAATATAACACCTCTGAAAACACACCTGCATCTGTTGGCACCGTCGAAGGGTTCAATCCAGCACTCGACATAACAGACACAGAAGCAGACGGCTACTTGTTAATGGCGAACTATGACTTCGGCATGGCCGGTTTAACGCTCCGTTACCACGCATGGGAAGTGGAATCTGGCGAAGGCGTGACCGTTGAAGACGTGAGTGGTTTCACCATTTCACCCAGTGTACCGCTCACAGACAACCTACTACTCGTTCTTGAATACCGCATGGATACCCTAGAAGCCGATGGGGTTGAAGACCAAGACGTTGATAGCTTTGCAATTGAAGCCTTGTTGACGTTCTAAGCCCACTTAAAAGGACATACCACAATGAATCTTAAAAAATTATTGTTAGCGGCCACCATCGCAAGCAGCATGAGCCTAGCGTCAAACGTTATGGCAGAAGAAGACACCATTAAAGTCGGCGTACTTCACTCACTGTCTGGCACCATGGCCATCAGTGAAACCACTCTGAAAGACACCATGTTGATGCTCATTGATGAGCAAAACAAAAAAGGCGGTTTACTCGGTAAGAAGCTCGAAGCGGTTGTTGTAGATCCGGCTTCAAACTGGCCACTGTTTGCTGAAAAAGCACGTGAGCTGATTGAAAAAAATGATGTTGAAGCCGTATTCGGTTGTTGGACATCTGTGTCACGTAAATCGGTGCTTCCTGTATTCGAAGAACTCGATAGTCTGTTGTTTTACCCCGTTCAATACGAAGGTGAAGAATCATCTAAAAACGTGTTCTACACAGGTGCCGCTCCAAACCAACAGGCCATTCCAGCCGTTGATTACTTGATGAATGACCTTGGTGTGAAACGTTGGGTACTCGCAGGTACCGACTACGTTTACCCACGCACAACCAACAAAATCTTGGAAGCCTACTTGAAATCCAAGGGTGTGGCAGCGGAAGACATCATGATCAATTACACGCCATTTGGTCACTCTGATTGGCAGTCCATTGTATCTGACGTCAAGAAATTTGGATCTACAGGCAAGAAAACAGCTGTTGTTTCAACCATCAATGGTGATGCCAACGTTCCGTTTTACAAAGAGCTTGGTAACCAAGGTATTGGTGCAGACGACATCCCTGTGGTTGCGTTCTCAGTGGGCGAAGAAGAGCTTTCAGGCATGGACACCAAGCCATTGGTGGGTCACTTAGCCGCTTGGAACTATTTCATGAGCGTTGAAGCTGAGGAAAATGATGAGTTCATCGATGCATGGCATTCGTTCATCAAGAATGAAGATCGCGTGACTAACGATCCAATGGAAGCACACTACATTGGTTTCAACATGTGGGTTGAAGCCGTGAAGAAAGCAGGAACAACTGATCCATCAGTGGTTGGTGATGCACTCATCGGTGTGTCGGTTCCTAACCTAACAGGTGGCTACTCAGCGATGATGCCAAACCATCACATTACGAAGCCTGTCTTAATCGGTGAAATTCAGTCCGACGGACAATTCGAAACAGTATGGCAAACATCTGGCTTAGTCCCTGGTGATGCGTGGTCTGATTACTTGCAAGGTTCCAAAGACCTGATCTCAGATTGGCGCGCGCCTTTGTCTTGCGGTAACTACAACGTTAAAACAGCAAAATGCTCAGGCCAAAACTACTAATCCTTTGAGATTAGATTGAAGACGGTGGCCGAAAGGCCACCTCATTTACGCAATACACGGGGTAGGCCCATCCCCAATACCAGCAGGAGTTTAGCAATGGTATTCAGAGCATTGGCATGTTTCAGGCCTTTTACGGTCGCTATATTCACCAGCCTTTTATCGGCTGTTTTTCTGTTTCTAGGCAACGCAAATGCTACAACTGATCCCGCTAAAAACAGTTATGAAGCGGGCCTACAACAACTCACATCAAAGAGCTTCAGCAACATCAGCGCTGGCGTTGCCTTGCTCTCCAAAAGTGATGACCCAAGAGCCGTTACCGTGCTTAACATGCTGCTCGAAGGTGATCTATATCGCCATAAAAAGTCCAATACGTTAGTGGAAATTGTTGGTAAGGAAGATAAAAAGCTCATTGTAAAACCGCTATTTTCTGATGATTCCACGCCCTCAGAGACACTCAGTAAACGAAAGATTAAAAAAGTCGGGATTAACAATAATCTGCGCACTGAAATCAAAGTGGCATTGGCTCAAATAAACCTTGCCAGCGGAGATGCTCCGGCGCGCATGAAAGCCGTAAACCAGCTCATCGGCAAGGTCACACCTTCTTTGTACAAGGCTTTATCTGATCAACTTCAAGTAGAGCAAGACGCTGATGTGAAGGAACTTATTGCCGTTGCACTTGCCGTGACTGACTTGAACGCTCCAACATCAAACAAGCAGCTTCAACGTGAAGCCATCGCGATTCTCAGTGACAGCCTGCAACCTTCTGCTCGCAACGCACTCCAACAATTTCTAGAACACACGCCTGAGCTCTCGCTTAAACACGAAGCGAACAAAGCGCTCAAAGTCATCGAGCAAAAAGCATCTATCGCTAGCTTTGCCGAAACACTTTTCTTTGGCTTGAGCTTGGGTTCTGTTCTGGTGCTCGCAGCCATTGGCTTGGCCATTACATTTGGCGTTATGGGTGTGATTAATATGGCACACGGCGAGCTCATTATGCTTGGCGCGTACACCACATATGTCGTTCAACTGCTCATGCCAAATAACATTGGCGCATCAATTTTTGTCGCCATTCCGGCAGCATTTTTGGTGTCTGCCACGGTGGGCATTTTAATTGAACGCGGCGTGATTCGATTTTTATACGGACGCCCGCTTGAAACACTGTTGGCCACGTTTGGTATTAGCTTAATACTGCAACAAGCGGTTCGAACAGTGTTTTCACCGCTTAACCGTTCCGTTGCCACACCGGAGTGGATGTCGGGCACTATCGATATTAATCCTCTGCTAAGCCTAACCCTCAACCGCCTCTATATCATCGTATTCTGCATGATTGTGTTCGCAGTGCTGTTCATGGTTTTGCGATACACCCGTTTGGGAATCGAAGTGCGCGCAGTCGCGCAAAACAGAGCCATGGCCAGAGCCATGGGGGTTCGCTCACAGTGGGTTGATGCAATGACATTTGGTTTAGGTTCTGGTATTGCCGGCATTGCCGGAGTGGCATTAAGCCAGCTCACCAATGTGGGGCCGAACTTGGGTCAAGCCTACATCATCGACTCGTTTATGGTGGTGGTATTTGGGGGAGTCGGAAATCTTTGGGGCACCATGGTGGCAGGATTATCTCTGGGGATCGCCAACAAGATTATGGAACCTTGGGCTGGCGCCGTGTTGGCCAAAATATTGGTACTCGTGTTCATCATTTTATTTATTCAAAAACGACCTCGCGGGCTATTCCCGCAGAAAGGTCGTTCGGCGGAGGGCTAAGCAATGTCGTATAAACCAGCCATGTTCGACCGCTCAACACAATTGTTTCTCTTGGTGTTAGCAATCGTGATTGTTGCAATTCCCGGCCTCAATATGCTGTTCGAGCCGGGACATACTTTACACGTTTCAACCTACACTATGACATTACTCGGCAAGTACTTAACTTATGCTTTATTAGCCGTTGCGGTTGACCTTGTGTGGGGCTACCTGGGAATCTTAAGTTTGGGGCATGCTGCCTTTTTCGCCCTGGGCGGCTATGCCATGGGCATGTATTTGATGCGTCAAATTGGTGACCGCGGAGTCTACGGCGACCCTTTACTCCCAGACTTTATGGTGTTCTTGAATTGGAATGAACTCCCTTGGTTTTGGTACGGGTTCGATCAATTTTGGTTTGCCGCCATCATGATCATGTTGGTGCCTGGCATCCTAGCATTTGTGTTCGGTTGGTTGGCATTTCGTTCGCGAGTGACTGGCGTTTATCTGTCGATTATCACTCAAGCACTGACCTACGCGTTACTACTGGCATTTTTCCGAAATGAAATGGGCTTTGGAGGCAACAACGGCCTCACCGACTTCAAAGACATTTTAGGGTTTGATTTGCAATCTGACGCAACTCGCATGGGGTTATTTATTGCTTCAGGAATTGCATTAGCATTGGGCTATATCGCCTGTCGGTTCATTGTCACTAGTAAGCTTGGACGCGTGGCAATGGCCGTGCGCGATGCGGAAAACAGAACGCGTTTTACCGGCTATAAAGTCGAAAACGTCAAACTTTGGATCTTCACTTTCTCGGCGGTTCTAGCAGGTGTTGCAGGGGCTTTATATGTACCTCAAGTTGGCATCATTAATCCGTCCGAATTCTCGCCGTTGAATTCCATCGAATTGGTGGTTTGGGTTGCTCTTGGTGGCCGCGCCACACTCTATGGTGCAGTGGTCGGTGCCATTGCAGTGAACTATTCCAAAACTTACCTCACAGCAGCGTTGCCCGAAGTTTGGTTGTTCACGCTCGGAGCCATGTTTGTATTGGTCACCTTGTTCTTGCCAAGAGGCATTGTGGGCTTAATGAAAAATAAGGAGGCGCAATCATGAGTTTGTCGTCAACTATGCGTGAGTTTCAACAACGTGATCGCGTATTCGATTTCATGGTCCCCAAAACTAGTCCTATGCTGGATGTGGGAAAAGGCTTCCTTTTATACCTCGAAGACATCAGCGTCAGTTTCGACGGCTTTAAAGCTATTAACGGCTTAAACCTCTACATCAAAGAAGGCGAGCTGCGCTGCATCATCGGCCCAAATGGGGCGGGGAAAACCACCATGATGGACATCATCACGGGTAAAACCTCCCCAGACCACGGCTCGGCTTGGTTTGGTCAGCGCATCAACTTATTAGAAATGTCGGAGCCTGAAATTGCTCAAGCGGGCATTGGTCGAAAATTTCAAAAACCCACTGTATTTGAACAACAAACGGTGTTTTCCAATTTGGAATTAGCGATGGCGGGCGATAAATCAGTGCTAGCCACATTGTTTGCCAAATTAACACCTAGCCAAATCGATCATATTGATCATGTATTGGCTCAGATTGGACTATCAGAGCAACGCTGGCTGGCTGCTGGCGCATTGTCTCATGGCCAAAAGCAGTGGTTAGAAATCGGCATGTTGCTCATGCAAAGCCCTAAACTATTATTGGTCGATGAACCCGTTGCTGGGATGACACATCAAGAAATGGATAGAACCGGCCAATTGCTCACTGATTTAGCAGGGCCACACACCGTTATTTTGGTCGAACACGATATGGACTTTGTACGCTCTTTAGCGCAGAAGGTCACCGTATTGCACCAAGGTTCAGTGTTAGCCGAAGGCAGCATGAATGACGTTCAGAATGACCCCAAAGTGGTCGAAGTCTATTTGGGAGAATAAAGGTGTTAAGTGTTAAAAAACTCAATCAGTTTTACGGCCAAAGTCATACCCTATGGGATTTAGATTTAGAAGTCCCAACAGGCGAATGCACCTGCCTTATGGGCCGCAACGGAGTGGGCAAAACCACCCTGCTCGAATGCATTATGGGGTTGCTACCGGTTAAAGATGGCAGCATCGAATATCAAAACCAAAACATTGCAACCTTGTCTGCTGAACGCCGAGCACCACTTGGCATTGGTTATGTGCCACAGGGTCGCCAAATTTTTCCGCTGCTGACGGTCGAAGAAAACCTTCGCATCGGCTTGCCTGCGCGATCCGATCGCTCCAACAAAGTCCCCGATTACATCTACGACCTATTTCCAGTTCTTAAAGATATGCTGCAACGCAGAGGCGGCGACTTGTCGGGCGGGCAACAACAACAACTGGCCATCGGTCGAGCTTTGGTCATCGATCCCAAAATGCTTATTTTGGATGAACCCACTGAAGGTATTCAACCCAATGTAGTGGCTGAGATAGGAGACATTATTCGCCGACTCGATCAGGAAATTGGCCTCACTGTACTATTGGTGGAACAAAAACTCCCGTTTGCACGAAAGGTGGCCGACCGTTTCTGTTTACTAGACCGAGGACGCCAAGTTGCAACCGGTGCCATGCCAGAGCTTAATGAGGAACTGGTGAAACAGTATTTAACCGTATGACAAAACCACAGCCTTCTAAATTGTTAAGTTCCAACCTTGAGCCGGCGCTCAATCCGCGTCATTGGCCTGCCCACTTGGCGCTTGGATTTGACCGAGATGGCGAACGCACCCGCATGCTCGATATGACCTTCAAGGGGCCGTTGCGTGTTCAGCGTCCTTTTTACCCCGAAGGTGGTTTGTGTCATGTATATTTACTCCACCCTCCGGGAGGTTTGGTTTCTGGCGATGATCTGCACATTCAAATTGATTGCAGCACCAACAGTGAAGTCATGGTGACCACACCTTCAGCTGGAAAAATCTATTGTTCCGACAGCAACGATGTAGTTCAACAACAACGCGTTGATATTCAGGTTGAGGATGCAAGCTGCGAATGGCTTCCCATGGAAACCATTATTTTTGACGGTGCACATGGCAAGCTGACCACTCAGGTTAACCTTTACGGAGACGCAAAATTCATCGGCTTAGACATTTTTTGTCTTGGCCGCCCGAAAAGCGATCTGCCCTTCTCGCAGGGCAGCATAGAACAACGAATTTCTGTTTATCACAACGACAGACCTCTCATGCTAGAGCGCCAATTGCTCACGTCTAACGATGCACTCATTCATGCTCAAGCTGGATTCAATGGTCAATTGGTTTCCGGAACCTTAGTGGTGTTTGGTTTATCAAACCCAGAACAGGTTATTCAACTGTTAAGAGAAGAACTCGGCGACTGCTCGAATCCACATTTGAGCATGACCTATCGTCTAAACTTAGTAGTCATTCGATACCTAGGACATTGCAGTGAACACGCCCAAAAGCAACTTAGAAAATGCTGGGCTTTGCTGCGCCCTCACCTCATTCACAAACCAGCATGCCCGCCGCGCATTTGGAATACTTAAGGGACTATCACCATGGAATTGTCACCCAGAGACAAAGATAAATTACTATTGTTTACTGCGGCACTGCTTGCGGAAAGACGTTTAGCTCGCGGTGTGAAACTCAATTACCCAGAAGCCACCGCCTATATATCGGCCGCGATCATGGAAGGCGCCCGTGATGGCAAAACAGTTGCCGAACTGATGAGCGAAGGTCGCCACTTGCTCACCAAGGATGATGTCATGGACGGCATTGCCGACCTCATTCACGAAGTGCAAGTGGAAGCCACATTTCCCGACGGTACCAAGTTAGTCACCGTGCACAATCCCATTCTGTAGGAGCACCTTATGAAGCCAGGTGAATACATACTGTCAGACGCGCCAATCACACTTAACCAAGGCCGAAAAACGTGCAAAGTGTCGGCTATCAATCATGGTGATCGTCCTGTTCAAATTGGCAGCCACTATCATTTTTATGAAGCAAACCCTGCACTCGAATTCGACCGCGAAATCACGCGCGGCATGCGACTTAATATTGCAGCAGGTACAGCGGTGCGCTTTGAACCGGGTCAAAGCCGCGAAGTAGAGCTCGTAGAACTCATGGGAACTCGCACAGTATACGGGTTTAGAGGCGACGTAATGGGTAAGTTGGAAGGAGATAGCCATGACTAAATTATCGCGCCAAGCCTATGTAGACATGTACGGACCAACCACTGGCGACAAAGTTCGCTTAGGTGACACCGAACTTTTTATTCAAGTGGAAGATGACCGCACCGTCTATGGTGACGAAGTTAAATTTGGTGGCGGAAAAGTCATTCGAGATGGCATGGGCCAAGGCCAACTTTGCCGAAAAGACGTGGTTGATTGTGTCATCACCAACGCCTTAATCCTCGATTATTGGGGCATCATTAAAGCCGACGTTGCAATGAAAGACGGCAACATCGTAGCTATTGGTAAAGCCGGTAACTCTGATATTCAAGAAGGCGTTGATATTCATATCGGCGCAAGCACCGAAGTCATTGCCGGTGAGGGTCAAATATTGACGGCTGGTGCAGTCGACTCGCACATCCACTTTATTTGCCCACAACAAATCGAAGAAGCCATTATGTCCGGCACCACCACGATGCTCGGCGGCGGCACGGGCCCCGCTACAGGCACCAACGCTACCACTTGTACCCCAGGAGCTTGGAACATACATAAAATGTTGCAAAGCACCGATGACTTGCCGATGAATTTTGGTTTTCTGGGCAAAGGCAATTGCAGCCTGCCCGAACCATTGGCTGAGCAGCTTGAAGCGGGCGCAGTCGGGCTAAAATTGCACGAAGATTGGGGAACAACTCCCGCTTCTATTGATAACTGTCTGAGCATCGCCGAACAGTACGATGTACAAGTTGCGATTCACACCGACACACTGAATGAGTCGGGTTTTGTAGAAGATACCTTAGCGGCGTTCAAAGGACGCTGTATCCATACCTATCACACTGAAGGTGCAGGTGGAGGCCACGCGCCAGACATTATTACCGCTTGCTCACAGCCAAACGTACTGCCCTCGTCCACTAACCCGACTCGACCTTACACCGTCAATACGGTCGACGAACATTTAGACATGTTGATGGTATGCCATCACCTTGACCCGAATATTCCTGAAGATGTTGCCTTTGCGGATTCTCGTATCCGTAAAGAAACCATTGCTGCTGAAGATATTCTGCATGACTTAGGCGCATTCTCGATGATTGCTTCTGACTCCCAAGCCATGGGACGAGTGGGCGAAGTGATTTGTCGCACCTGGCAAACCGCACATAAGATGAAAGTCCAGCGCGGGTTATTACCTGAAGATCAAGATCTTGGCGCCGACAACTTCCGCGCCAAGCGCTACATTGCCAAATACACCATTAACCCAGCAATTACGCATGGTATCGACCAAACTGTAGGGTCGATCGAAGTTGGAAAACTTGCAGATTTAGTGCTGTGGAAACCTGCATTTTTCGGGATCAAACCGTCTTTAATAATCAAAGGTGGATTTATTGCCGCAGCACCTATGGGCGATGCAAATGCATCCATCCCTACCCCTCAGCCGGTCCACTATCGCTATATGTTTGGCGGTTTTGGCAGCGCCGCCGCAAAGACTTCTGTCACCTTTACGAGCAAGGTAGCCGCAGCGTCTAACTTGACAGAAGAGCTAGGCTTGAAACGGCAACTTGTCGCCTGCGAAGGCAGCAGAAAAGTCACCAAACATGACATGTTGCTCAATAGCTACATGCCGCACATCACCGTTGATCCACAAACCTATGAAGTGCGAGCAGACGGCGAACTACTTACCTGTGAACCTGCTGAAGTATTGCCCCTAGCGCAACGCTACTGCCTGTTCTAAGCGATTAATTTGGAGGAATTATGTACCGAATTACTAAAAAGTCTGATCACTGCCATGCCGATGTCATCGACGCGGTGATCTTGCCGTATGAGCTGCGTCAAAAAGGGCGATTCAAAACAACGTCTGCGCAAGGTTTTGAGCTTGGCATATTTTTACCCCGAGGCGACGTGCTGCGCCAAGGCGACTACTTGATCAGCGAGTGCGGACATCACTTCAAAGTGCAAGCCCAGTCGGAACAAGTCATGACGGCTCGAACTGACTGTTGGCTTACCTTTGCCAAAGCTTGTTATCACCTAGGCAATCGTCATGTACCACTGCAAGTGGGCGATCGCTGGTTGCGGTTTCAACCCGATCATGTGCTTGAAGAAATGGTGCAACTGCATGGTTTAAGTTGTCAGCTTGAGCACGCCAGCTTTTCCCCCGAATCTGGCGCATATGCAAATGGCGGACACAGTCACGGCCATAACCACTCTCATGAACACGCCTCTGATATGGAGCATTCTCACTAATGCACATTCAAGCGTTGTTGTCGCTGATGCACCTAACCAGCCCCAGTTTGCCCATTGGCGCATTTGCGTACAGTCAAGGGTTAGAAACTGCGGTGGAATTAGAGTGGATCAGCGATGAAGAAAGCTTGCAACGCTGGCTGCGTCCGCTTATGCGTTTCGGGCAAGCAAACTTAGAAATTCCAATCATTCAGCGCTGCTATGATGCTTGGAAAACAGATGACTTGGCGCAACTTAACCATTGGCAGGATATTCTGCTCGCCAACCGCGAAACGGCCGAACTCGTTAAAGAAGAACAAAAGCTTGGACAAACGTTTTATCGCTTGCTCGACAACCTTAATGTAGAAATGCCTGAATGCGCCAAAAACTACAGTTATTTGGTGCTGTTTGCCTGCGCCATTGAACGTTTTAACATCGATTTAGAGGCTGCCCTTTCGGGCTGGCTTTGGAGCTGGCTGGAAAACCAAATCACGGTAGCCTGTAAAACAATTCCACTCGGCCAAACTCCAGCTCAGCTGTCCTTAGTGGCATTGATGCCAGACATAGAGGCAAGTATTCAACATGGGCTTTTAGTGTCGGATGACGACATTGGCCTCACTTTACCCAGTTTTGCCATGGTTAGCGCATGGCATGAAACTCAATATTCAAGATTATTTAGGAGCTAATTATGAGCACTCAATGTTTACGCGTCGGCGTCGGTGGCCCCGTCGGTTCGGGGAAAACGGCATTGCTTCGTCAACTTTGCTCGGCAATGCGCGAGCACTACAACATTGCCGTGGTAACAAACGACATCTATACCCGCGAAGATGCCGAATTTTTGCTCCGCCATGAAGCACTTGAATCCGACCGTATACTTGGCGTCGAAACAGGTGGTTGTCCGCACACGGCTATTCGAGAAGATGCCTCGATGAACCTTGCCGCCATTGACGAACTTCAACAACGCCATTCTGAGTTAGAAATGGTATTGGTGGAAAGTGGTGGCGACAATCTCAGTGCAACATTCAGCCCTGAACTGTCGGACTTAACCTTGTATGTGATTGATGTGTGCGCAGGCGACAAGATCCCTCGCAAAGGCGGCCCCGGCATTACCAAATCTGATTTGCTCATCATCAACAAAACCGACTTAGCGCCCATGGTAAACGCATCACTTGAAGTGATGGACAGAGACGCCAAAAAAATGCGCAAAGAGCGCCCATTTGTATTTACCAATTTAATGCGTGGTGACGGTGTGGCAGAAATCATTCAATTCATCATAGAGCAAGGCATGCTCTCGCAAAAACCAGTGAACCTAGACAAACTTGAAGTGACCGCGTAAGCAAAGGAAAACAACATGAAATTAATAACTTGGAATCGGATCATCGCGCTGCTCTCTTCGGTATTCGCAGCATCGGCTTTCGCCCATTCAGGGCATCATCTTGCTGGCGGAGGCAGTTTCTTCAGCGGATTCATGCACCCAATCACGGGTATCGATCACCTAGCTGCAATGCTAATGATAGGGGTTATTGGGGGCTCTTTGGCCGCAAAAGTGGGTATTCGAATCATTGCGATGACCGCCGTAGCGCTCATTATGGGCTTTATGCTTGGCCATGTTTTGTCGGCCAACTCGACAGCAGAGTTAGTGGTCTCGTTCTCACTAGTAGCCCTGCCATTGACGTTTTTTGCCATGAAGAAAAAGGCGATTGTGACATCACTTGCAGCCATGAGCCTGCTGACATTTGGTGCCACTCACGGTTTTGTCATCGGCTCTGAAGTCACCGGAAATGCCATGATGTTCGGACTAGGAACCTCACTGTCCAGTGTCTGCCTATGTCTTATGGCATTTGTATTGGCCCGCACGATTCAGCGCCGCAGCGAGCAAGCTCTCCCTGCAGCCCATTGAGTAACTCTTCGTACCGGTGAGGCCAGCTACGGTTAGTCTGCGGGCCTTTGCTGAAATTCAAAAAGCCAGTCCGAGGACTGGCTTTTAATTTTAAATATACTAATTAACTTCAGCAGGTTACTTCGGATCGCCCGGCAAGCGCTTTGGCGAACCTGCAAAGAAATCTGGCGCAGACACCTTCACTTGTTGCCCTTCGGTACGGAACACCAAGTAAACTTTGCGATCATTACCATGCGCTTCGCGCAGGAAGGTTTCTGTGCGTGCATTGTTAATCTTCATGCTGTGATCACGTAATAACAATGTGCCCATCAACATGCCGTCTGGGCTATCGCGGCGTACTTCAATATGACCATTGGGTGTCGTTTGCTCAACCGTCATACCGAAATAGTAATAACCCGTGCCAAAATCCATGTCTGTCAGCTCAATAACTGCACCATCTTTTGCTGTTACAGAGCCGTTGTTCACACGAAAGCCTTTCCCCTTCGCAGGCAGTTCAGGTTTGATGCTGAACGGCTGATCAATGGTAACCGCAGCCACACCTTCAAGCGTTTGTTGAACCGGAATTGCGGTACCGTCATCGTTGTAGTTTAAGTAGTCCACACACACGCTGCGCTGCGTCCAAGTACCTTCAGCTTTAAAGCTATCTTGACGCCATGAAGACAATGCTGACGTGTGATAGAAGAAATACTCTTGGCCATGAAACTCAATTACTGCGCCGTGGTTCGACTGATTTAAACGCCATGGCACATAGTCTTTACCCGGATATGTAGGACCATTCGAAGTGTCTACGCCGTAGCCCAACTCATGGTTAATCACACCCATGTATTCCAACGGCCCTGTTGCAGAGTCTCCCATGGAATAATCCAGTAACGAGAGTTTACGTTTTGGATCATCAGGGTTGTTTTTATCCACATGACGGTCATATTTGGTGTGGTAATTGTAGTAATACTTGCCACCGCGCTTGTGCATCCAAGCAGCTTCCATGAAGTTCTTGGCACCGTAATTAAGCGTGAATGGTTTGCCGTCTAAATCGCGCATATCTTCATTCAGAACGCCCATTAATGCTCGGTTGTAGTAAAGGTAAGCTTTCCCGTCATCATCAATAAATACCGACGGATCAAGTCCCGCAATTGGAACGCCAGCCATACGGTCAACTGTCACTTCAAAGCCGCCATCTGGACGGTCACTTTCCGCCACAGCAACATAGCGGTCGATCTTGCGATCTTTACCTTTATGGCCTTTGCTGACTTCCAACACATTCCGCATGGGGTAATAGATATAGTAAGTACCGTTACGATAAATCATGTCCGGAGCCCAAATGGCCCAATCTTCATCTTCTCCTTGAGGCATGTCTCGGGTATGCAACACGGTGCCATGATCAACCCAGTTCTTCATGTCTGCCGTTGAGAACATGTGTAGGGCTTCCATGTTGTGATAGCCCCTTTTGTCTTCGTGGTCGACTGATGTCACCATCCAAACTCGACCGTCGGGCATCACCTTCGGCGCAGCATCTGCGGTATACATATTTGTCACAACAGGGTTGCCATATGGGTATGGTTCGGTATTCGAATTTTTCTTAGCGATTGCTGGCGCGACTAAAGCCACACTCAGTACTGCTGCCGCTAGTGCCGTTTTTTTAATCATCACAACAAGGAGCCTTCAATTAAATAAATCGTCAACGATTATATGTAATTTAGGGAGGGCTTTAATTTATGAAATTTTAAAAATGAGGCGTAGCTCAATCCAAAAACCGTAAGGTTTTTTTGGCTATATCAATGCAATAAAAAACAACATTATCAGTATATTACTGATAAATTTAAAACTTATTTTAAGTTATTTTCTGTGGCGAACATGCCTCGCGACATTTTCAACCTCACACTTATTCAAACGTTGAGGAACAAAGCCCCATTTAAAGCAATGTGATGCTCATAGAAACTGAGGTTCACCATACGTGATGCGCAGGCTAAATGTCCTCCAATGCCTCCATGCATACTGGGCCTCTACCACTATCTTTAAATCACTTCACTTCAACAAAAGACGACTTAAGTTTTAGGGGTGATCTGAGCAATACCCATTGCCATCCAAACAACCCAACTGATAGACAGGTAAGAATTTTAAGATGTCTCCAGTTTTGTCGTCATACACTTCAAGCGCATAATCATCACAGCCTGGACATTTCTCACGCGCGTCTTCGAACGCATGCTCGGCACAATACACGTCACCGACGATGTCGTGGCTACCGTTCACTACAATGTACTTGGCTTCATCGGCACAGCTGCAACATTGAATCATCTTATTTCTCCGAGTTTTCAAACTTCAGTGATGAACTTTCAAGCAACAATTGAGTGTGAATCATAGCAACTTTTGATCACAAATCATGGCGTAGTCCGCTAATTTGTCGCGATGAAATCTGGTCAATTCTCACCGGCCACATTTATATTGAAGGTCGTCCACTAAAAACAATGGCTAATGTCAATGAACTACTGCGCTGCCCCTATCAGTTCGCAAACCTCACAACACGGCTTTACCTTAATTGAACTGGTTGTGGTCATCGTGATTTTAGGTATTCTTGCGGTCACTGCATTTCCTCGTTTTATCAACTTGTCCAATAGCGCCAATGAGAGTGTCATGCAGGGCATGCGCGGCTCGCTAGATGCTGCATCCGACATGGTCAGTTCGCAAATTATTCTGCGTCCCCAACAATATAACGCAATCACTAATCGCTTTACCTTGAATAATGGCCAACAAATTTGGACTCGCGGTGGCTACCCTGATGCACGCTGGAACGATACGTTTATCCATATTGTCAACTTCTCAGACACTCAACTGTCCAATCAAAACCTGTGTGAAGCAGACACTTGGTGTGTTCGTGAATTGGGTGGCCCGTGGTTCACGGGCAATGGCTACGCCACTAAAGTGGATGGCCGTGGCTTTGTAATTCATCCGAACGGCTACAATGCGGACACACAAAAATGCTTTGTGTATTTTTTCACGCCAAACGGCATTGTTGAATCAGATCCGCGCCAACCATATACCGGCAGTGACTTTTCGGAGTGTTAAACCATCCGCCTTGCGCAACACCTTGTTTGGAACCAATCACACTAGCGTATTTCGAGTAACCTAACGTCCATAATCATCACCGCATTAGGGCCGATTTTGCTACCATTTCCTTTGCGTCCCCATGCTAATTCAGCTGGAATGACGAATTCATAACGCGCACCTAAGGGCATCATTTGCAAGCCTTCTTGCAAACCTTCAATGGCTTCAGATACAGAAAACTCTTCAGCAAAGCCCGATTTGTAGGTATCGTCAATGACGCTGCCGTCGGCTAACCAAATGCGTTGATGCAATTTAACCTTGTCAAACTCCGTCGGGCTTGCGCCTTCTGCGTCATCGATAATGCGGTACATCAGCCCTGAGTTAGTTTCTAACACACCGGCTTTATTGCCATATTTGGCCATGTAATCTTGGCTTAAATTTTTGTTTTTGCCGGTGGAGCCTTTTGCGGTTTTTCTCGGTTTATTTCTAGCCATGCTCTTGTTCTCGTGACATAAATTCCCCGCATTGTACCCAAGCCGATGGCCAACCTCTATTGAAACTCATCACACTCGACGATAACCAGTCACTCGATAATTTCCGATCTAGTGCTAGTCTTCAAGGCTGTGAGCCACAGCCGTAATGGAGCCCCTCATGCACTCAGATATTATCGAATTTTGGTTTGATGAAACGGGGCCAAATCAATGGTGGGGAAAAGATCCCGCTTTCGATCAAAGCATACGCCTAAGATTTGGGCACTTGCACAATGCAGCCATTCACTGCGCTCTATTCCGGTGGCGCAAGCAACCAGAAGGGCGACTCGCAGAAATTATCGTTTTAGATCAATTCTCTCGTAACATGTTTAGAGACCAACCACAGGCATTTACTCAAGACTCACTTGCGTTGGCTTTGAGCCAAGAAGCCATTACACAAGGGATAGAACAATCACTATGCCCTGTTCAGCGATCGTTTCTCTACATGCCTTTCATGCATAGTGAATCACTTGAAATTCATGATATCGCGGTCGAACTATTTGAGCGCAACGGCATCGAATCAACTCTCGAATTTGAGCTTCAGCATCGTCAAATTATCGAACGCTTTGGCCGCTACCCTCATCGCAATAAAATACTCAGGCGAGAATCAACTCCCGAAGAAATTGAATTTTTAAAGCAGCCTAACTCCAGCTTTTAATGCTCACTGGAATTGTTGCACCCACCTATGACTGAACAAGGAATCAAGTGAATGTTGTCATTACCACAGGTCATGTATTTAAACGCCACCAGTTGCATTGTGTTCGGTGTATTGTTTCTTATTGCACCATTGAAAGTAGGACTATTTTTAAGCCAGCACAGCACACTACCAACACTTGTGGTGATGACTGTTGGCGGAATTTTGGTGATAAACGGCTTCCACTTGATTTGGGGCGCTCGCCAATCTAAACCCAAAGAATGGTTGGTTTGGTACTTTTCACTGGGAGATTTTTTGTGGGTGTTAGCGAGCTTGGTTATGGTAATACTTGGAATTGGTATTACTAGCTCTATGGGAATACTAGCAACCGTACTTGTGGCAGTAATGGTAGGTTCATTTGGTATTTTACAGTTAGCGCAGCTAAAAAATATAAATCGTCCTTAATAACAAACCCTTACCTTTTATCTGAAAAAACATGCAATCAGATCCATGAATCAAACGTCTCTGACTATGAAGGAAATAATCCTTTCATAGCGACGTTTAACCTGGAGATATTCATGAAAAGCACCTATCTGATGTCCGCTGTATTCGCCACCTCAACCGTTTTGGTAGCGCCAACCATGGCTGTACCAGACACACCCAAAAAATGGGAAAAATGTGCAGGAATCGCCAAGCAAGGCATGAACGATTGCGGCGCACTAGACGGTTCACATAGTTGTGCAGGGCAAGCGAAAGCAGACAACCTTGATACGGAATGGGTGTATGTTCCGAAAGGTACCTGCAACAAGATTACCGGCGGCTCTGTCGTCGCGATTAAGCCCGCAAAGTAACATTGAGCAATCAATGAACTTGCATACTCAACGTTTTGGGCCACATGGAGTAGGTCTGGGGTTACGCACTCCGCACCTGCATCATGTGCTCACTCAACAACCCGATGTTCCTTGGTTTGAGGCGCATAGTTGTAATTTTATGACCGCTGGGCCCGCACAACGTTTATTACTTATCATTGCAGAACAATACCCTCTGAGTTTACATGGTGTGAGTTTAAACTTGGGCGGCCTTGCCCCACTTGATCAGGGCTATCTCTGCGCGCTGAAACGCTTGTGTCAGAAGGTCAAACCATGCCTTATTTCTGAACATGCTTGCTTCACTGCCTTTTCGAACAAACAACAGCATGACCTAATGCCGATTCCTTTTACCGAGGAAGCAGTGATTCATATGGCGCATCGGATCGATCAAGCTCAACAGGCTCTAGGCCAACAACTTCTCATCGAGAATGTATCGCGCTATTACAGGTACACCGAAAGCCAGCTGTCTGAGGGCGAGTTTTTAATGGCCTTGGTCGAGCTTTGTGGTTGCGGTATTTTGCTAGATTTAAATAACGCTTACGTCAACCAACATAATCATCATGAATCCATTGCTGAGCTATTGGCTGCAATTTCGCCTGATATTGTTGGCGAAATTCACCTGGCTGGCTATACATCAAGTAACGGTAAGTTGATTGATTCCCATGCAGGTCCTATCAGTCCGCATGTTTGGCGCCTATTTGAAGAAACCTTGATTCAATTTCCAAATGTTCCGGTGTTAATTGAATGGGACAATCAACTACCAGGTTTTGATGTGCTTCAGGGCGAACGCCTTAAAGCGCAGACTTTCCTTAACACGCATGAGGCAGCGATATGGATTTAAGATATGAACAATCGATCCATGATTTTGAGCATTTGCTGAATTCCAACGATAGCAGCATTGAGCAATATCAAGCCAATTATGCCGGAGCGCATATCGCAGCATTAAAGTCGATTTTTGCCACTACCCAATACATTCTCAGCCCACCTATTTTTTTAGCTTTGTGCAAAGTCTATTCAGAGCACTTCCCCACATCAGACTGGGACATTAATCGTTACGGAAAGCACTTTGCACATTTACTCACATCGCAACAGCAAAGCTCTAAGTCAGTACAGTTTCCTTGGCTTGATCTGGGGCTACTTGCGACTTTTGAGTACTGCATTGGCTTGTGTTACTACCCAGCATCAAGCGATGCCTCAAAAGTGTTGATCAATGCTGAAATTATTCAGATGCTGCGTCGTCGCCATGATTGGCTGGTTCAGCTGAAACATGACCACAACTACTTGGAGATGCCCTTCTCGATTGAACAATTTGGCGCAGGCGTTCTCGTCCAGCGCGATTACAAAATAGCGTTAACGGATTGGTAGATAAATGGAGCGACTTCGTTTCGACAAACAACAAATTAGTGAACTCTATCAATATGCCATGGCACTGTGTCAAGACAGCAGTGATGCACATGATGTTCTTCAAGCTTCATTAGAGCGCTATTGGCTAGAAACATCGTCACCCCATACAGAAATACGCGACGCCCAACGCTACATTCGTACGCTCATACGCAACCGTTTTATCGACCAATATCGGTATGCGCAACGCTGGCACGAACAGCAGTACGAGGAAGATTCAACCTACGACATGTCATTCGACAACCTTGAACAACTGATCATTGACCGCGACACTTTAGCCCATGTTTGGGAGCAAGTACCCCCAGAGCTGCGCGACATATTGTATCACTGGGCCGTACTTGGCATGAGCACCGAAGAAGTAAGCCAACATTTAAACATGCCAAAAGGAACATTACTGTCGAAAGTACACCGGCTCAGAATCAAGCTCGAAGCACTCAATGATGACTTTACGCTGCGCGAGGCAAAGCCATGAATACCATTAAACAGTCGCCAAGTGGCAATGCTAAAATCATTCAAGAAATCGTTGAGTCCTACCAAATTGATAGTGGCGTACTGAACGACCTTTTAGCCAAACAAAATGACATACTTCAAGACAAACCCGCACCGCGCGCGTCATTTAAATGGGTAGGTCCTATCATTGCGGCATTTATCATGATGTCTCTATTTGCCGGCCTCACTCATCAGTTATCGAGTGCAAATTATTCATTAAGCATCGCAAAAGAGGTTGCCAAAAATCATGTTCGCTTAAAGCCACTAGATGTGGCGACTGGCAACATGAATGATTTACGAAAATTTTTTACGCTATTGGACTTTTCTCCTACCGAGTCATCATTGCTTAAACAAGATAATGTGATCCCCGATTCTGATCTCATTGGCGGCCGGTATTGCTCCATACGAGGCGAAACTGCCGCACAATTGCGTTACCAGCAAGACAACCAAACCGTTCGCACATTATATGAAGTGGAATACGACGAAAAAATATTCGGCACAATACCTATGGTGGAAAATGGCGAAATTCCAATGCAGTACATTATTGATGGTCTTAGTATCACCATTTGGGTAGAACAGGAATTGATGATGGCATTGGTCCAACCGCTATAACTTAGAACTTCTCAGACATATGCCTTAGCCCCTTATTTTATCGGAGCTAGGCCGCGGCATTTGTTACCTGAGGGTTTTAAAAGAGTCAAAAATAGGCTGCACTCCTTAAATCTGTGAATTAATCCATCTTTATCGCCTCTGAAAAAGATAAAAAGTGCACGAACTTCTTTGGAGAACGCACTTATGAGGGTTAGACTAGCGCCCTATTTATAAATATGAATTTTGCTTGAGAATTTTGTCATGCGTACCAGTCAATATCTGCTGTCCACACTCAAAGAAACACCTGCTGATGCAGAAGTCATCAGCCACCAGCTCATGCTGCGTGCTGGCATGGTTCGTAAACTAGCTTCGGGGTTGTATACGTGGCTGCCAAGCGGCTTGCGCGTATTGCGTAAAGTCGAAGCCGTGGTGCGAGAAGAAATGAACCGCGCTGGCGGCGTAGAAGTACTCATGCCAGTCGTTCAGCCTGCAGACTTGTGGGAGGAGTCAGGCCGTTGGGAAGATTACGGTCCAGAGCTTTGTCGTATTCAAGATCGCCACAGCCGTCCGTTCGTATTAGGTCCAACACACGAAGAAGTTGTGACCGAGCTGGTTCGCAAAGAAGTGTCGAGCTACAAACAGTTACCGCTCAATCTTTATCAAATTCAAACCAAATTCCGTGATGAAATTCGCCCGCGCTTCGGCATTATGCGTGGTCGTGAATTCACCATGAAAGATGCATACTCATTCCACCTCAATCAAGAATGTTTGGAAAAGACATACCAGAATATGTTTGAGGCCTACTGCCGCATCTTCAAGCGCTTAGGTTTAGATTTCCGCCCCGTGATTGCTGATACAGGCTCAATTGGCGGCAGCGCTAGTCATGAGTTCCACGTACTGGCAGAAAGCGGTGAAGATGACATTGCGTTCTCCGATCGCTCTGATTACGCAGCCAACATCGAAATGGCCGAAGCAATTTGTACGCAAGAATCGGCCAATACACCCACCGAAGCCATGACTGAATTTGATACGCCTAATGCACAAACTATTGCAGACTTGGCCGAGCAATTCAGCATTGCAGCTTCCTCAAGCATTAAAACTTTGATTGTAAAGGCCGACGAAGACTCTGAGCACAATTTCGTTGCTTTGTTAGTTCGTGGCGATCATGAGTTAAACGAAATCAAAGCAGAGAAGCTTGACGGCGTAGCCGCACCACTTCAATTTGCTTCAGATGAAGAAATTAAGGCCGAAATTGGCGCAACACCCGGCTCATTGGGCCCAGTTAACCTCAATATGCCAATTGTTTCAGACCGCTCTGTGGCGGTGATGTCAGATTTTTGTGCGGGTGCTAACGTTGATGGTAAACACTTAAAAGGCATTAACTGGGAGCGCGACTTACCCCTGCCACACGTTGCAGATATCCGTAACGTTCAAGCCGGCGATCCAAGTCCTTGTGGCCAAGGTAAGCTCGACATTAAGCGCGGTATTGAAGTGGGACATATCTTCCAACTGGGAGACAAATACTCACAAGCAATGAGCGCAGGTGTATTAGGCGAGACGGGCAAACATCAAATCATGACCATGGGTTGCTATGGTATTGGTGTTTCTCGCGTAGTGGCAGCTGCAATCGAACAAAACAATGACGAGCGTGGCATTGTATGGCCAGAGGCATTAGCTCCATTCCAAGTGGTTCTGATCCCAATGAATATGCACAAGTCTCATCGCGTTGCTGAAACCGCAGAAAAGCTCTATGAAGACTTAACGGCTGTAGGCATTGAAGTATTATTTGATGACCGCAAGGAACGCCCAGGGGTTATGTTTAAAGACATGGAACTCATTGGCGTACCTCACACCATTGTTATTGGCGAACGCGGTTTAGACAATCAAGTGGTTGAATACAAAAACCGCAAAGATGGTGAAAAAGTAGAAGTCGCAATTGATGCAATGGTGTCGCACATCCAAGCCGCTTTGACTGTTTAATAAGCTTACCATTGAAGTTAAAGATGAAAGGAGCCGAAAGGCTCCTTTTTTATGCCTTGCCAATCAGTGCATGACTTTATACGCCGCCGGATACTAGGAATATGTACTCGGCATCTCTCAAGCGTCACAATCTGCAATCACACAATTACGCCCAGCATCCTTGGCTTTATACAAACTATTGTCACTTCTGAGCATCCATTGCTCTGCACTTTCATCTTCTTTTAGGGTGGCGACTCCAGCACTCATGGTTACTGTTTTTTGAGGAATGCATTGCGTTGCGGCAATTAACCGCAAGTAAGATTCTGCAGCACGAATACCTTGCTCTAAATCCGTGTTGTATAAAACCACCAAAAACTCCTCTCCTCCGGTTCTAAAAATAGTATCCACTTCTCGGCTTCGTCGAATCAAAACCTCACTGACTTTTTTCAAAACTCGGTCTCCGGCAATGTGGCCGTACTGATCGTTAATCGTCTTAAAATGATCTAAATCCATTGTGATCAGCGTCATGGGAGCTCTAGAACGATTGTATTGTTGAATAGCCTCGGACAGACGTTCATTCAGCAGAGAGCGGTTATAAAGACCGGTAAGATGGTCAGTCACTATCAGCGCTTTGAGCCGTGCCTCTTGTGCACTAATTAGTTGCGTAAAAATGGCTGAAAAAATACTAATCATCACCAACGACGTCACAATCCTTATGGCATAAGCAGCATCAAAGTGTATCGATACGAAAGGGATGGCAAAGCACATCACCAAAATATTTGCGATCCATGCATCTTGTCTTTTTAGCAAAAAATAAAACGACACTATGATGGGATAAAGCCAAAATACCCCCATCATTTCAAGCGTCATTAAACACACTCCCGAAAAGATAATGATGGCAGGAGCAAGGACAAACCGGACCATTTTGGGGAAATAACGATCTTGATAAATGATCGCCCATAAATTGACGGCAAAAATAGACACAATAAAACTCGTCCATGCCCCCAACCACCATTTTTCTTGGAGCAGGCTAGCAATAGCGAATGGGGCTAATAGAAAGATACATACAGTAGAGTGGCGAGCAATAAGCTGCTTCATCACCTCATGGGACTCTGCTGACAGTTTTCTCTTCATACATTATAATTGCGTTAAAACGCTCCAAATGCCCGCTAAGCGGATACACCTAGTCTAGTCAGGTAAATGGATTACTGCCCAATTCCAATTGAACAAGGTATAAACGCATATCAAATTCGAGCTGATGATAATTAGGCAACATATACTGGCATAACCGATAAAATGCTTTGTTGTGTTCCTTTTCTTTCAGGTGAGCGAGTTCATGCACCACAATCATATTAAGAAATGGTTCTGGCGTATGTTGAAACAAGGTACTTATGCGAATTTCATTTTTACTTTTAAGCTTACTGCCTTGCACCCGCGATACATAGCTGTGTAATCCAAGCGCATGATTAACTACATGTATCTTTTTGTCATAAATGATCTTGCTAACCGGCGCCGATTTTTGCATGAATTTGTTTTTCAACGCCATCACATATGCACGTAATTCTTGATCGCCCGAAATTTGGTGAGTGCTTGGGTAACGTGAAGCCAAAAATGTACCCAACTTATTAGCATTGACTAAATCTTCAACCTGCTCTCGCAAATGCAACGGGTAGTTAGCCAAGTATGTATCAATCGACATTGCCATTCCTTCTTAGCTTTATGAGGTTGAAGACTGAATGCGATACCAAAGCCACATCAGTACATGCAAACTGAGTAGTGCAGAAAATGCGATGCAGAAGAAGAGCAGTGCTACAGACTCTACAGCTGATGGTGAATCGAAATAAAGTAACCACCAACCAACCCAACCAATCAACGCTAAAACAACGAGTTGTAAAAAACATCGCCGACATCGACCGAGTTTTTGAAGCACCGGAGAATTATGACAACGCTGGCAGGCCATTGGTAATTACCTCAACAAAGAAAGATCTGCATCATACGCTCAATTCAACGTACAAAAAAGTAACGCATATTTTGCTTGATAAAGTGTTTTAACTCGACATTTCAAACACATTGAAGTCGCAAGCACCTATTCGAAAGACTATGATAATTGTTAAAGCCAATACCAACGCAATGCCTTTTATACGGCCAGCGGTGAGCCCATCGATTGACCATGTATTAAGTCGTTTTTTGCGCAACGGTAGTGATACGTTTCTCTTGATTTGGACGCTGTTTGTTATGGTGCTGAGTTCACTGAAAGCCTCAAAAAAAACACCCACGCCACAATCTAATACAGCTTTGGTATTGACCGGTGGAGGGGCCAGAGCGGCCTATCAACTGGGTGTGTTAAAGGCCATTTCTGAATGGTTTCCCAGAAATGACGGCATTCCATTCGACATTATTTGTGGCACCTCTGCAGGTGCAATTAATGGAACAGCTTTAGCCTGTTACGCGGCCAACTTTAGGTTAGGCGTAAAAAAAATAGAATGGGTGTGGCGCAACTTCCGAACTCATCAAGTCTATAAAACAGATGCCCGAAGCATAACGGGTCAACTGATTCGCAACCTATTGCCAAGCAGCCTGATACGTTCAGAACAACATGCAATTGCCGTGTTAGATAATGCGCCCTTGCGTCACTTACTTGGACACTTGTTGGATCTTTCTCGGATTGAACGCAACATCGAGCGCGGATTTCTTTCATCGGTTTCGGTCAGTGCATCAAGTTATGCTACCGGGAACTCGGTGTGTTTTTTTCAAGCTATCCCCGAAATCAGTGATTGGCACAGAGTCAGGCGCAGGGGGATTCGCCAACCTCTTAATTTTGACCATTTGATGGCTTCGTCGGCTCTGCCCATGGTGTTTCCGGCAAGCCGAATTGGCCAGCGCTATTACGGTGACGGTTCAATTCACCAGCAAGCACCACTCAGCCCTGCCATTCATTTAGGCGCTCGTCGTATCTTAGTGATAGGGACTAGCGATATGAGAAATCAAATTGTTGATGAGCCTGTTGCGCCGCCGTCAGCCGCAGATATCGCCGGCCATTTGTTAGAAACCGTATTTAGTGACAGTCTTCGCTCAGACTTAGAACGCTTGCAGCGTATTAATCAGACCTTATCTCTGCTATCGCGCGGCGAGCAGCGTAAGGTAAATCTTCATCCCATCCAAACTCATGTGATTAATCCTCAACAAGATCTCAAGCAAATTGCGGCGCCTTATTATACTTCGCTGCCTAGAAGCGTTCGCACACTTTTACGGTTTATTGGTGTGAACAGACACTCTAAAACTGATTTGCTGAGTTATTTACTCTTTGAACAAGAATACTGCAAAGAATTGATTGAGTTAGGCTACGCAGACGGCATGGAGCAAAAGCAGTCGATCATGCAATTCTTGTGCGATTGATAAAATATACCTACATTTAACCGGAACACTGGCTCGAAAATTGCTTTGGATACGTTGCCGTCAATTTTTTGCCAGGGGATTGCAGTTTGGAATCTACACATACTTCTCACAATCCGCAGGAAGCACAACGCACTCAAGAAGGATCTGTCTTTAGTGTTTATTACAATGAACGTCCAAGTTCTTTGCTCAGTATTTTACAAACTGAATTAGAACTGGAGCCCTTGCTTCGAGTCTATCTTGAACAAGTGCGTCAACGTGTCAGTTTAGACGGATTGATTTTACATTCGAAAAATCAACAGATTGAAGTTGGAAACACAAATTCGAGCTATCGCCTCACTGTTGAATGGACCATTGATGACGACCACCAAGTGAAGCTTGCTTATGTATCGAGCCATCCATTTAACGCTCAAAAACATCAGCAATTAGATTGGTTACAGCGCCAGTTACATTTTCCGTTACGCAACTCGCTGCGCTTCGAAGCCATGAGTTTAAGAGCGCGAACAGACCATTTAACCGGCCTTGGTAATCGAGCTGCATTTGATGACCAAGCGGTAAGAGTTGTCGCTCAATCTCGAAGAAGTCGGCATGACGTTGCCGTATTGCTCATCGACTTAAATCACTTTAAACAAGTAAATGATAAATTCGGCCACCTCACCGGCGACCGAATATTGCAGGCAACAGCCGAATGTTTACTGGACGTGACTCGTGACTCTGACCAAGCCTTTCGCATTGGTGGTGACGAATATGCTGTTTTGTTGAGCCATTGCTCAACTCGCTCATGCGACTTAGTGATTCGTAGAATTCAATCGAAGCTTGCACAAAGCCGCACGTTGAAAAAGCTTGGCGTATCGGCCAGTATCGGGGCTGCCATGTGGACGCCAGCAGACAACGTTGAAAGCTGGCTATGCAGAGCTGACCAAGCGATGTACGATGATAAGAAACATCAACATAAGACGTTGTCAGCTTAGTGATGATTAGACGGCTTTAATCGCGCTGAAATGACACTTCAGCGCAACGTTTAGGCAACCAGCAATCACTTTGCTGACTAGCATAAGATTTTTCCACCCAGTACCCCACCGCAGCTACACACACGTCACCATAGAAGATCATAGGGATGCTTGCCCTAATCCACGGCGCTACGCCGTATTCTTGCCATACTTTTTTTAGGGGCCTCGATCCGGAACGAGTTGAGGGTTGCACCCGTAAGCTACCCGGGCAGCCAAATTTCACGCTCACCAGCTCACCAGTCATGGGCGGACGTATTCCTGCACTGACGCTTGAATCAGCCATTAGCAAATCATCAGAGCCTGCAAGTTCAAGTTTATTTGGCCAATTCCATACGCGATCTATCAATATGGCTTGCTTGCATGGCGTGGCATACAGTAAGCCTTGGTATCGCTGGAGCTGCCAACCATGCCATTGCAGCTTGGGCATTGCATCTTCTCGGGCTAAGGCTACTGCATCCCAAGCCTGTTGCAACTGACTTGAACTCCACAGCGGCGCGTGGAGCTGTCGTAACCACATGCGCATCGCATTGTTTCTGCGCAATTCAGGCAGTGCGCTCAAATCTTCTATACCGAGAGCCTGATGCTGCTGGCATCGCTGCATATCGAGTAAGCTGTATTGGTCAATAAGTTCCCGCTGTGAGCCTAATAATTGAATACTGCGAGATGCGGTCTGGTTGAAGCTTGGCCAACGTTTATTCAACAAGGGCAACACACTATGACGAATAAAGTTCCGGTCAAACTGTTGATCCTGATTACTCTCATCTTCTACAAATGGCAGCTGATGCTCCGCCACATAAGTTTCAATATTTGACCGACTTTGCATCAACCAAGGCCGACAATGAAAGCCTTGTGAAAACTCATTCAGTGCAGGCATCGACGATAGGCCATCCAAACCACTGCCGCGCTTCAATGCTAATATGAAGGTTTCAATTTGATCATCTTGATGATGCCCTGTCAGCATCAAGGTATGAGAAGTCACATGTCGAGCAAGCACTTGGTAACGCGCTTCACGTGCAAGCGCTTCTAAGCTTTGCCGAGCACCTTTTGTCACGCTTACCGACTCACAGGTTAGCTCTACACCTAAGTCATCGCAGTAATGCTGGCAAAGCGCTTGCCATTCGTTCGCATTCGGAGAAAGCCCGTGATGTACATGAATCGCAGAAATAGTGAGGTTTGGATTAGCTTTAACATACTGTGAGGCGCAATGGAGTATTGCTGAGGAGTCTTTGCCGCCACTGAGGGCGACAAGAACATGCTGAAAACCACACGTCGCAGCTGCGTCAAGTTGAGCAAACAGTGTGGTTTTCATCGCTGGATTTTAGACGTAGCCGTAACCCATTAATCGCTCGTAACGACGCTCTAAAAGAGCTTCCGTATCGAGTTTTTGCAATTCATTTAAATCCGCGATAATTTGTTGTTTGATATTATCCGATACCAAAGCAGCATTGCGGTGAGCTCCACCCAGTGGCTCATCAATCACAGTATCGATCAATTCAAGTTCTTTCAAACGCGGTGCTGTGATCCCCATAGCTTCGGCTGCAGTGGATGCTTTCTCTGCACTCTTCCACAAGATAGACGCACAACCTTCAGGTGAAATCACCGAGTATGTGCTGTGTTGCAACATATTAACTTTGTCACCCACACCAATCGCTAGCGCTCCACCAGAGCCGCCTTCACCAATAACCGTGCAAATCACTGGCACAGTCAGTTCGGCCATTTCTTTAAGGTTACGGGCAATGGCTTCACTTTGGCCACGTTCTTCAGCACCCACACCAGGGTAAGCACCTGGGGTGTCGATGAAGGTCACGATAGGCATGTTAAAGCGTTCTGCCATTTTCATCAGACGCAACGCTTTGCGGTATCCCTCAGGGCGAGGCATACCGAAGTTACGTTTAATTTTTTCGCGCGTTTCACGGCCTTTTTGGTGCCCAATGACCATCACTGGAATACCATCTAAACGGGCTGTTCCACCCACCAATGCTGCGTCATCCGCGTATGCGCGGTCGCCACACTGCTCATCAAATTCTGTGAAAATGCTGTCGAAATAATCCAAAGAATAAGGACGCATTGGGTGACGAGCAACTTGCGCCACTTGCCAAGGAGACAAGTCAGAAAATATTTTTTTCGTCAATTCATAGCTTTTATTGCGAAGACGTTCAATCTCGTCTCCTAAGTCAACGTCCATTGTACTCTCTGAAGAGACATGTTGAAGTTCTTCAATCTGAGCTTCCAACTCGGCAATCGGCTGTTCGAAATCCAGAAAATTAAGGTGCATGGCCATTCAATGCTGTCCTGTCTTTTATTCGTTATGGAAATGCCAGCGTGACATTTTCCTGTCCCAGTGTATTGGCAAGTGCAATCATTAAGCTTTCACTTGGCGTGACACGCCACTGCGTGCCTAACTCCAGCTCGGCTATCGCAGTGTCAGCATGATAGCAGATACGTACCGGTGTCGTACCATGTTGCCATTCACTAAGGGCTGTTTTCAATTGTTCTAGCACCGCCGGAGTATAATCCACTTTTTTCAAGGTGATGTTTACACTTTGGCAATACCGCTCTCGAGCTTGTTCTATTTCCATCATATGGTCGGCCGACATCTTAAGGCCACCACTGAAGTCATCAAAGCTGACCTCTCCTTCGACAATCAAGATCTTGTCTTTTTGTGCAACTTCTTCAAACTTTTCAACTGAATCGCCAAACAAACCAATATCCAATCGGCCTGAGCGATCATCAAGCGTCAAAATGCAGATTGGACGACCTTTTTTGGTCATCATTTTACGCGCAGATATCACCAAGCCAGCCGCTTTGATTTTATGCCCTCGGTTGGTTGGAGTCATATCTTTTAAGCGGTTTGACGTGTAATTCTTAAGCTCCGACAAATATTGATTAATCGGGTGCCCTGTTAAGTATAACCCAAGGGTTTCACGTTCATATTCAAGCCAAATAGACTCAGCCCATTTAGGCACTTGCCTGAATGCATTTTCAACATCTTCAGGCTCAGTAGTAAGCAAACCAAACATGTCACCTTGGCCTAATGCCTCAGCCTTGTGATGCTGGTCTGCCGCGCGCATTGCTACAGGCAAGGTTGCGATCAGTGACGCCCGATGAGGGCCCAGCTTATCCATTGCGCCTGCCTGAATAAGTTTTTCTAAAATTCGCTTGTTTGCTTTCTTAAGATCGACACGTGCACAGAAGTCGAATAAGTCTTTATACGGGCCGCTGCGCTCGCGTTCTTCAATAATGGCTTCAACCGGCCCCTCACCCACGCCTTTAATGGCACCGATACCATAAACAATCTGCTCCTGTTCATTCACAGAGAACTTGTAGTAGCCACAATTCAAGTCGGGCGGGATCAAGTCGATCTTCATGCGCTGACATTCGTCAACTAAGGTCACAATCTTATCGGTATTGTCCATATCGGCCGACATCACCGCAGCCATGAAATATGCTGGGTAATGGGCTTTGAGCCAAAGTGTTTGATATGAAACGAGCGCGTATGCAGCTGAGTGGGATTTGTTAAATCCGTAACCGGCGAACTTTTCAACCAAGTCAAAAATCTTGATGGCCAGATCGCCATCAATACCGCGAGACTGAGCCCCTTCCTCAAAGCCTGCACGCTGCTTGGCCATCTCTTCGGGCTTTTTCTTACCCATGGCTCGGCGGAGCAAGTCGGCGCCGCCTAACGAGTAGCCCGCCAATACCTGTGCAATCTGCATCACTTGTTCTTGGTACAAGATGACGCCGTAAGTGGGCTCTAGAATCGGCTTGAGCGATTCATGCTGATATTGAGCATCGGGGTAAGACACTTCTTCTCGACCATGCTTTCGGTCAATAAAGTTATCAACCATTCCTGAGCCAAGCGGCCCCGGACGGAATAAAGCAACCAGCGCAATGATTTCTTCAAAACAGTCTGGCTGAAGACGCTTGATCAGCTCTTTCATACCGCGAGATTCAAGCTGGAATACAGCTGTAGTTTCAGCACGCATGAGCATGTCGAAACTCTTTTTGTCTTCAAGCGGAATTGACTCAATGGCGATTTCTTCTTCGCCTTTTGCAGCTAAGCGCGGATTCAACATATCCAACGCCCATTGAATAATAGTGAGCGTTCGCAGTCCTAAAAAGTCGAATTTTACGAGACCCGCATATTCCACATCATTTTTATCGAATTGGGTTACGGGGTTATTGCCTTCGTCATCGCAATAAAGTGGCGAGAAGTCGGTGATCTTAGTGGGTGAAATAACAACGCCACCGGCATGTTTACCAGCATTACGCGTGACTCCCTCAAGAGAGCGCGCCATGTCGATAATTTCGCGCACTTCTTCGTCGGCATCGTAAGATTCTTGTAGCTTTGGTTCAACTTCAAAAGCTTTTGCCAACGTCATTCCAGGATCCGGCGGGACTAATTTGGAGATACGATCAACAAAGCCATAGGACTGTCCTAAAACTCGTCCTACATCGCGAATCGCTGCTTTCGCCGCCATGGTTCCAAAGGTAATGATTTGGCTTACCGCATCACGGCCGTACAACTCGGCGACGTGATCGATCACTTCATCACGTCTGTCCATGCAGAAGTCGACATCAAAGTCAGGCATGGATACTCGTTCAGGGTTTAAGAAGCGCTCGAATAGTAAGTCAAATTCAAGCGGATCGAGATCCGTGATTTTCTGCGCGTAGGCCACCAGAGACCCTGCTCCAGACCCTCGGCCCGGGCCAACTGGAATGCCGTTATCCTTGGACCATTGAATGAACTCCATCACGATCAAGAAGTAGCCAGGGAAGCCCATTTGATTGATCACGCCGAGCTCAATCTTCAGGCGCTCATCGTACTCAGGGCGCTTTAATTTGCGCTCTTCTGGGTCGGGAAATAAGAATTCCAACCGTTCTTCTAAGCCGTCTTCCGAAACTTTCACCAAGAAATCTTCGATAGACAAGTCACCCGTGGGGAAGTTCGGCAGGAAATACTCGCCCAAACGAACAGTGACATTGCATCGTTTAGCAATTTCAACCGTGTTTTGCAGTGCAGCTGGAACATCGGAGAATAACTCACACATTTCAGCTTCAGTTCTTAAGTATTGCTGCTCTGTGTAACGCTTAGGTCGGCGTTTGTCGGCGATAGCATAGCCGTCATGAATCGCAACACGCACTTCGTGGCTGTAAAAGTCGTCCTCTTTTAAAAACACAACTTCGTTGGTGGCAACAACAGGTAAGCCTGATGTTTGGGCATAAGCTACAGCTAGGTGAAGATAATCTTCTTCTTTTTCTCGCCCGGTGCGGATCAATTCTAAGTAATATCGGTCTGAAAAATAAGTACCATAAAACTGAGTCAGTTCTTCAACCAACCCCATATTGTTGCGTAATAAGGCAATCCCCATATCACCTTCACGCGCGCCAGATAGAATCAACAAACCTTCATTCAGTTCTGCCAACCATTCACGGTCGATCACAGGGCGCGCTTGAATATGTCCACGCTCGTAGGCTCGTGAAATCAATAAGGTGATATTTTTATATCCCTCATTGTTCAAACAAAGCACAGTAAGACGCGTCAGTTCATCACCAAATTCAGGTGACTGCATCCACATGTCGCCACCAATAATAGGCTTTACGCCTGCGCCCGGAGCTGAGCCATAGAAGCGCACCAACCCGCACATATTACCTTGATCGGTGATCGCCATAGCTGGCATTTTTTGTTCGGCAACGGCATTCACTAATTTAGGGATCTTGTTGAGCCCGTCGACCATTGAAAAGTCAGAATGAATGCGTAGGTGTACGAATTTAGGGTCGGTCATGCGAACTAAACTCCCTGCAACACACGTTGCACGGGCTTAAAACTGCGACGATGCTGAGGACAAGCACCATGTTTCGCCAACATTTCTAAATGAACTTTGGTTGGGTAGCCTTTGTGCTTGGCAAACTGATACTGCGGATACGCTTGATCTAACTCGGCCATTTCATGATCTCGTGAGACCTTGGCCAATATCGACGCCGCACTAATGCATTGCTCAATACCATCGCCACCGACAATCGCTTGGCTTGGCATGGGTAAATCAGGGCAACGATTGCCGTCAATCAGTACTTGAGTGGGTTGCATTGACAACCCAGCAACGGCACGCTGCATGGCTACCATTGTTGCCTGAAGAATATTGATGTCGTCGATTTCAGTAGCTTCTGCTCGGCCTAGCGACCAACACAAGGCTTTTTGTTGAATTTCAGCCGCGAGGGCTTCGCGCTTTTTTTCAGAAAGTTTTTTCGAATCATTGAGACCGGCAATAGGCTTGGCGGGATCAAGGATCACCGCTGCGGTCACAACTGCCCCCACGAGAGGCCCGCGCCCGACTTCGTCTACGCCTGCGACGAGTGTCATACCGTTACTTCCTGTTTTAAATTCTGTTTGATCAAAATATCAATTGCATCGGTGGCCCGTAAACTTGCATTGAGTCGAATCATTTCATGCAACTGAGTAAAACGATGTGCCACCTCATCGGCATGCTCAAGCTGCTGATTGATTTCATCGCACAACCGCGCGGGTGTCATTTCATATTGCAGTATTTCTGGAACAAGCGGCTCATCGGCCAGCAAGTTGGGTAAAGACACGTAATTCACTTTCACCAAACGTTTCGCAATATGATAGGTCAGCCAATGAACGCGATAGGCAACAACCATGGGGCGTTTGACCAACATGGCTTCTAGCGCCACCGTACCGGACGCTAACAATACCGCATTTGCAGCGGCCATTGCGTCTCTGGCATTACCATGCAACAAAGTAACCTTGAGCTTGGGGTAATCAGCCAAGATAGATTGGATTTGCGAATAGCGCTTTTCATTTGCAGCAGGGACTGTAAATCGCAAATGCGGACGTTGCTTTAGCATCAACATTGCCGCGTCGAAAAATGTGCGGGCTAACTCTTTCACTTCAGAGCCTCGGCTGCCGGGCAATATAGCAACCACTTCATCTTCAGCCGATAAACCGATACGTTCGCGAGCGGCTTGCTGATCCAATGTCATTGGAATTTCATCCGCCAATGGATGCCCAACAAACTCACAGGCGACTTGGTGTTGATCGTAAAAGCTTTTCTCAAATGGCAACAGCGCTAAGACCAAGTCGGTGGCTTGATCAATCTTCACAATACGCTTCTGACGCCAAGCCCAAACGGAGGGACTCACGTAATGCACGGTTTTAATCCCTGCATCCTTTAAGCGGCGCTCGACGCCTAAATTAAAGTCTGGTGCATCGATACCAATAAAGATATCAGGCTGCCATTCGATCAGCCGAGCAACGATTTGTTTTCTAAGCTTCAGTAGTTGTGGCAGACGACCGAGGACTTCAACAAGGCCCATCACGGAGAGAGTTTCCATGTCGAACCAGCTAGTCAACCCCTGCTTCAGCATGTGAGGTCCACCGATGCCGCAAAACTCGGCATCAGGGTACCTTAATTTTAACGACTCTAGGAGTGATCCACCGAGCACATCACCAGAAGGCTCTCCGGCCAGGAGAGCGATTCGCAAAGGTCGCTTGTTAGTCATTGTTATCGAACGATACCGCGTGTTGCCGTTTTAAGAAAATCTACAAATGCCTGTACCGCAGGAACATCCTTCGCATGCTCTTCGAGTGTAGGCATTGCTTCCGCTGTGGTATGGCCTTCTCGATACAACGTTCGATAAGCCTTACGCAAAGCTTGCAATGTTGGCTTATCAAAACCGCGACGCTTTAAGCCTTCCAAATTCATGCCAAAGGCTTCATTGTGACGCGCCATGACATAAGGGGGAATATCTTTCAATACAATTGAACCCGCAGCGGTAAAGCTGTGTGCACCAATACGGCAAAACTGATGATAGCCACTCATTGCGCCGGCAATTGCCCAATCACCGATGTGAACATGCCCTGCTAAGCCAACATAGTTTGCCAGAATAATATTGTCTCCAAGCACGCAATCGTGCGCGACATGAACATAGGCCATGAACAAGTTATTGCTGCCAATCACTGTTTTGCCTTCGTCTTGTGTGGTACCACGGTGAACCGTGACGCACTCACGAAAAATATTATGGTCACCTACGATCGTTTCTGTAGGTTCCCCTTCATATTTTTTGTCTTGATTTTCTTCACCCAGAGACACAAATTGGAAAATGCGATTTCCCTTGCCAATACGGGTGCGTCCTTTAATCACCACGTGCGAAGCTATCTCTGTGTTATCACCAATTTCCACGTCAGCATCGATATAAGTCCATGGACCGATACTCACGTTATTTCCGATTTTGGCGTCTTCATGTACAAATGCTAAAGGACTAATCACAATTATACTTCCCGTCTTGCACACATAATATCAGCAGAACAAACGACTGCACCGTCAACTTTAGCAACGCATGCAAACTTGCCCATTCCACGACGTATCTTCAGTAATTCAACTTCAAGGTGAAGCGTGTCACCGGGGCCTACTGGGCGTTTAAAACGCGCATTGTCGACACTGGCAAAATAGTAAAGTGTGTTTTCGCTTGGCTCAGATTCTTCTGACTTATAGCTCAAAATGCCCGTGGCTTGCGCCATCGCTTCGAGCATAAGCACACCTGGGAACACAGGTTTCTGTGGGAAATGCCCAGTAAAGAACGGCTCATTAAATGACACGTTTTTAATCGCATGAAGTGTTTTATTCGGCTCGTAGTCCAACACTCGGTCGACCAACAAAAACGGATAACGGTGTGGAAGGCACTTGAGGATTTCCTCAATTTCCAGTTGCTTGAGTTCTTTTGTCAAAACTCGCCCCTTTAATTTGAATTCTTATGAGTTGTCTTCAGATAAGTTGGATTCCAACGCCTTAACGCGTTCGAATAATTGACCCAGCTTTTGATAACGGTTGACGCCACGTCGCCATTCTCGGTTGGCAACGGCAGGAATTCCGGATGAGTATAGTCCCGGTTCAGTAATACTCTTAACGATCATTGAATTACCGGTAATATGAACACCATCGCAGATATCAATATGGCCGTTAATAGTGACTGCACCGCCAATAATACAGTACTTTCCGATATTGGTGCTGCCCGCGATGCCTGACGCACCGGCGATTGCGGTGAAATCGCCAATCTGGCAATTGTGCCCGACTTGACACTGATTATCGATAATCACCCCCTTGCCGATGGTCGTATCGCCTAGCGCCCCCCGGTCTATCGAACAACTGGCTCCAATATCGGCACCTTCACCGACGACGACTCTGCCAAGTTGCGGGATTTTCACCCATTGGCCTTTATCGTTGGCAAAACCGAAACCGTCACTGCCGATCACAGCGTTGGAATGCACCATGACTTTATCGCCTAACACCACTTTGTGGTAAATCGTGGCGTTGGGTTTCATGGTAACCGACTTTCCGATTTCAGCATCGGCGCCAATAAAACAACCCGCATCAATCACTGAATCACGACCAATCGTCACATTCGCCTCGATCACAACATTTGGGCCAATAGTGACATTTTCGCCCATAATGGCAGAGTCAGCGATGACGGCGGAAGGATGAATTTCTGGTTTTCGAGAGGGCGTGTCGTCGAATAACTGTGCGGCGAGTGCATAGCCGAGATAGGGGTTGTCCATGACCAGCGCTCCACACTGAACATTTTTATGTTCCGCAGGTGCCACAATCACGGCCAAAGCCTGTGTATCGTCGAGTTGAGATTTGTATTTTTTGTTCGCTAAAAAACCAACCTGAGATTCGTTTGCTAGCGCTAAAGTGTTAAGACCGGCGACCTCTTGATCGCCGTCTCCGTGGAGCTCAGCTCCAATGTGTTCCGCTAGAAATGCTAGCGTTATCTTCTTCATCGTCATTCGTTATTTCTTGCTTAGGTATTCAATAACCTTAGCTGAAATATCTGCTTCTGGCTTTGCGTAAAGAATAGTTTGACGGTCTACAACAGTGTCATATCCTTCTTTTTCTGCAATATCACTGATTGCTTTTTGAACTTGAACAAAAATTTTCTTGTTCTCTTCGGCTTGGCGACGTTGACCATCTTGTTGAAGCGCTTTGGCTTTCAGTTTAAGTGTGGCGTCCATCTCTTCTAAATCGCGAATAATTTCAGTTTTCTGAGTATCCGTCATCAACGCTTCGTTACGACGCGCCTCTTCTTGCTTTTCGCCAATTTGCTTTTCTAAACGCTTTAACTCTTCCACACGGTCAGCAAATTCTTTTTGCAGAACCTTAGCCGTTGCTTCGCTTTGCGGAATGTTTTTAACAATGCGTCCGAGATCAACAATTGCAATATCTGCTGCTTGAGCAACGCCACTTACCATTGCCAATGTCATCGCTGCTGCAGCAATAAATTTCTTCACTTTAAAACTCCTTGAATTATGTTCTTTTCACTGTGTTAGAAGGTTTGACCAACGTTAAAGGAAAACGTTTCAGTTTTGTCACCAGGATATTTATCGAACGCTTTCGCAAACGTAAATACCATTGGGCCCATCGGTGAAAGCCACTGAACGGTCAGACCACCTGATGTACGAATTTTAGCGGGGTCAGAGTAATCATAAATTTTCTCCAACTGCGTTTCGTTAAGGTCTTGATAATCATCCAGATCGAATTCGGTATCCCATAAGTTACCAGCATCGAAGAAGAAGCTGGTTCTCACTGAATTTTTGTACGCTTCATCCAAAAACGGAGTCGGAACAATAAATTCGACACTTGCAACAGCCAAGGCGTTACCGCCAATAGAACCGCTACTAACGTCGAGATAATCATATTCTGGCGGTAAAGGAATATCCCCTCCACTGCCCGGACCAGGAGTGCCTGGGATGCTGCCTCCAGGTAAACGACGAACACCACGAGGCCCCACACCACGGCTCTCGAAACCACGTAGGCTCTGGCTACCGCCCGCTCGGAAGTTTTTAAAGAATGGCATCACGTGATCGCTGCCACTGTCCGTTGAGCCATAACCGTTACCGTATCCTAATTGAGCTCGTGTAGACACGACCCAGTTATGGCGACGATCAATTGGGAAATATTGGCGATAATTATAGTTCAACGTGAAGTAATTCAAATCACTAAACGGTGCAGTCACCATCAAATTCAATGAGTTCTGAGAACCCGCCGAAGGGAAAGTACCGCGGTTCAGTGTCACACGAGACCAGCCGGCAGTGAAGTCAACAGTGTCGAATGTGACCTGCCCATCGGGATCATAGACATCACCATAGGTCAGGTAAAATTGACGAACCTGATCATAATCATCCAAGTTAGACAATTCGTTGTAGGTATAACCCATACCAAAGTTCAGGCGGTTGTATTCATCCAGCGGGAAACCAAGATTTCCACTGATACCGTAAGTAGTGTTGTCATAGTTAATTAAGTTGGCGTTACCGGCATCGAATTCTGAATAGAAAACGCGCCCACCAAAACTTACACCATCCTGGGTGAAATATGGGTCTGTATAACTAAAGTCGGCTCTGCGGTTGTATTTGTTAGTGTTGATTTGTGCACCAACTTTATTACCCGTTCCTAAGAAGTTACTTTGCTGAACCCCCGCTTGTAAGCTAACACCTGAATCAGTTCCGTAACCAACACCTGCGGTAAACGAGCCTGAGGGCTGCTCTTTAACGGTAAACTCCAAGTCCACCAAATCTTCTTCGTCTGGTAGTCTAATTGTTTCTGCCTCGGCAGTTTCGAAGTAACCCAAACGGTTCAAGCGGTTCTTTGACAGCTCTACCGCAGAGTTCGACAACCATGCACCTTCCATTTGGCGCAATTCGCGTCGCAATACTTCATCTTTCGTGAGGTTGTTTCCACCAAAATTAATGCGGCGAACATAGATACGTTTACCCGGATTGACATTCACATTCAGTGTGACTTTTTTAGTCTCATCATCAATTTCTGGGTAAGTTGTTACTTCTGGATATGCGTAACCGAATCGACCTAAGTATTTGCTAATACGCTCCTCTGAATACGAAACTTCAGCTGCGCTATAAAGGTCCTCTGGACGTTGTGTAAACAGCGCTTTGAGCAGTTCTTTACGCCCCAAAAGGTTCCCTGTCAGCTTCACTTCTTCAACGTGATAAGGTTCGCCTTCAGTGATGTTAACCGACAAATAAATGGCTTTTTTATCGGGAGTCATCGCCACTTGCGTGGAGTCAATGTCAAAACGAATGTAGCCGCGATCTCGGTAATAACTGGTAAGTGTTTCTAAGTCACCTTCAAGCGTTTGCTTCTGATAACGACGACTCCCCATAATGTCCCACCAAGGTAAGGTGTCGACAAGTTCTAGGGTTTCACGAAGCTCTTGGTCGCTATAGACAGTGTTACCAACAATATTAATTTGTTCAATTTCAGCGGCATCACCTTCTGTAAATACAAATTTAATATTCACTCGGTTGCGCGGAAGTGGCGTCACAATAGCTTGAACAGTCGCGGTATATTTACCAATGCTGTAGTAGAAATCGGCGAGGCCTTTCTCCACATCAGAAATAACACTTCGCTCAAGCGATTCACCAATGACGATCTTGCTCGAATCTAATGACTCTTGCAGTTGTTCATCCTTGATGTCTTTGTTACCACTAAATTCAATGCTGCTAATTGTTGGTTTTTCACGAACTCGAATCAGCAGTAATCCGTCATCTTTGAATACGCTAATATTCTCAAAGTGATTGGAGTCATTCAAACTACGCAAGATACGTGCTGCTGTTTCAGCATCAACTGTATCGCCTACTTGAACTGGAACGCTCAACAATGCAGCACCTAGTGCTACACGTTGCAATCCCTCTATTCGGATATCTTCTACTACGAAAGATTCGCTTGCCTGAATTGAGCCGCTAAAAAGCAGCGCAGCAGAGGCGATGAATGCAGATCTAATTGCCATCTTTAAAAAATTCGTCCTTTCCCAGCCCACGAGACTTACAATCGAGAAAAATCGTTAAACAGCGCCAGCCCCATAAGCATTAACAATGCAAAGGAACCTATACGGAATCCAACTTCTTGAACCTTCTGCGGCACGGGTTTACCAGTCAGAAGCTCAATAAAGTAATAAAGAAGATGGCCGCCATCAAGTACAGGTAGTGGCAAAAGGTTAATAATTCCGATATTCACGGATATTAATGCCACAAAACCCAAAAAATAAACGAAACCGAATGATGCACTGGCACCGGCCCCCTGCGCAATCGAAATTGGTCCACTTAAGTTCTTAACTGAGACATCGCCCGTGATTAGCTTACCAATCATACTAATACTGAGCGAAATCAACTGCCAAGTTCTGTCAACGGCCTTTTCAACCGATTCAAATACGCCGTAGCTTAATTCAAATACAAAATTGTCAGGCCAAGATTGAACCGTTGGAGCAATTCCAAGAAAACCTTGGTACTCACCTCGCACTCTGCGTTCTCCAGGGGTTGCTTGTATATCCAAAACCTGAGAGTCGCGTTCGATTTGAAAGGTTAAAACTCGAAGCGGCGAACCTTGAATTCTCGTTGCGATGTCTTCCCAGCGGCTAATACTATCACCATCAACCCCTAAAATAAGGTCTCCGACCATAAAACCTGCGGTATCGGCTGGAGACCCTGCTTCCACATTACTAATAAGTAGCTCAATGTGAGGTCGAAATGGTTCCAAGCCTAAGCTTGAGACCGCCGTTTCTTTTTCAGGATCAAACTTCCATGAAGCTAAATCTAACCGATACTCCTGACGCGCGGATGATTCAAGATCTTGAGTTTGAATGGTTAAGCTTTGCCCGCCAATTTTTGCAACAAACGCTAAATTCACTGTTTCCCAGTCAGGTGTTTCTTGCCCATCCACGGCAACAATTTGCATTTGCCGGTCAATGCCTGCTTCCGCTGCAATCGAATTCACCGAAGCGCCAGTGATAATAGGATGCACGGTTTGCACACCGCTCACAAACATCAACCAAAATGCCACAATCGCTAATATAATATTGGCCAATGGTCCTGCAGCGACAATTGCGATGCGTTGCAGCACGGACTTTTGATTAAATGCTTGGTCAAGCTCATCTTCCGCAACATCATCCACACGCTCATCGAGCATTTTGACGTAGCCACCCAAGGGAATAGCGGCAATAACATACTCTGTGCCTAAGCGGTCAGTCCAACTCGCTAACGGCTTACCAAAGCCAATGGAAAAACGCAGCACTTTAACACCACAGCGCCGCGCAACCCAAAAGTGGCCAAATTCATGAAATGTGATGAGAACCCCAAGGGCCACCACAAAGAACATTAGATTCCACAAGATATCGAACATAGTGTGTCCTAAACGCTTGAGCGCTTTTGAATGGCTTCGTTGGCGAGCTGTCGGCCTAAGGCGTCAACAGCAAGAACATCATCGATAGAAGAAATTTGAATAGCGGTCCCGTGTCGTATCACCTCACCATTTATTGCGGCAATATCGGTAAATACTATTTTTTGTTCTAAAAACGCTGCAACAGTGACTTCATTCGCAGCATTGAGTAGCGTGCAACTTTCTTGGCCTGCTTTGCAAGCCTCTATAGCAAGTTGAAGGCACGGATACCGATTATAATCAGGCTGATTGAAATCAAGTGAGCCAATCGTGCCAAAATCTAATGCTGCAACGCCAGAGTCGCCTCGTTCAGGAAACATCATTGCATGAGCAATAGGCGTTCGCATATCTGGCTGTCCTAGCTCTGCAAGCACAGAACCATCCGAATACTGCACCATGGAGTGGATATAGCTCTGCGGGTGAATGACCACTTCTACTTTATCGGGTTCCACATCAAACAGCCAACACGCCTCAATAAATTCCAAACCCTTATTCATCATGGTGGCGGAGTCCACTGAAATCTTTTGCCCCATCGACCAGTTGGGGTGGGCAACGGCTTGCGCTGGTGTTTTGTCGGACAGCTCATTAATCGGAGTCTCTCTGAACGGCCCACCAGAGCCCGTTAAAATAATTTTGCTTACGCCGGCTTGCTTTAAATCGCCCGACTGCTGTGCCTGCCATTGCGCTGGTAGGCATTGAAAAATTGCATTGTGTTCGCTATCGATCGGAAGTAATTGAGCGCTATTCTCTCGAATAGCCTCTAAAAACAAACGACCTGCACTGACTAACGATTCTTTATTCGCCAACAATACACGTTTGCCAGACTTAGCCGCCGCTAACGTAGGAAGCAAACCAGCGGAGCCAACAATTGCCGCCATCACTTGGGTGACTTGAGGTGCACTTGCAACCTGAACTAACCCAGTTTCTCCGACCAAGACCTGTGTGGTGCTCAGCACACCATCGAGCTTGGCCTGAAGTCGATTGGCTTGATCTTGATTTGAAACCACCGCAAACAAAGGCGAGAAAGCAACAACTTGTTCAAACAGCTCGTCAACGCGAGAGTGGGCAGTTAATGCATAAATTGAAAAACGTTCCGCATGTCGAGCCACTACATCCAATGTACTTACACCAATCGAACCGGTTGCTCCAAGTACAGTAATCCATTCTTGAGTCATGTTTAAACAGCCCAATACAAGGCGCCGAGCGCAAAGATCGGTACAGCTGCAGTTAAGCTATCTACACGGTCGAGTATACCGCCATGGCCGGGTAGGATTTTGCCGCTGTCCTTAACCCCTGCATCTCGTTTTAACATGCTCTCAACCAAGTCACCCAATACACCTGCAATTACGGTTAAATAACAAAATAGTAAATAAACGACTAAGTTTTCTCGCGCTGCTGGGAAGTACCATAAGCCACCGACCACGATAAGGGTCGCGAGGAATACTCCACCTAACATGCCCTCTACAGTTTTACCCGGACTGACTTTCGGCATCAATTTAGTTTTACCAAATTTACGTCCAAAAATGTAACCACCTGTGTCTGCCGCCCAAACGAGCATTAGCGCCATCAACAACATTAACGGACCGGCGTTGGATTGCTCTGATGGAATGCTTCGCAACGCAACCATCGACAACCCCCATGGAATTAAGGTCAGCCAACCAATCAACGCTTTCATAGGCCAGCTTTGCCAAATACCCGCAGCCTTTGGATAACAAGCGACTAACACTCCCGCAACAACCCACCAGCACAATGCAAGCCATAAAGAAAAATCAAACCAAGGGTGTAGGTCTTGCTCAATCCAGTGTTGGCCTGCAAGGCTTGACGCCATGACGACTCCAACAATGGCCACTGAAATAACGCCATAAAGTGTGCGAAGGCGACGTTTAATGCCCCCCATTAAAGTGCCCCACTCCCATGCGCAAATAAGCACGATTCCAGCAATGGCTATTTCAAAGCCAAGATCCGGCAATAGGAATAAGCCTGAAAGCGCTAACGGCAAAAGTACCAACGCAGTAATGATTCGTAGCTTCAACATTTAATTGCTTTCCTTGCTGTCATTAGACACAAGTTCTTGTACTTGCTCACCGGTATGACCAAAACGTCTTTCGCGTCCTTGGAATGATGCAATCGCATCTCCAAAAACCGCATCGTCAAAATCAGGCCAAAGCGTGTCAGTAAAATAAAATTCAGTATAGGCTGCATGCCATATGAGAAAATTACTAATTCGATGGTCTCCACCGGTTCGAATCATTAAATCTGGATCAGGCACTCCCGCTAAGCAAGTGGCGTTAGAAAATAACTCTTCAGTAATCTCAGACGGTTCTAGTCGGCCTGCTTTGACTTGCTCGGCCAATCGCTGAGTCGTATCTAGAATATCCCAGCGCCCGCCGTAATTTGCGGCAATGTTTAAAAGGAGACCGGTATTATTAGCGGTAAGTTCTTCTGCTTGGCGGATCTTGAGTTGTAATTTGTCACTGAAACGAGACACGTCACCAATGATTTTGAGGCGCACCTGATTTTTAGAGAGGCGTTTTACTTCATTGGTCAGCACAGCCATGAATAACTCCATGAGTACACCAACTTCTTGCTTTGGCCGCCGCCAATTTTCACTGCTGAATGCGTAAAGCGTGAGCGCTTGAATACCGATTGAACCGGCAAATTTCACAGCATTTCGAACCGACTGAACCCCGGACTTATGACCAAACACTCGCGGTTTATTGCGTTGCTGTGCCCATCGTCCATTCCCATCCATAATAATCGCAACATGCTTAGGAGGCGATAAAGATAAAGCTTGTTCCGTCGTATCCGTCATTACTAATCCATTGCTAACACATTCATACAAAAACGCCGCTAACCGCGGCGTTATCGTCAAACTACCTGAGTCTATAATTAGATTTCAAGTAACTCTGCTTCTTTAGCTTTCAATAATTCTTCAACGTTCTTCACAAACGTATCGGTAAGCTTTTGAACATCTTCTTCTGCTTTACGCTCTTCATCTTCAGAAATTTCTTTTTCTTTCAGAAGCTCTTTCAGATCGCTATTCGCATCGCGACGAATATTACGAATTGCAACACGACCATTTTCAGCTTCTCCGCGCACAACTTTAATGAGGTCGCGACGACGCTCTTCGGTCAGTGCTGGTAACGGAATACGAATAACTGTACCCGCAGAATTAGGGTTCAGGCCTAAGTCTGAGCTCATAATTGCTTTTTCTACTGCTTGGATCATGCTGCGGTCAAACACAGTCACAGCCAATGTGCGAGAGTCTTCTGCAATCACATTGCCAACTTGATTCAGTGGCGTTTCAGCACCGTAATAAGAAACGCGGATAGTATCCAATAAACTCGGATGTGCGCGTCCTGTACGGATTTTTGCCATTTGGTTTTTGAGCGACTCTACGCTCTTTTCCATGCGTGTTTTAGCATCTGTTTTGATTTCATTAATCACTTGCTATCACCCTATCAACTATAAATTGGAGCTTACTTGTCCGTATGACAAATCAAGGTACCTTGTTCATCACCCATCACAATACTCTTAAGAATGCCGGGTTTATTCATGTTAAATACACGAATTGGCAAACTATGATCACGAGCCAACGTAAATGCCGCTAAATCCATGACCTTTAATTCTTTTTCTAACACGTCATTATAATCTAACGTGCTATATAGCTCTGCATCAGGGTTCTTCATTGGGTCTTCTGAATAGACGCCATCAACCTTGGTTCCTTTGAGAACAACGTCGGCTTCAATTTCAATGCCGCGCAAACATGCTGCAGAATCTGTCGTGAAGAATGGATTACCTGTACCGGCAGAAAAGATTACAACTCGGCCCGAACGCAGCAAACTAATGGCTTCTGCCCAGTTATAAGTATCACACACACCATTCAATGGAATGGCAGACATTAATCGCGTATTCACGTGAGCTCGTGCCAGAGCATCACGCATGGCCAAGCCATTCATTAATGTTGCTAACATACCCATGTGATCGCCAACAACACGATGCATACCTGCATCTGCAAGTTTTTGACCACGGAATAGGTTTCCGCCGCCAATCACCAGACCGACTTGAACACCCATATCAATCAATTCTTTGATTTCCAGTGCCATACGATCAAGAACAACAGGGTCGATACCAAAACCTTCGTCTCCCATCAGGGCTTCACCAGAAAGTTTTAAAAGAATGCGACGATAATTGAACTTAGGGTTGGTGGTCATAAATATGTCCTGTGCGGCTTCTCTAGAGAATATGGAGATGTACCGCCAGAAAGGCGGTACATCTGAACAGCATAAGTATACTGTTTTTTCGAAAAAAGATTACTGCTTAGCAGCAGCGATTTGAGCAGCAACTTCTGCTGCGAAATCTTCTTCTTTCTTCTCGATACCTTCACCAACTTCGAGACGTACGAAGTTAACGGCAGTAGCGCCCTTAGATTTCAGCAATTGCTCAACTGAGATCGAAGGATCTTTGACAAACGGTTGGCCTGTCATGCTCACTTCATGAGTGAACTTCTTCATGCGGCCGACAACCATTTTCTCTGCGATTTCAGCAGGCTTACCAGAGTTGATTGCGATGTCAACTTGGATTGCTTTTTCTTTCTCAACAACTTCAGCAGGAACATCTGCTGGAGTTACGAAATCTGGCTTGCTTGCAGCAACGTGCATTGCCAAGTCTTTCGCTAATTCTTCGTCGCCGCCATTGATACCTACCAATACGCCGATACGACCGCCGTGAATGTAGCTACCTACAGTCTCGCCTTCTTCAAACACAACAACACGACGAACGTTCATGTTTTCGCCGATTTTAGCAACTAAGTTGGCACGTGTTTCTTCAACAGAAAGGCCATCCAAGTCAGCTGCTTTTAATGTTTCAATGTCGCCAATTTTCTTTTCAAACGCTAAGTCAGCAACTTTGTTGGCAAATGCCAAGAAGCTTTCGTCACGTGCTACGAAGTCAGTTTCGCAGTTCAGCTCAACCAACACCGCTTGTCCACCACCAGTGCGTGCAATCACAACACCTTCAGCAGCAATACGACCGGCTTTCTTAGCCGCTTTAGCTTGGCCAGATTTGCGCATGTTCTCAATCGCTAGATCGATATCGCCATCTGTTTCTACCAATGCTTTTTTACAATCCATCATGCCAGCGCCAGTGCGCTCGCGAAGCTCTTTTACCAGGGCAGCTGTAATCGCCATGTCTAGTATCCTCAGGTTTCTGATATAGAAAGTAGTTGTAACAAAAAGGGGCCTTTCGGCCCCTTTACACCCAACAGAATCTTGTTGGGCTTATAAGGGCTCAATCAAGAGTTCCTTATTTACTCCGCTGCTGCTTCTTCGACGAAGTCACCATCTTTAGCTGCAACAGTATTGCTGTCACGGCCTTCGATAACTGCGTCAGCAACTGCATTGGTGTACAGTTGAATGGCGCGAATCGCATCGTCGTTACCAGGAACGACGTAGTCAACACCTGCTGGAGAAGAGTTAGTATCAACAACAGAAACAACTGGAATGCCCAAGTTGTTCGCTTCTTTAACCGCGATGTGTTCGTGGTCAGCATCAATGATGAAAATCACGTCAGGCAGGCCGCCCATGTCTTTGATACCGCCCAAGCTTTTCTCAAGCTTTTCCATTTCACGGGTGCGCATCAAACCTTCTTTCTTAGTCAGCTTCTCAAATGTGCCGTCTTGGCTTTGAGACTCAAGGTCTTTAAGACGCTTGATTGATTGACGAACTGTTTTCCAGTTAGTCAACATGCCGCCTAACCAGCGGTGGTTTACATAGTATTGACCACTGCGTACAGCTGCTTCTTTCACAGACTCACTCGCAGCACGTTTAGTACCTACGAACAAGATTTTACCGCGCTTTGAAGCAACGCTAGAAAGGAAGTTCAACGCGTCGTTGAACATTGGAACTGTTTGTTCAAGGTTGATGATATGAACCTTGTTGCGAGCGCCAAAGATGAAAGGCTTCATCTGTGGGTTCCAGTAGCGTGTTTGGTGACCAAAGTGTACGCCAGCTTTAAGCATGTCGCGCATTGATACGTTTGCCATAATTTACCTCGTTATTGGGGTTAGGCCTCCACACATCCCATACATCCGACCCTTTCGGGCACCCCGGCGCATGTGTCGACGTGTGTGTGTGATTATTAGCTTGAATTACAAGTTGCAAAACAAGCCACGGATTCTGACAATGTCGCAATGCCAATGACATTTGCGTATTGTCGGCGCGCTTTATACCATACATGCCGGTCTGGAACAATTTAACTGTGGCACTTTTCGCCTTAAAGACAGTAAAAACTAGCCTATGAATGTGAAATTTTTACTGACACCTTGGAATAATGAATGAGCATTACGATAAAAACACCTGAACAAATTGAAAAAATGCGAATTGCGGGTCGCTTAGCGGCGGACGTGTTAGAGATGATCGCCCCACACGTCAAGTCTGGCGTGAGTACAGGCGAACTCGATCGTATTTGTCACAACTACATCGTAGATGTTCAAGGAGCAGTGCCTGCTCCGCTCAATTATCATGGTTTTCCGAAGTCAATTTGCACCTCTATAAATGAGGTCGTATGTCATGGGATTCCAGATGACAACCGCATTTTGAAAGACGGTGATTGCGTTAATATTGACATCACCGTCATCAAAGATGGGTTTCATGGCGACACCAGCAAAATGTTTTTCGTCGGTGAGGTTTCAGCAGCCGATCGCCGTTTGGCGTCAGTGACTCAAGAAAGTCTGTATGAGGCTATTCGTAAAGTTCGAGCCGGCGCTCGATTTGATGACATTGGTAACACCATCGATAAGTACATCAAGAGCAAAAAACAAGGCGCGGTTCGCTACACCATCGTGCAAGAGTATTGCGGCCACGGCATTGGAGAAGTGTTTCACGAAGACCCGCAAATTGTTCATTACAAACATAAAGATGGCCGCAAGATGGAAGCTGGCATGTGCTTTACCATAGAGCCAATGATCAATAGTGGGAAACGTTACACCGAGCTGGATGACGACGACGGCTGGACGGTTTACACCAAAGACAGAAAGAACTCAGCCCAATGGGAACACACCTTACTAGTGACGAAGACCGGTTGCGAAATTTTAACCCTTCGCAGCGACGAAACAATTGACCGAGTGCTCCACAATAATTAATAGGCTCAAGCCTGAATGCCTGAGCTGTTAAAAACATATAAAGCCGCAATGCTAAACGAGAAATTTAATGCCGCAGTTTGACGTAGATTTTAGTAAGTACGATCGTTCAGAACGGATGATGACGTTTCGAAAGTTACATGACCAATGCTTAGATTGGCTCAGTTCTCAGTACCACAATGGCACTTCGATTATTCATTTAGTTCGGGCACGTAGCCGTTTCATGGATAAGCTGCTGAAACACTTGTGGTGGCATGTAGAATTAGAACAAGTGAGTGGTTTGTCTCTTGTCGCTGTGGGCGGATATGGGCGAGGTGAATTGCATCCTCAATCAGATATTGATTTGCTGCTTCTCAGTAATAACGCTATCGATCCCGAAACTGAAGCAAAGATCAGCCAGTTCATTACCTTACTATGGGATATTCGCCTAGAAGTTGGCCACAGTGTTCGCTCAGGAAAAGAATGCATTAGTTTAGGTAAAGAAGACATTACGATTGCCACAAATCTAATGGAATCGCGCTTAATTTCTGGCGACAGTCAGCCCTATAGCCAATTAGAAACCCAAGTTAAATCAAAGTCATTCTGGCCTTCGCATAAGTTCTTCCAAGCCAAAATGGAAGAGCAGATCAAGCGGCACGATCAATACCACGACACTGCGTACAACTTAGAACCCAATGTCAAAGCAAACCCAGGCGGCTTGCGTGACATCCAAAATATTGGTTGGGTGGTCAAAAACCACTTTGGTGCCGATGAACTTGGGCAATTAGTCGAACATGGTTTTCTTACCGTAGACGAGCATGAAGAGCTTGAACAATGTCAAAAGTTTTTATGGCAAGTACGGTTTGTTTTGCACATGGTAACCAATCGTTCAGAAGATCGATTACTGTTCGATTACCAAGCCGAAGTTGCACGTGAGTTAGGGTACTGCGACGAAGGCAATTCATCAGTAGAAAAAATGATGAAACGCCTTTATCAAACGATTCGGCAAGTCATTGAACTCAATCAAATGTTATTGCAGCTGTTTGATGATGCATTTTTGGAAAGTTACTCGACGGCTCCAGTCACGCTGCTCGATAACGACTTTTTGATGCGCGGTAACAACATCGGTCTACGCCATCCAAGTGTGTTCGACAAATCAGAAAACTACATTCAGTTGCTACTGCATGTGGCCGACAACAGAAATATCACGGGCATTTCAGCCCACTGTATTCGTAAATTGCGTGTATCTCGACGTCAAATCAAGGGTTACCTGCAACACCTGCCGGAATGCCGTGAACTTTTCGTCAAGTTAATGCGTCACCCTCGCGGGCCAGGACGTCCGATTGCCTTTATGCATCGATATGGCATTTTATCGAGCTACATGCCGCAATGGGAACGTATCGTTGGGCAAATGCAATTCGATCTGTTTCATGCCTTTACGGTCGATGAACACACCTACCGCGTGACCAAAAATTTATATCGACTCACACGGGCCGAATTTGCTCAACAATTCCCGCACACGCGCGGCGTTATGGCGCAAATAAATGAACCTGATTTGTTGTTTTTAGCCGCTCTATTTCATGATATTGCAAAAGGTCGGGGCGGTGATCACTCCGAACTTGGCGCAGTTGATGCACTTGAATTCTGTTTATTCCACGGCTACGACCAAGAACAAGCATCACTGGTCGCTTGGTTAGTAGAGCAACACTTGATCATGTCTGTTACGGCTCAAAAACGTGATATCCAAGATCCAGAAGTGGTTTCGACCTTCGCTCAAAAAATTGGCGATGTCACTCGCTTGAAGTACTTGTACTGCTTAACCACCGCTGACATTCGAGCGACCAACGACAACCTTTGGAATGGCTGGAAAGGTGCTTTATTACGTGAGCTCTATAGCGCTACACACGCTGTTTTATCACAAGGCTTAAGCCACAATGTGGATATTGCGAGTCATATTGAAGAAACCCAGAATAGCGCGTTAGAGCTCATCCACGAGACCGTTGAGCGTGAGCAAATCGATTTGGTCTGGCAACGCTTCAAAGCCGAGTACTTTGTGCGACACAGCCCTGAGCAAGTTGCTTGGCATACACACAACATTATTGCTCATGGTGACTCAAGCGAGCCGCTCATTGCATTGTCTGAGATACCTCAACGCGATAGCACTGAACTATTTTTGTACACTTACGACACTCCGAATTTATTCATGAATACAGTTAAAGTACTGGATCGAAAAAATCTCGACGTTCACGACGCTCAAATTATGAATACAAAAGACGGAGTGACAGTCGATACTTTCGTGATTTTAGAGCGCGATGGCACTCCTCTCACGGGGCAAAGTCGAATTGACGAAGTCACCGAGAGTATTCGTTATTGCATCACCAATGATTGTGACGAACCCTACCGCCAACCTAAAATGGAGCGAAAGTTAAAGCACTTTAACGTTGAAGCTCAGGTCAAATACATCACTAGCGAAAAAGACAATCGAACCATGTTGGAGCTGATCGCTCTAGATAGGCCCGGACTACTGGTTGACGTTGCGACACTATTTCACGAAATGAAACTCAGCTTACATGCTGCAAAAATCTCGACCGTTGGTGAACGCGCCGAAGATTTCTTTAGCCTTTCCACCGAACTAGGCGAAGCACTCCCCGATGACATTAAGAACGAGTTGAAAGAAAAGCTACAAAGTGTAGCCAACACAACCGATTCCTATGCGCATCCTTAGATTAGTTGGAAACAAGATTACTGCGAAAGGGGGTTAGACGCTGAGCTTGCAAACATGACTTTGCGCTAACCAATCAGAGCCTTCACACTAAGCCACTCTAAAGCCAATCCTCTGAAGATTGGCTTTTTATTTGTAAACGCTCAGGCACAAAAAAGCCTTTCTTAAAAGAAAGGCTTTTTTCACCATACAATCTTAAAACTATTTAAGTTGTTTTACGGCATCGATAAACGATTTACGAGCGCTTTTAGAGCCCGCTCGTTCGGCTTCCTCAACCAACTTCATTGCACTGTCAATATCACCCTCTGTGACTTTAGCGCTAATCAACTGATTATAAAATGTCTCGGTTTCTTTGAGCATTGCAGCTGCAGACGTTGGTGCAGCACTCTGAACCTGCATACCAGCGACAGGAGAGCGTTCGGGTACCGAATTGACAATGGGTTGTGGCGGCAAAGCCGTTGAACTCGTTGCGGCAACCGTGGCAGCGGTAGTTCCAACAGCTACGCCTGAAGCTCCATTATCTACAGAGCCTTGTCCAAACCAAGAGTTAACCGAATTACCCATTTGAGTCAATACGCCTTGGTTTGACGTCACATTGCCAGCAGCAATGTACAAATTGACTAAACCACCCGATGAATGTTTTGCGATGGGATCTGCAATATCTGGTGGTGTCGTATTACTGCGCTCTGCAGCTGTTTTTGCAGGGTGAATCATTTGGGTTTCACCCAGTGCATCTTGAGGTGTTGTGAACAACACCATGTAATATTCAGTTTTCGGGTTATCTAGATATGAACGTTCAATATTAAAGGCCAAATTCAGCGAGTCTGGCGTGAACATTTCAGCAGGTTTATACACTGCAGACGATGCAGGAATAACTCGCACTGGCTGGCGATTCGCATCTAACAATAAGACAGATGGAGCGAATACCGTTTTCTCCGCTCGACTTTGAACAAAGACGCTAAACGTTGGCACATTGTCAGGCAATTTGTAGGCTGAGAAATAGCTTTTACCATCATGGAAATCATGAGCCGGTGAAGTCTCGTCTAAAACCACATTAATATCATCACCAATTTGCAATGACTGAAATGGCAATTGAGACAAATCTTCACAGCAATCCGACGCAGAACTCAGAGCGGAAGACAGTGCAGCTGCCGACTTTTCTTGATATGTCGATGAAGCTGTATCTCCAGAAATAGAAGAACACCCAGATAATCCACCCACTAACACTGCGGTGGTGAGCACCGATAACAACGTGCGTTTCACTCAACTCCCCTTAGATAAATATAGCTTTGATATTAAGACACAAAACATTTTAAATTGTTCAAGAAACTAAATAAAAAACCCCCGAATAGCAAGGCCATCGAGGGTTTTATTGTGTTATGCGTCAACTATGGATGCATTATGTGGCTTACCACCATGCTTCCATCTGAGCACCGAAGCGAAGGTTGCCGTCATCATCACGGTTTTCAGCAGCGTCACCGAAGAATGAACCCGCGTAGACGCGAATTGTTGGACGAGACCAGAAGCTTGGGCCAGCAGACCACTCTTGAGCAACAACGATCTTAGACAAATCTACTGATTCACCACTACCTACATCGTCTTCTTTAGTGTAACCAAGTTCTAATGTAGTCTTCATCACGTCATCCCACTTGTACATTGGGCGCAATACAGCACTGATACGAGTTGGTTCGTCTTCAGCCAATTCACTGTCGAAAGTTTCAGCTGCTGCATACATGAACGAGTAACCGAGTTCAATTGTCTCACTCAGGTTTACAACACCCCAATCGATGACGCGGAATGAAGATTCTTTTGAACCACCCCACCAAGGAGTAGACAGTGAAGACTCACCACCGTGGTTGTCATATGCAGAATCACCCATTGAGTCCGCAGCATATTGAACAACGATTTTGTTGAAGCCGCCCATCAAGCCATGGCTGATTTCAGCAGTCAGGAAGTAACCGTCTTCGTCATCGTAGCCAGCGTCGTCTTGGTAATCAGTTAAATCAGCCCAACCGTAAATAGCGGCCAATTCTAATGAAGCACCTTCCCACAACTCAATACCGGCATAGCGAATATCTAATTTGTTGCTTTGAACAATATTTTGGTAACGGCCTTGCTCATCTTTGTCTTCGCTTCCGTCACCCACGTGTTGGTCCATGTTGATCCATGCGACAGACAGTTTGCCCGCGCCCATTTCAACATTTTCAATACCAACACCGTAACCTGAGTTGTTCAGGTAGTACCAATCCATAATGTGGATATCTTTACGTTGGTAGAAGCGCTTACCTGCCCACAAACTAGCTTCTGGCGCGAAGTTTAGAATACCATCAGCAGCAACATACGCTTGGCGCATAGACCAATCACCGCCACGCCATGCTTCTACTCGATCCTCATCTGCTGGGTTTTGATAAGTACTGTTCCACTGAGCCGAGTTGCCTTGGAAATCATTTTCAGAAGTGAATACAGGCATGAATTCAACGCGGAATTTTTTACCACCTTGATTGTATAGTTCCTGCTGGAAGTCCAGTTCAACGTAAGTATCACATTCGTCAGCCAAGCGACCAGCGAGGTGACCTGCACCACCACTACCGTAACAAGACTGCTCACCACCGTCGCCTGTAGAAGAAAGGCCAGCACGGGCATAGCCGTGAAATTCAACTGCTGTTGCGCTCGCAGTTAATAGGACTGCAGACACAGCTGCAGCAAGTGCTTTGATGTTAGTCATGATGACTTCCCTTATCAGTTATTATGTTGAGTGCTCTAAGCGCTCGTTACCTAAATACCTCGGCAGGAATGCCCTGCTCAAAACCCAGAATGGGCAATCGCTATGTGCGATATGTATTCTTATTGTTAGACGAATCTAGCCAAGATTCGTTGCACTTTTCTCGTGCACGGAACTCCGTACACCAAGTAAAGATAGTCGAAAAAATTGAACTGTCATATTCCATTTAAAAAAAATCACTTTTTTCTCGGAACTTTTTTAAAGACGCCATGTCCAATTCCCCTTAACCAAAGACGGCTGCATTTCTTGTGTGAAAGTCTACACCGCCTCTGTTATTTGAATGTTAAGGTTTTTTGCCGTTCAGCAAACTCCTTAACTTGGCGCTGATGTTAGTCATGAGACCGTAACAGGACAATGACAACGATCACATTTCAAGGGTGGAATTAGCGCTTATGTGATCTAGATTGCGCTTTATTTTATTGGGAACGGTCTCTTTTTTGCACCATTTTGTGACAAGTAAAATCCCTGTTATTTTTTACCAATCGAAACAAATGCACTTTTTTAACACATCGGAATTTTAGGCATGTTCAAAAAGCTCATCTAACCATTTTTTGGCCCCTTCTAAAGGCTCAAAATACTCACATGCGTCAATTTTCAACATCTCAAGAACTTGGTTTGACCCCAGCTCTTCTAAAAGCTCTTGTACTTGTTTTCCAGCACCGCAAAAACTATCTGAATAACTACTATCCCCAAGCGCAAGAATCGATGTTTGGGTGTGCCCTAACATTGGAAACTGTTCACGTAGCTCCTCGACAAACGGCTCCAAATTAGGAGGAACATCACCTTGACCGGTGGTAGAGGTCACAAATAGCCAGAAATCTGCGCCCTCTAACTGAGCAAGAGTTGGGTCCTCCAACACTTCGTATTCGACCCCATGATGAGAGGCCATTTCTCCAATCTCTTCAGCCAGCGCCGATGCACCGCCAAATACAGAGCCAACAATGATTGCAAGTTTATTCATGACTAAAGGTCTCCGAGTATGAATTGATACGTTAAATAAAGGGGGAAATAGTTGAGCACGGCCATATGTCTTGACCACACAATCCTTGCCAGTCTGACGGCAAAGGCGCACAAAGTGCCATGTGTTGTTGTGTAACAGGGTGTGTGAAGTCCAGCGAGTGTGCATGTAGCATTAACCGAGATACTTCAGTCGCTCCTGCAAATGCTCGATTTTGTTTGCCATCGCCATGAGTCGTGTCGCCAATAATAGGGTGACGCAAATGAGCCATATGGCGTCTTAATTGATGCTTTCGACCGGTTTTAGGTTGTAATTTTAACAGGCTATATCGTGCGGTTTGGTAACGCCCCGCGGCAATAGGAAGCTCAAATAAAGCAATGGGGCTGTATTGCGTAACCGCCTCTTGTGCTTGTTTGTCTTGATTGGCTTTTTTATCAGCTATTTTATCGAGCTCTTCTTTGAGCGCGTAATTCAACACAGCGGCATGATTAAGCCAACCTCGAACTAAAGCTATATAAGATTTTTCAATGCTATGTTGTTCAAATTGAACCGATAGCAAACGAGCGACTTCCGCGTTTAACGCAAATATCATGGCACCAGATGTCGGTCTATCTAAACGATGAACGGGAAACACATGCAGTCCAATTTGATCACGTAGCATTTGCATCGCAAACCACTTTTCTCGACGCGCTAGTGCTGTTCGGTGAACCAATAAACCGGCCGGTTTATCAATCACAACGATCGATTCATCTCGGTACAATATTGTCAGTGGCCCTGGGTAATCATGCATGTCCATCAATTTGTCCCAACACGTTGAGCAAGCCAGAGCATTCAAGCCGCTTATTTTTATACACTTCCTCTGCTAATGGGAGAATAGTCATTGTATTGGGAAGATCCGCTTTAGAGTCCAATAAAATACGTATTCGAGGAATAAAAATGAACTGTAACCATTGCTCCAGTCTGAGTGTATCGACACAAAAAGGAGCCTGACTCGCTAACGCCACAGGCGACGGTGGCGTATCCTGCCACATACCAAGCTGTTCTAGCTCGATTTGAAGTTGTTCCAGTAATACAGCGAACTTTTGCGAGCACATCAGAAGCATTTCCTAAGTTAAATCACCCCTTAAAAAGTGCGCGCAAGTGTAACAGTTTTGTATTCTTGCCCAAACATCTCCTACAATGCCGCCTTTCATCCATCGTAGACGAGTAAATTTATGAGCACTATCGCAGAAGTTTTAACCTTAGGCGGCTGCCAGTTCAAAGTATTTGAATTAGGAAGACGCGTTTTTAAAATCTCGCGCGATGACTTTGTTGCATTCGAACAAGGCGCGAAAGCTTATCCAAGCCCAATTCAAGGCCATGCGTGTTTTGCAATCGTATTTTCAAAGCCTGAAATGGCGCAAACACCCTATTTGTGGTTGTTGAAATTTCCATTGGATGAACAAAACAAATTACTCTTTGGCGCTCGAGATGACTTTCTTCGAATGGTGATCGAAGCGCTGGGAGAGGATTTGGCAAATTCTGATAGCAATACTGAAGCCCTCAATAATCATCCATATTCACTCAAACCCAGTGACGAAAAGCTCGCAGTTCTCAATGCTAAGATTAGAAATGATCTGCACCAACCCGCGTCCATCTATTTCGAATCGGCTTATCAATATTTCTGCCAACAACCGACCGCTGAAGGCTGGCAAACACTTGGGATACAAGGCATAGCTGATGTTGGAGAGCGCCTTTGTGAATCAACAATAAAGACCGAGCTTGCTGCACGTTTAGCCGAGCTCCCTGTGCCTGCATTTAATGCGCTATCTCAGGTTTTAGAGCATGCGCTATTGCCTGCTGTCGTCGTTGAATCACTGTTAAGGTTTGGCGCTGATAAACGCGACCCATTTTGGATTCGAGCCATCTCCGGAGCGCCTCAAAACGTCCTTATTGGTGAGCTAACTCAAACACTTAATTCAGCCCCCTCAATTGATCATGTGATTACAGTAGGCGCACGTTGGTGGAGCGTTTTAAACACACCTGAACGAGTGTTGGAGTATTTAGAGTCAGTCGTGAGACTCACCAACAATTTTCAGGTCTTTGCCGCGCTCGTTGCTGATTTAAATGGTTTGCCCCAATGCCGCCCTGCATGTTTGTCAGCACTGAGGCTGCCCCATCGCTCAGAACAATTGTCGATAGCTATTGGACAGCTATTTCATACTAACCGCTCTTAGTGAAACCACCGGATCAGGAAACCTAAATAGAATTTGGTTTAGGTTTCTTGCGCGCTCACCAAATTGTGATTTTTTATGCAATATTGAAATTGAAAGGCTAACTTTAGAGTATCCATTACTTGTTGTGTACAAAAGGCTGGGTGCGGGTGAAATGGTTTAACAATATCAGTTTCGTATGGAAGCAAGTTCTGACTGCTGGGCTTTACTTAGTGGTCATTGTTATTGTCATGGGGTTCGGTACCGCCGCCATGAATCATTTAAGTCAAGATACAGAAGAAGTATCTTCAAATATTTTGCCTCGCCTTAACTATCTGCTTCAAGCAGATCGAGATCTATACCAGTCGCTCGTTGCCGAACGTACCTTAGTATTTATGCCTTCATCTCACGCTCGATTCAACACCTTTAAACAAGATCATGATGACAACATCGAGCAGGCTCTTGAGCGCGTAAAGAAAGCAGAAAAACTCGCAACATCTCCGGAGCAACTCGCCCTATATAAAAGTTTCGACGAGCTATTAGAACAATGGCGGATCGTATCGGACGAAGTCGAAATCATGTCGTCTTCCGATCCCAATAAAGCATTTGAACTCGGTTTAAATGAATCACAAATGAAATTTGATAGCATGCGGAAAGTTGTTGATCAGTTGACTGAGCTTACTGAAAGAGAATCTGAAATTGCGAACCAACGAGCCAAACAAACTGTTCAGAGCGCTCAACTCAGTATCGTTTTGGTGGCTGCTTTGGGCATGATCATCGTCTTTGTATTGTCATACTTTGCAGCACGCGCCATTGCCAATACGATTCTTGAAGTGAAAGAGCGAATTTTAGACATCGCGGATGGTGAAGGTGATTTGACGCAACGATTTAATGTTCAGCGCTCAGATGAACTCGGACAATTGGAAGTGGCGTTTAATCACTTTCTTGATGGCCAATCAACCACTATCGCATTGATCCAAAACACCATGACTGAACTGACCAAAGAGCTATCAAGCATCACCGCCCTGATTCACTCTGCTCAGCAAGCCACTTCTAATCAGCAATCTGAGAATGATCAAATCGCCACCGCTGTGACTCAAATGGCGGCCACCGTGCAAGAAGTATCTCGCAATGCGACCGATGCAGCAGAAGCAACTCGAAACGCCGACAAAGACGTTCAAAATGGCCGAAGCGTTGTTCAACAAACGGTATCAGGCATTCAAGATCTTGCATCCGACATTGAACAAAACTCGCTCGCTATTGGACGCGTCGAATCGGGTAGCCATGAAATTGGTACAGTAATGGATGTTATTAGTAGCATTGCAGAACAAACTAATTTGTTAGCGCTGAACGCAGCCATTGAAGCTGCTCGAGCGGGTGAACAGGGGCGTGGTTTTGCCGTTGTGGCCGATGAAGTTCGAACCTTAGCTCAACGAACGCAAGAATCCACCAGCTCTATTAGAGATGTGGTTGAACGATTGCAATCAGAAAGCGCGGCCGCTGTGAAAGCCATGACGAGCAGCCAGAATCGCGCTCACCAAGTGGTAGAACGAGCAGGTTTGACCGGCGAAGTGTTAGAGCAAATGACTGGAGCAGTGCAAACAATAGCCGAAATGAATGCGCAAATAGCAACAGCAGCAGAGCAGCAAAGCACAACCGCCGAGCAAATTTCTGAAAATGGTATGAGAATTAAAACCATCGCTGAAGAAACATTTGCCATTACAATGCAAGTGACCGAGGCCAACACTCAGGTGATGCATAAGTCTACTGAGGTATCAGAATTGGTGAGTCGTTTTAAAGTGAGTGGATAATCTTGAGTCCATTCAAACGCGTAAAATTTGGCTATTTAAAGAACCATCAAAAAAGCCCGAGGCTGTTTTCACAACCTCGGGCTCTCGCAAGCATCCAGCTCACTCCCCGCAACATCCATCGTAGATGTCCCAGTATCCATACTGCCGCTAAAATTAAGCGTTCCTACCTTCTTTCCCCTTGCGTCATCCTGACTAGAGTCTCCTATTCATCATCCTGACGAACTGAGGTTTAATAGCGTACCTGCTTTTAACCGAGTATCCTTCTCTATGCAACCGGCATCGCGCTCACTTCCTATGAGCTGCAACATCCATTGTTGCTCGGCTGACCTTGAAAACTACTGTACTCCAAATTCAAAATCCAGCAATAAAGCCACAAGTAAGTTATAAAAAAGAACAAAAAAGAAACATTTCTTTAACAAATAAAAAGCTATTAATAATCAAACAGTTAAATACAAATAGCCGAATTATCCATAATACCAAAAGAAAATTACTCGCACACACATGTAAGAGATATCTCACAAGGCTACGGGCATTTATCTATTTTTTGAGCTTCTTTAAACAACAAAGACCCTTCAAAATTAGAAAAACTAAGCTCCTGGATGGCGTTGTAACCATGTTGGTTTAACCAATGAGCAGCATTCTGGTTGCTCACAAATATGGCGCACCCCGACGAATTTAAATGTTCTTCCACAAGGCAATCCACACCGCAGAGTAAAGTTTCGCCAACACCTTGCTTCTGATAATTGGGCGCAACAGCAATCAAGCTCAGTTGATGACATTGGTGATTTGGCATTGCTTGCGCAATGCGCTGTTCTTTTTCAATCAATCGCCCAGTACTCACAACCCCTGCGGACATCAGCATTTTCATACGCCAATTCCAAAAACGTTCTCCACCAAGCGGAGATTCAGGTAAATTAATGCAGCTCACCCCCAATAGAGTCTCGCCTTCAAATGCTCCAATAACCGGCTGTTCGTATTGCCAAAAAACGTCCAGCTCTTCTCGAAATAATGCTCTGAGTTTCTGCTCATAAGCCAACTTAGATGCATCAAATACTTTCATAAACATAGGGTCGTCATGGTAAGCCTGATACAGCAAACTTGCTGCCATGTTACTTTCCTCTGCTCCCAAATACGCCAAACGAACCGTGATAGCCGCTGTTGTCATAATGTCCCTTCATCCAAATAAGCACACCAACCTGCTAAAGAAACTAATTTGCGGATAAATTATGAGCAACACGAAGATATAAAGTGTCTGAATAATTGGGGGACGGAACACGTTTTAAAGGGATAAATTGATGACTATAAGAGCAAGATCACGATCAACTTTAGGTTACAATGCGGCATCAATACCGAGGAATCGTTGAAATGGCCGACTATCAAACCATCATTCATGCAGCAGTCCGTAAGGTTGCTGAAAACAATCAAGACATTACTGTTGCACGCGTCAAACGTTTTTTACCTCAACCTATACCGCTTGGAATTCTCATGCCCGCGGTTCACGCCGCTCAGTTGTTGATCAAAAATGAGGGCATTGCAGCCCTGAAAGTTGAACAGCCTTTGAGTAGTTCAGAATCAAAAAAAGAAACTCGCCAAATAACTCATGAGGAATTGGTAAGTCTTGTAGTAGAACTTCAGCAACGAGTGACAGCGCTTGAAGCAAAGTAGTATTCAATAAGTGCGTCGGGATGACGCACTCCATATTAAGCCTGACTGTACGGTGAAGATTGCTCAATAAATGACAGAAAGTCGGTTGCTAGCGTGCGATGTGCCTTGCGGCCCGGAATTTCCAAAACAACCTGGCCGTCATCATCAATCGCCACCATCACTTCAGAATCAATAACCAAACCGATAAAAACCGTCGGTTCCAATTTGAACCGACGCTGCGTGAGCAGGTGTCCTACTAAGTTTTCTTGAAATCGCTCAAAATCATCTTGATTCCAAGGCAATAGCAGCTCGATTTCCAAGTCATCATATTGCAGGGCTATGTTTTCGCTAAATACCGATGTCCAATACTGTTTAGCTGCATCATGCAATGTGACCGACATAGCAGATTCAACTTTATCAAAGCTATCATTCAGTGGACGTTTCACCGGAGTCCAAATGACGGCCTCACCATCACTCCCTTGCGGTGTGCATGGTGATACCCAATCTGAATCAATTTCAACCGTTGGCCACGCCTGATGGACCTGCTGATATTCAACTCTGCAACGCTCAATAAACTGAAGAAGGTGAGATTGAATGCTATTTTCGGTTTCCACTTTGTTCGATGCCTTTTACACTGTACTGAATGATTTTATAAGAATTGCTTTCAGAATTGTATCTCATGCCAAAATACGACACTGCTCCAGAGCTCGAAGGGCTAACGCTTGGTCAACAAACAAGCTATCCAGACCACTACGATGCAACTCAACTTCAAGCTGTGCCCCGCACGCTGAATCGAGATGATATCGGCATCAGCGCTGATGCGCTACCTTTTGACGGCCACGATGATTGGACCGGCTATGAAATTTCATGGCTCAATAGCAAAGGCAAGCCATGTGTCGCCATTGGCTTATTTAGAATTCCATGCGAAAGCGATAATTTGATTGAATCAAAGTCTTTCAAACTCTACCTGAATAGCTTTAATCAAAGCCGATTCGAGTCTGTGGAACACGTCAGCGATCTAATGGCCCGGGATCTGTCGCAATGCGCAAAAGCACCTGTATCTGTAGAGCTATTGCAGTCTGAACAATTCGGTATGTTGCCGATGAAAAACTTGCAGGGCGAATGCATTGATGATCTCGATATTGAGGTCACTGACTTTCAATTCTGCGCTGAATATTTAGAGAACTCAGTAGAACCAGATGGCACGATTGAGGAACATTTTGTTGTGAGTCATTTGCTCAAGTCAAACTGTCTGATTACAGGACAGCCCGATTGGGGGTCGGTTCAAATCCGATACACAGGGCTTCCAATCAACCAAGAGAAGTTATTGCGCTACTTGATTTCATTTCGTCAGCACAATGAATTTCATGAGCAATGCGTTGAGCGAATCTACACCGATATTATGCGTTTTTGCGCCCCCAAACTGCTCACTGTGCAAGCGCGTTACACTCGACGTGGCGGGCTGGACATTAATCCATTTCGTTCTAATTTTGAATCAATGCCAGCCGCATTCCGTATGGTTCGTCAATAGAGGACTAATGGTTGTCTAGCCAGCTCTGACGCAACTGCAACTGTGCGTCGGAGCTACCGGGCAGTTCTTTAATACCTTGAATGGTTTCAACCTCGGCAAGCTCTATGTTGAGTTCAGTTAAACGGCCTTGCCGAAACACATGTAATTGAAGGGTTTGCCCTACGCTCCAGCTCTGCTGAATACGCTCATAGTTTTCAGAGTTCACGGCAAAGCCATTGATCGCGATAATGCGGTCGTTGGCACTCAGTTTTGCATGCCAAGCCGCACCACCTTTAATCACGGTCTGCACCATCAAACCATCGTTATTAGCCACCAATACAGCTTGCATTGATGCCTTTTTATCAGTGAAGTCCAACATAAAACCCAGATCATCTAAGGAAGAAGATGCGCGAAGTTTAAAAGGAGAATGAACCGTGGTTTGCCACCATTGTTCGGCACCTTCCACATTTTGCGTTAAGCGCCCCATTTCATCAATGATCTGCTGTTCAGTCAGGCCGTTCGGCAAGCTATATGCTTTGTACAGGTTGCGATGTAACGCGCCAACGCCATACTTATTATCTGATTGTTGCAATAACCATTGATCCATCAACCAAGTGACCAGAAAGCCTTCATCATAAATGTTGGCAAAAAAGTTATGACGATGCTGGCCTGAATGCTGGATCCACGAATACCAGCTCGCATCAGCAACCGATTGATGACGTCCACCTGGTTTTTGCGCATGGCGCTCTAGACGTTTGCTCAAACGTTCTAGAAAATCGTCTTCGGTCATCACTCCAGATTTAAGTAATAATTTCTCTTGTAAATAACTGGTGGAACCTTCGGCAAACCAAAGCAATGGGGAATGATGTCGCTTGGTCAACTCATAGGGGACAAAAGCTGCGGGTCGATAGGCTTTAACATTCCAAGTATGCACAAACTCATGGGCAACTAAGCCCATAAAATCGAGGTAATTCTTATCGTCGTTAAACTTAAATCGATCCCACTGCATAATGGTGGAATTAAGATGTTCGGTACCGCCGCGCACATTATCAGTGGCGTGAAGCATAAACACGTAGCGCTCAAACGGGAAACTGCCCCAAAGCTCATATGAGGCAACAACTATTGCTGCAATGTCCTGTTCCAACTGTTCAAGATCTGCAGGCGTATCACCCCACACCACCAGCTCAATAAGTTTACCGTGCGACTTGAACGAGCGATATTGATGAATGCCTGCTTCTACTGGGCTATCAATCAATATTTGATAGTTTTCGGCCCATAACACATGGCTGTTTTTACCGGCTTTTAATCCGGAGCGAACGTGCCACGACTCAGGAATATCTAACTCGACTCGCACAGCCTGCTCTTGTTGCCCTTCCACCACCATTGCTACAGCAGCAAAATCAACAAATAAATGAGTTTCATCAAGGTGGCGAGTTCGAGAACTAAGTTCATTGGCTGTCAGTAAATAATTAATTGAAAGACGCTGTTTTCGGTTCGACGAAACAGACCACTGGTGATCTGAAAGTTTGTTAATCTCAAGTAGATTCCCTCGACTATCAAGCACTTTTAGATCCGTCATTGCATGCACAAAATCCAATTGTTGATAGCGACCAGTTCGCCAAACAGGCATCGAGAAGATCACGTTTCCCGGAGCAACTGTATCGGTCGTAAGAGAGACCTGAAGCAAATGCTGTTCTGTTGATGCTGCTTTGAGATGAATCTCTACATCAGCCCAAGCCGGACCAGCCCCCAAGAGCAGTAGCAATAAAAATAGTTGTTTTAGCATAAAAATTAAGAAACCTGTTTCTCTCGTAATTAGTTCGTTACACTGGCGACTATCTATTTCGTACAAAACCAATATACATGTTCAAAATCGCAAGGATGCTACTGGTACTGGTATTTGTTGTAAGCCCATGGGCCAATGCTGCAGATGACATTGACTGGAAACAGCACTATTACAACAATTGGTATCCAACCGACCCCGAACTACTGCATCAAAGCAGGCAGTTCATTGACAACATGCTACCAGACCATAGCGTTCACTCATTACTGACGTTATCATTAGACGCCCGCAATAAGGTTGTTTACGCAACGCTTATTTATCTCCGTTCTGCCGCAATGTTGCAACCCAATGCCGATCATTCATCATACGCTCGACTGGTCATAGATCTTGCCATTACGTTGCAAAAACCCATAGCAGAAGCCGAGGGTTACTATTTCATCACCCTTGACCGAGTTGCTCGACAGCAATCATTTAACAAGGGAGATCAATATCTTAAAAGAGCATTGAATTTATTGTCCAGTGCCAAATACACTGAAGACGATACCCTTTCTCATATATTGCTGACTCGACTTTACATTTTGACGGGGCAATTGAATCTCGAACAACACCACTATATCAACGCCATCGAATCGGCAGAAACCGCCCTTATTTTTAGTGAAAGTAGTGCTATTCCGCAGTTGAAAATCAATGCCATGTTCATACTGGGCGAAGGTCAGTTTGGCCTCAGGCAATATGATCTTGCGATCAAAGCTTTCTACGATGCTCTTAACTTTGCGTCCAATGATGACTACCCGTCACTCAGAGCAAAAGCAATGCAACTCATTGGTATGGTATACAAACAACAAGGGAAAACGGAAAACGCGATTGAGCATCTGCAGCTTGCCGCTGCCGACTTTCAAGCTCTAGGATATACAGCTCCGCTGGCCATCACGTTAAGAACTCTGGCAGATATATATAAGATTAACGGTAATTACCATCAAGCCATGGTAATTTACCTCAATGCACTGGAATATGAACGCGAGCTCAACCGAGCTATGGGCGTCGCCATTACAAGCGCCTCGATTTCAGATGTTTACCGTGTTCTTGGTAATCAAACATTGGCGAACGAATACCTTGTAGATGCCGAAAAACTATTTAGAATCCTTAAAAATGAAATGGGGTTATTACGCATCCGCTTAATGAAAGCGCAGATGCTCTCTCTCAAGGGCCAAATCGACGAAGCACTCATCACGGTTGAAGACGTCGCAGCGATTATAGAAGATCAACCAAACTCTGAGTTCTTTGCTGAAACTCAAACTGTCCTAATCGACCTTTATCAACGTTCTGGGCAGTTTGAAAAAGCAAATACTCTGCTCAACAACAAACTCAAAGCAATGACGCAGCGATTATCGTTTTCACTCGATCAAAGGCTCTCTCAAATTCAATCAATTCATACACAAGAAACACTGCAATCTGAAATCAGCAAACTTCAATTAGATATTGAAGAATCAGAAAATAACGTCAAACAATACATCAACTACGCCACATGGTTATTCGTCATCATTGTGCTATCGATCGGCTCTATTTTAGGCCTGAGAAGAAAATTACAGCTTCAGCGCAACGACTTGAATCAAGCGATACACAGTTCGACTCACCACCCCATGTCCGACTTGCAAAACGCTTCAGTGATGTATAAAACCTTGGACCGAGAAATCAAACAAATTCAGCGCTTACAAGAAAATTGGTATGCATCTGGAGCCGATATCAATCAGCCCAAAGGCATACAGATTATTGTAGTTCGCATCCCGACACTTCATACCATTCACGAACAACTGGGCATGGACAGCGGCTCAAAAATGGAAATGAAATTTGGAAACTTCTTAAAAAGTCGCTTTCCAGAAGAACGAATTTTTCAGCCGCGTGACGATGTGATCGCCATCGTAGCCGAGAGCTCGGCACTGCTCCGCTCTGCTGAGCAAGTTATAGATACCCTTGCGGGCTTTTCGCCGCAGGGTTTGAGCACCCAAAGCCACTTAAGTATGGCGCTTATCAACTATCCTTTTTTACCGAAAAATAGTAAAGCAGTGGATGTTAATCTAGTCGGTGAGATCTTGCTGTTAGGGCTGTCTGTTGCGTCAAATATTGCCAGCCGAGAACAAGCCGATGCTTGGATTGGACTCGAAGCCATCGATGCAATACCCATCAGTTTATTTCAGAGTAATCCGCGCGACAATACGTTGCTTGCCATTGAACAAGGTTTAATCAAGGTGTTCAGCAACTTCGAGAAAAACAAGATTCACTGGCCAGAACAGTCTTTTGGGGCGTCCGGTGTCTCAAAAGAGTCAGAAAACTCATGACATTAAGTTGAATCGTACTAGCTTCGGCTTCTACAATAAAAAGACGAAACAGCCTTTGCTCGATCGTTCGAATATTCGTTAGTTTTGGGAGTACATTAGTGCAGGATCTCAATAAAGCTTATAGAGAGCTTGAAACAAAGTTTGCTCAAGACCAAGAAGTGCTAGGACGACTCATCGGCCGGCTTTCTCAAGCCTGTAAAGGCCAACTCACCGAGCTCGACAATAAGTTGGCTAAACTCCGCGTTGCCCTTGAAAAAAATACCGATTTAGACAATATTTCGCCGCTGATTGTGCAGGTCGAAGAACTATTGCAGCAACAGTCCTCGCAAAATGATGCTGAATTACAAAGCGCTAAGAAAAGTTTTCTCGACAGTAGTTCGTTGCTGCAAAAGTCAAAAGGTCTTGAACCCGATACTCGTAGACAGCTACGACTCATCATCGATCAAGCACAGCAACCCGAATTAATTTTACCGCAACTTTTACCATTGATGCAGGCTTTGTCATCGCTATACGCAGACACACTCGCTTATTTGCATCAAAACCAAGGCTCCGATTCGGACAATGCTCAACTAGAAAAAAATAATGCTGTACTGGTTGACAACCTCATTGAGGTGCTCAACAGTTTTGAATTTGATGAACAAATTAGCGTTCAAATCAACACTCAACGTAAGCGCCTGAGAGAAGCCGAATCGGCCAATACGGTGGCCACAGTTTGCACCGATTTAATGCGTATTATTTTAGATGCGGTACAAAACGAACGAAGCGGTTCAGAGCAATTTCTCAGTCGACTCAATGCGAGCCTAGAAAAGATCAATGTGGCTCTTGGAGAATCTCTTGACTCATCCGATAAGCTTCGTGAGCTAAAAGAGCACACCGAGCAACAAATTAGACAACAATTGCAAAATATGTCTGTTGATGTGGAAGAAGGTGAAAAACTCGAAGAACTCAAAACTCAAATTAATAGCCGGCTTGATACTATCTCCAACTTGCTGGAAAAACGATCCGATCAAACGGATTTGGAAACTAAGTTGCAATCAAGTTTGCGCACCATGAATGAACGCTTGGTGCAACTTGAGAAAGAAGCTCAGCAGTATCAAGTCCAGCTCAATGAACAACATCAAAAGCTATTCATCGACTCACTCACCAACATCCCCAACCGAGCAGCATTTGATGAACGCTATGAACTCGAATTCGAGCGCGCCAAACGATATGATTCAAACCTCAACTTAGCCGTCATCGATATCGATCATTTCAAAAAAATTAATGACACTTTTGGGCACACTGCCGGTGACAAAACCTTGGCGGCTTTGGGCCGTTTATTGAAAAAGTGGTTACGTTCAAGTGACTTTGTTGCACGCTATGGAGGTGAAGAGTTTGTTGCAATTCTGCCAGAAATAAGTCCCAAAGACTGCGCCATAGCCCTTCAACAACTGTGCGATAAAGTCGCAGCTATTCCTTTCGTGTATCGCGGAGAGAAGCTCCAAATCACTATTTCGATTGGCGCTGCATCTGCCGATTTCTCTAAAAGCCGTTTAGATTTGTTTGAACGCGCGGATAAAGCGCTCTATCAAGCAAAAAATAATGGTCGCAATCAAATTATCGCGGCCGACAAATAACTAAAAGCCGAAAAGGCTGGAGGGTCGCCTATGATCACTCAAATTAATCCTGTTGGAGCAATGGATCTACTTTCACAGTTGGAAGTCGACCGGCTAAAGCAAACATCCACGTCTGATCTGTACCGCTTGTTTCGCAACTGTTGTTTAGCAGTATTGAATGTGGGCGCACAAACAGATAACAGTGCAGAGATTCTCGATTTATATAAAAGCTTTGATATAAACGTGCTCCGCCGAGAGCGCGGAATTAAACTCGAATTACTAAACCCACCCGACGCAGCATTTGTTGACGGAGAATTAATTCGAGGTATTCAAGAACATCTGTTTTCCGTATTAAGAGATATCTTGTACGTTGCTAACAAATATCAAAATAACAGCGTTATTAACTTAACCAGCTCTAATCATATTACTCACGTCGTATTCGATATTTTACGCAACGCTCGCGCGATTCATTCACAAGCGAATCCGGATATGATCGTCTGTTGGGGTGGTCACTCCATCAAAACTGAAGAATTTTCATACACTCGTGCGGTGGGATTTCAGCTTGGCCTGCGCAAACTTAATATTGTGACAGGTTGCGGCCCTGGCGCTATGGAAGGGCCAATGAAGGGCGCAGCGATTGGTCACGCACAACAACGTGCCACCAACACACGCTACCTTGGTCTAACCGAACCCAGCATCATTGCAGCAGAGCCTCCAAACCCAATCGTGAATGAACTCGTGATCATGCCCGACATTGAAAAACGCCTAGAAGCATTCGTGCGTTTGGGTCATGGCGTGATTATCTTTCCAGGAGGAGCAGGGACCGCAGAGGAATTGCTCTATTTATTAGGTATTTTACTGCACCCCAACAATGCCAATGAACCACTTCCGGTTGTACTAACGGGTCCCAAATCCAGTGAAGCATACTTCAACCAGATTGATGAATTTATCGGTGCAACATTGGGCGCAGAAGCACAAAAGCGTTACAAAATCATTGTTGACGATCCACTGGCTGTGGCGCGTTATATTTCAGACAAAATGGTTGAAGTGCGTAAGTACCGTAAGTCACTTGGCGATGCCTATCACTTCAACTGGTCACTGCACATTGAGCCGGAGTTTCAACTACCGTTCGAACCGGATCATAGCTTGATGTCGAGCCTTGATCTGCATTTCGATCAGCCTGCAGCGTCACTCGCTTCCGATCTGCGCAAAGCTTTTTCTGGCATCGTTGCAGGTAACGTAAAAGAAGGTGGAATTAAGGCGATTGAAAAACATGGACCGTTTAAACTCGATGGTGACAAAGCACTCATGAAGCGCCTCGATGTGTTACTTCAAGCATTTGTCGATCAAGGTCGCATGAAATTGCCCGGTTCTGTGTATCACCCTTGCTATGAAGTACTGACCTAATGGCCGCTCACCTTGTTGTATTTGACGCAATGAATCTGATTCGTCGAATTTATGCAGTTCACGAGAACCAAGGTGATGCGATAGAACGCGTTCAAAGCCAAACCGAACGCATGATGTTTACCATACTAAATCAGTTATCGGCCACGCATACCGTGGCCGTTTTTGATGGAGATACTCCCGGCTGGCGTCACCAACTATGGCCCCAATACAAAGTTTCTCGCTCGCCGTTACCAGAGCAACTATCATCTAACTTAGCATTGATACAAGACACTTGGTGGGCAGCAGGAATAGACTCCGTTTTACCCGATAATGATGAGGCCGACGATGTCATTGCAACCTTGGCGGTAAAATCCGAAGCGCACGGGGTGGCCGTCACCATTGTCTCGACGGATCAAGGTTTTTGCCAAATTCTAAGTGACAACGTGCACCAATATGACGGCTTCAACAAAAAATTCTTGAGCCGAGATAACTACCTTCAAAAATTTGGAATCAACACTCAATGTTGGACCCAGTATAAGGCGCTCACTGGTGAAAGCGGCAGCGATATTCCTGGCATTTCAGGATTCGGTCCAAAAACAGCAAAAGATTTTGTAAATAGCCAATTCGATGAATCAACACTCGCGCCAGCAAAGCTTAAATCCTGGCAAGAAGAAAAAGAGAACTTTCAGCTATTTGAACAACTCATGACATTGGAATGTCATCGATTGCTTGATTTTAAGCTATCAGCACTAAGGAGAAAGGAATGAGTCAAACTGTTGTGATTACGGGGGCCAACCGAGGCCTTGGACTTGAATTTTGCCGCTATTATCTCAACCGTGGAGACAATGTTATTGCATGTTGTCGTCATCCCAGCAGCGCCTCTGAGCTAGATGAGCTCAAACTCGACTTCACGAAACACATTTCAATTCATGCGCTCGATATTACTAAAGAAGCGCAACATCGCGGATTTATTGCAGCACTTGGGCGAACCAAAATCGATATATTGATTAACAACGCTGGAATCTATGGCAGCAAAGGGCTTGCAATTGAGCAAATCGGAGCCGACGAATGGTCACATGTGCTTCAGGTCAACGCCATTTCTCCTATGTTATTCACGCGAAATCTTAAAAATAACTTAAACAAAAACGCTAAAATTGTATTTGTCACCAGTAAAATGGGGAGTATCGGAGATAATTCTTCTGGCGGCAGTTATATGTACCGCAGCTCAAAAGCGGCTTTAAATGCAGCAGCTCACTCCCTTGCTGTTGATTGGGCCGAATTATCATTCAACGTCGCGATCCTTCATCCGGGCTGGGTGAAGACAGATATGGGCGGGCCAAACGCTCTCATTACTGCGGTTCAATCTGTCACTGGTATGTGTTCTGTGATTGAGGGATTGGATAGCGATGACAGCGGCCAATTCATCAATTATGATAGCCAACCCATCCCCTGGCAATAGGTTAAACATTGAGCGACAGTAGAGATGAACTCCAACAAAAAATAGCTGATTTACATCAGCTTGCAGTGTCGCTTGGAGCATCCTCAGCTTTCCCTGAAAAGGGAAAAATGATTCCTATTGCAGAGAAACTCGCAAGCAGGATATGCTTTTTAGTCGCCAGCGATCGGGTTCAGGCCCAAGCACTCCTTGCAATTTATAGTCGTAGTTACTCTGCTCCCTCTCAATGGATCATTAAAGTTGGAACTCTAACTGCTTTATTAGCCGCTGAATTAGGTTACTTAGAAACAATCGCTCTTCGTTTGGTCAAAGCAGCGATCACCATGGACATTACCATTTTGGATGTCATTGGAGCTCGTTTTCAAGCGCAACCCATATCTGCAGAAATGAAACAACGTTGGCGCAAGCATCCTGCACTCAGCTTTACTTTGCTGAGGGATGCAGGCGTTAAAGATAGCTTCTGGCTAAGTCATGTTTTGCAACATCAAGAGCGTCGCAATGGCTCAGGGTATCCAAGCCGTCTTCATGGAGCTCGCATTTTACCTACGGCGTCTTTGTTGTCATTGGTGACTGATACCCTTGATTTGTTAATGCCTACCGTTGCTCGCCAAGGCATTCCAATCGACACAGTTGTTGCGCGGCTGTATAAACAACGATTACACCACAAACGTTCACATTTAAATGCCTTGGTGTCAGTCTTTAGTCCTGTGCCAGCGGGGGCTCAGTTAAAGCTTGTTAGCGGTGGTTTAGCATTGATTTTGCGCAAGCCAGTCAAAGAGTATGTTTGGGCGGTTCAACCAATATCTCGCGCCACTCAAACAACACCAGAGGTCATCAAACTCGAACGACCTGACGTTGAGCGCGTATTCCCAATGTTGCGCTTTGACAAAGTCGACCTGATGCAAACTTGGATTGATGGCCACGCTCAAATGAGCAATGTTTTTGATACGAGCTGGCCTGAGCCCATGCCCAAGCCAAGTCCGCTGAAAGTAAAACTCAGCCAACAACTATCAGTTGAACACCCAAATATCACACGCATTGCAGAATACATTGCCAGTGAGCCGTCACTATGTAACACCTTGAGTGACATGGCGAATCGGCAAGTCAAAGGGGCTAAACCCACACGAGAAGCCAAACATGCCATCATGATGATTGGCCTTGAGCGCCTAGGGCCGATGTTGATCCGAAGTGATCTACTACAACAAGTTCAGTTGCGTCGATTCCCTCTTGATTTTTGGGCGTATCAATACATTGAGATATTTTCTGAAGCTGCAGCGCAAATTGCAGTGCAAAGTTATTTCTTAATGCCAGAGCAAGCTCGAACACTGGCAGTATTTGCGGTGTGTGGGTGGCTGTTTGATAAGGAACTTCAGCACCGAATTCAGCTCAAAGATCGTCAGCAAAACGAACTTGAACTGAATAGCATATTTGAACTTCTGACCACCACCAATGCGCGAGAGCTTGCGCAACACGGACTCCGACTGGCAGAGCTTTGGAAAATGCCAAGTAATTTATTAGATGCATTGGAAGCTTTTGCTTTCGTTAAAGCACCTGAAGCAATATCATTGAAAGGGCGTCATCCGTTTTACTTGCTTCAGTTGGCAGGCCACTTAACCATTGAAATTTTGGGTAAAGAAAATAACTGGCATGAACGCACCGCATTATTAACGCGGTTGGATATTAGTACCGAAAAATATGCAGAAGCCAAGCAAGAAGTAATGGCGTGCGGCTGTGTGATTAGCCCTCTGCCATAAATGGCAGAGGTTCATCTTAGATTTTTGGGTATCCGACGAATACCGTGATCTCTTCGCGGTCGTGATACAAGTGCTTCGCCTTGATCACCATGCCTTTTTGCATTTCTTTACGAAGAATATCCATACAAGTCTCAACCTCTTCCCAACGCGATTTCATTGGTAACTTGAGGTTGACAATGGCATTGCGAGTATTGCCCTGCTGAAACCAGTCAACCAACATATGAACCACACGACGCGGCTTATCGGCCATATCACAAACCATCCACTCACATGGCGGATTTTCAGGCCATTGAATACGGCGACCTTTTCCTATGTTTCGACCAATCCAAGCCACAGGTTTACGTTTAGGATCAAACTGAAAACCATCTTCTTGATAGTGTTTGACTTGACCGGTTTCCATTAATGACTCGTCCATCAAGCCATTGTCCACCGCAGACACAAAAAGACCACGGCGCACTAATTGATACGTCCACCCGCCTGGACAAGCTCCTAAGTCGACCGCTTTCATACCCGGCGTCATTCGCTGCTCGAGCTCTTCAGGAGTAAAAAATGACAACAGAGCTTCGTCTAATTTTAACGTTGAACGGCTCGGTGCTTTAGAAGGCTGACGTAAACGTAAAATACCATTAATATGTGGGCTATGACGCTTGGGGTCACTCAGACCAACAAACGCCTGCAATCCCGTAATTAAGCAAACATGAAGCACAGGTGCATCTGTCTTATGGGTCAGTTTGCCCTGCTTCTCCAGTCCTTTTTTGAATGGAACAGCTAACTTACGCGCTAAACGGTTCAGCTCTTTACCTTCGTTGGTATCTAAGGTTTCAATACGAACATCTGAAAAAGGCCCTAACTCTGAAATAGCCGCAAGGACAGGACCAACCCTATCATCAGGCTCAAAGTTAATGGTGTCACCATGAATCAGTTGGCGAGCGAAGATCAAACTCCGAATAGGCACTAAGCCGAGTGCTTCTGCATCTTCTTCTTGATACGTTTCATAAATAGCATAGCCTTGGTTACGCTGAGCTCTAACAAAGCCCCACTGCTCATACTTTTCCGCCAACGCACTAAATTCTGCACCCGCTTCGGCTTCAAAGCCCGCGCGACAGTACAACATGATTTGTTTCATGATTACCGTTCTCGTATATATGCCCAGATAACAAGTGCCCAGGCCAACATTAATCCTGTTCCGCCCAGCGGAGTGACCCACCAAACGGCGTGCAAGCCTGCCAGAACCAATAAGTAAATGCTACCGCTGAATGCAATTGTAGCAATTGCCATGACCGTTCCAGCCCAAATTCTTCGTATTCGACATAGCGGTAAAACACTCAGAGCCACCAACATCAAGCCATGCCAGAATTGATATCGCACCGCTACTTCTAAGCTTTGTGTTGCTTTTGCATCCAATCCACTGCCATGGCTAGCGTAAGCGCCCATTGCCACAGCGAGTAAACACAATGCACTGCCTAAAACTCCCAATAATTTAATCATAAATGCTCTTGATTCAATATGTTGTGAACAAATGCAGCTGTGATTCGCGCGGCTTCTTTAAGATGTTGAGCTTGAGTCAAGCCACTGGCTTTTCGCGGTTTTAAGCTATGATCGCCGTCGGCAAGCCAATGTACTGAAACCGACTCTGCCAAATCATACTGTTGAACTTCATCCACATTACCAAAGGTGTCGCGCTCCCCTTGCAGAATCAACAAAGGAACTTGCAACTGACAAGGGGCTAAATGATCAACACGTTGTTTCTCGGGTTTTCCCACAGGGTGAAACGGATAACCATACACCACAGTGGGGAGTTTCAACTCGCTCATTAATAAGGTCGAGACTCGTCCCCCCATGGATTTTCCCGCCAAGAACAAGGGCAAGTCGTTTGCTAAGCTGTCTATTTTTGATCGCATGGCGTCGAGTAATTTAGGCATACGATCCGGCGGTCGTCTTTTGCCCTCAGCCTTGGCTTTTTCCATATATGGAAAGTCCCACAACTCAACGTCAAGATGGTGGCGTTTCAATTGTTCTGCCAAATCCATCATAAAACTTGAATCTCGGCCTGCTCCAGCGCCATGACTCAGTAAAACTCGGGCAATTTTAGTGTCAGTCAAAAGCATGTGTTCCTGTCATACGTTTAATCGATTTCTGTTCTTTACTCACACGCGCCAACATCCATTCTCGAAACGCTTTAATTTTACCTAAATCAGCCTGCGATTCTTCACACACTAAATAGTGAGAGTCTTCACTGGTAAGCGCTTCACTAAGCGGACACACCAAACGCCCACTCAACAATTCAGGCTGTGCCAGTACACTATTTACCAAGCCAACGCCCTGACTATGAACCGCAGCTTGAATCACCAGAGCGGTATGGCTAAAAATAGGACCGTAAGAAGCTTTTGATGTATCCACAGACATCATTTTAAGCCATGCTTTCCAATCTTTTCGATCAATATCATGGAGTAAGATGTGACGGTTCAAATCATCCACAGTATTTAGAGGAATGTCGCCTTCAAGCAATTGTGGCGCACACACAACCACCAGTAACTCTTCATGCAGTTTATCGGCCACTAATCCCGGCCATTTTCCCTTGCCGAAGTAAATAGCGATATCCACATCATCCGTCATTGAGCCTTCGTCTTGATCCACCGCTTTGATCCGAACATCGATATCGGGATGAAGCACATTGAATTCACTCAGCCGTGGCACTAACCATTGAATGGCAAAAGTAGGTTGAACACTCACCGTAAGGGCCCCCTTGGCAGTGCTTGCTAACACACGGTCGGTGGCCTCATGCAATTGCGTAAAAACTTCTTTAATATCCTGAAAATAACTTTGCCCCTGCTCGGTAAGGAGCAGGCTACGGTTTTTACGGCGAAACAGCTTTAGTCCGAGAAATTCTTCGAGCGATTTAATCTGATGACTCACAGCAGCTTGAGTCACAAACAACTCTTCTGCAGCCTTAGTAAAGCTCATTTGACGTGCAGCGGCTTCAAATGCTTTCAATGCATTAAGAGGGGGTAAACGACGAGACACGGCGAACACTCTCAGATAAAATTTTCTAATGCTGAAGTATACGATGCTGTAGCGACATGAGGCAAACAAGCCTCCTTGCTCCTTGAAGGAGTCTAAAAATTACCGATTAGTTGAAGTCTAATGTTGCCCCTGAGCAATTCACGCGCTAGAATGTCGCGCCCCGAAACTGGGGACTTCTTGTTGGTTTTGGTCGCAAAAACCAACCCTATATTTTTTTATTGGAGACTATCATGTCTAACACTATTTCTTTGGACGCTGTTGTCCGTACTGATTTAGGGAAAGGTGCGAGCCGCCGCCTACGTCACACTGATGCAGTTCCAGCAATCATTTACGGTGCTGATCAAGAGCCTGTAGCAATTACATTAAGCCACAGCAAAGTTCTTAAGGCACAAGAGTCAGAAGTATTCTATAGCCAAGTTCTTGACATCAACCTTGACGGTAAAGTTGTTCAAGCCATCGTAAAAGATATGCAACGCCATGCATACAAGCCTAAAGTTACTCACATTGACTTCTTGCGCATTGATGCAACGCACGTGTTAACAACAACTGTTCCAGTCCACTTCTTAAACGAAGATACAGCGGAAGCTGTGAAGAACGGCGGTGTTGTAAACCACCTTGCAAACGAAATCGCAGTATCTTGTTTGCCAGCTGACTTGCCAGAATTCATCGAAGTTGACTTGACAGACGTTGAAATTGGACAAACAGTTCACTTGTCTGAAATCAAATTACCAAAAGGCGTTGAGTCAGTTGAATTGCTGAAAGGCGAAGATCACGACCAAGCCGTTGTTGGTATTGTTGCGGCGAAAGCTGTGAAAGAAGAAGACGATGACGCTGCTGCTGATGCTCCCGAAGCGGAAGCTGAGTAATTAGTCGGCGTCCTTTGTGATGGACTATCCGATTAAACTCATCGTGGGCTTGGGAAATCCAGGCCCCGAATATACCAACACCCGCCACAATGCGGGTGTTTGGTTTATTGAAGAACTTGCCAGAATTCATCAGGTTTCTCTTAAGCCTGAAGCCAAATTTCACGGTTACACCGCTCGCGTACAACATAACGGCAGCGATTTCAGATTACTTGTACCTACCACATTCATGAATCGAAGCGGTCAAGCTGTATCGAGTCTTGCGAATTTTTACAATATTGATGCCGAATCAATATTGGTCGCACATGACGAGTTAGATCTTCCTCCGGGTGTCGCTAAACTCAAACGCGGTGGTGGTCATGGTGGACACAATGGTCTGCGCGACATCATTAGCCGTATGGGCAACAATAAAGACTTTCTGCGCCTGCGCATCGGCATAGGTCACCCCGGTGATAAAAACCGAGTGAGTGGGTTTGTGTTAGGTAAAGCGCCAAAGCAAGAACAAGAAGCAATCGAGGATGCAATTGATGAAGCAGCTCGTTGTTTTGAAATTATCGCCAAAGATGGCTTAGCCAAAGCCATGAACCGCCTGCACAGCTTCCGTTCAGGTCAGTGATTTAAGGAACCAATTATGGGATTCAAATGCGGCATTGTCGGTTTACCAAACGTCGGTAAATCTACCCTCTTTAACGCCTTAACGAAAGCTGGAATCGAGGCTGCAAACTTTCCTTTTTGCACCATTGAACCCAATACAGGTGTGGTTCCAGTTCCTGATACTCGATTAGATCAGCTTGCCGCCATCGTAAATCCTCAACGGGTATTACCAACAACCATGGAGTTTGTGGATATTGCGGGCTTAGTCAAAGGAGCATCCACAGGTGAAGGTCTAGGTAACAAGTTTCTTGGAAATATTCGCGAAACAGATGCAATTGGCCATGTGGTTCGTTGTTTTGACAATGAGAACATTGTTCACGTTGACGGCAAAGTAGATCCAGTCAGCGATATTGAAGTCATCAATACCGAACTTGCTTTGTCTGACTTGGAAGCCTGCGAGCGTGCAATTCACCGCGCGACTAAAAAAGCAAAAGGCGGCGATAAAGACGCTAAGATCGAATTACCAGTATTGGAAAAAATCCAAACAGTGCTGAATGAAGGCGGCATGATCCGCAGCTTAGATTTAGCAAAAGAAGAAAAAAACGCGATTGATTACATTAACTTCCTCACGATCAAACCTACTATGTACATTGCCAACGTCAATGACGATGGTTTTGACAACAATCCGTACTTGGATAAAGTGAATGAAATTGCAGCCACTGAAAATGCCGTAGTTGTCGCCGTCTGTGCCGAAATCGAAGCAGAAATTGCAGAACTAGACGATGAAGAACGCGACGAATTTATGGCCGACATGGGTTTAGATGAGCCTGGCTTAAACCGCGTGATCCGTGGAGGCTACGAGTTATTGCACTTGCACACCTACTTTACTGCGGGTGTAAAAGAGGTTCGTGCGTGGACCATCCCAGTAGGAGCAACTGCGCCACAAGCCGCGGGAAAAATCCATACAGATTTTGAAAAAGGCTTTATCCGTGCTGAAGTTGTTGGTTTTGATGAATTTATCGAGTACCAAGGCGAGAGCGGTGCTAAAGAAGCGGGCAAATGGCGCTTAGAAGGCAAAGACTACGTTTGTAAAGACGGAGATGTTGTGCATTTTCGCTTCAACGTCTAACTCCCCCCAGTCTTCAAATAAAACCGCTTCAGGCATTCGCCTCTAGCGGTTTTTTATTGTCTGTGACAAATATTCTGAGTTTCTCTTCTACACAGTGCCTAACTTCTCTTTCACTTAGTGATCACGTGGCGCTTGAATCAACTCCGTGATGGCGTCAGGTGAAGCCTAAACTCAGTCAGTTTCAAAATTTTTTGGACTTGCACTCTATTTTGATGCGTCAGCGATCAAAATAAAACGACACTTTTGACCTGAATTTTCACAATGCTCAGACACAAAGGCCAATTTCATTCTTCCTCTCGACACTTTTTTTATTTATTGGGTGTTCACGTTTTAATCATTTAGACGTTAGATCGCCCCAGAGTTGGTCTATTTTTCAGCCAAGTTGTACATTACACGTGCAAACAGAAAAAATGATGAAAAAGGGGCTTGACGAGTGGGGGTCGGATTCGCATAATACGCGCCACGTTGTTACGGCAACGCTGAAAAAGATGGCTACGTAGCTCAGCTGGTTAGAGCACAGCACTCATAATGCTGGGGTCGCAGGTTCAAGTCCCGCCGTAGCCACCACTTGCGGAAGTGGCGGAATTGGTAGACGCACCAGATTTAGGTTCTGGCGCCGTAAGGTGTGAGAGTTCAAGTCTCTCCTTCCGCACCATTTTATATTGTTGGGATATCGCCAAGCGGTAAGGCAGCGGGTTTTGATCTCGCCATTCCCAGGTTCAAATCCTGGTATCCCAGCCATCTTTTCCATTGAGTTAGTGTTGCCCTCGAAGTTGCATAACTTCAACGTAAAACTAACTCATTGAAAAAACAATTGGGATATCGCCAAGCGGTAAGGCAGCGGGTTTTGATCTCGCCATTCCCAGGTTCAAATCCTGGTATCCCAGCCAAATTAGGAAGCCCGGCCATTGGTCGGGCTTTTTAATGCCTGTCATTCAAAGCATTAAATTCCACAAGCATATTGTGTGGCAAGCTTTCGAGCAAGCGGCACTTGGTGCACCGCTTCTAAGCCCTTTTGACGCGCCCATGCAAGCAGAGGGTTGCGGTTACTAAAACCAACGTATAGAGCATCCATAGCCGTCATCATCACACCATTATCCAAACGCCTAGCCGATTGATAACGTTGTAACACACTGGATGAGCTCCAATCATCTTGCTGCTCCAGAGCCTTGGAAATACACCGGTGCAATGCCACCACATCTTTAAACCCTAAGTTCACGCCCTGCCCTGCTAGCGGGTTAATCAAATGCGCCGAGTCCCCCACCAGCACAACTCGGCCTTTGCCATAGCGTTGAGCATGCTGACGAGTCAATGGAAAGGAGGCGACACAATCAATGTCAAATTCGCCTAATTCATTTGGAAAAGCACCTTTGATAGCAGATTTTAGATGTGCCACCGGCAGCTGCTTGAGGCGTTTAACTTCATCTGCGTGGTGATACCAAACCAGTGAAGCCTTACCTTGCGCCAATGGCAGAAATGCCCGAGGGCCAGTGGGGGTCATTTGTTGCCAAGTGATATCTTGACTGGGTTGGTGAGTTTCAATTGCAACCACCAGCGCTTGTTGCTGATATTGCCACCCCTCAACGCCAATACCGGCCAATTGTCTCAACCGAGATTGCCCCCCATCACACGCCAAGATCAAACCAGCTTCAACTGGCACACCATCGACCAGCAACGTGGCTGAATTTTGTGTTTGCTCCAACGATTCAAGAGTTTGAATGATTCGGCACTCAACATTTGGATGTTCAAGACAACGTTGCCAAAGTGAGTATTGAACCACATCGTTCTCTACAATATGGCCCAAATGGGACTGTTCAATTTCTGCGGCATCAAAGACCACTTGGGTGGTCTCTTTTTCCCACACGGCCAAGCGCCGATAGACGCAATGGCGAACGGCGTTAATACCAGCCCATGCCCCCACTGATACGAGTAAGTTCTGCGATGCCAGATTGAGTGCAGAAACCCGCAACCCCATCTCATCATCAACAGATACGAGTTGAGGTTCAGACCGTTCTAAAACAACCACCTTCAGTCCCAAATCCGCCAGTTTCAAAGCGGCACTACAGCCGACCATGCCACCGCCCACTACCGCAATATCAATGTGCATTTCAAATTAACCTCAAAGGCCTCAATGACGATTATCATACCTATTTTTAAGCGAATTAATTATGAATATCAAAGCACTTCAAATGACGTTCTGAAAACAATATCCAAAAGCGGCTATTTTTTGTGCAGTTCGCTATGGTCACCGGAGCCCGATAGCGCTAAAATACGCGTCCGAATTTTTAGAGCACCTAGACGTACCAGGTTAATGAACTCATGAGCAAGAAACTGCATATTAAAACTTGGGGCTGCCAGATGAACGAATACGATTCATCTAAAATGGCAGACCTGCTGAATTCAACGTCTGGTTATGAATACACCGAGGAGCCTGAAGAAGCCGATGTGCTACTGCTCAATACCTGCTCTATCCGCGAAAAAGCGCAAGAGAAGGTGTTTCATCAATTGGGACGCTGGAAAGATCTTAAAAAGAGAAACCCTGAGCTGGTAATTGGTGTTGGCGGCTGTGTTGCCTCTCAAGAAGGTTCAGCATTACGCCAACGCGCGCCGTATGTTGATGTAATATTTGGCCCGCAAACATTACATCGTTTACCTGAAATGATTTCTGCCGCTAAATCTGGCGACCCTGTGGTTGACGTATCATTTCCGGAAGTTGAGAAGTTTGATCGTTTACCCGAGCCAAGAGCAGAAGGCCCAAGCGCATTTGTATCAATCATGGAAGGCTGTTCTAAATATTGTACATTCTGCGTTGTACCTTACACTCGCGGCGAAGAAGTAAGCCGGCCTCTGGACGATGTGCTATACGAAATCGCTCAACTTGCAGAGCAAGGTGTACGTGAAGTGAACTTGCTGGGTCAAAACGTTAATGCCTACCGCGGGCAAACACATGATGACGACGTTTGTCACTTCTCCGATTTATTGCGCTTAGTGGCAAGTATCGACGGCATTGACCGCATTCGCTACACCACATCTCACCCCGTTGAATTTACAGACGACATCATCGATGCCTATGCCGATGTTCCAGAACTTGTGGATCATTTACATTTGCCAGTTCAGTCAGGTGCCGACCGTATTTTAAATTTAATGAAGCGCGGCCATACTGCATTGGAATATAAATCCAAAATCCGCCGGTTGAAGAAGGTTCGTCCGAATCTTGCAATGAGCAGTGATTTCATCATCGGTTTTCCAGGTGAAACCAACGCAGATTTTGAAGCCACAATGAACCTCATTAAAGACATAGATTTTGACATGAGTTTCAGCTTTATTTATAGCGCGCGCCCGGGAACCCCGGCGTCTGACTTACCTGACGATGTAAGTGAAGATGAAAAGAAATTGCGCTTACAAATTTTGCAAGACCGCATTAATCAGCAATCCCAACTGATTGCCCGTAACATGCTCGGAACAGAACAACGTATCCTAGTAGAAGGCCCTTCTAAAAAGAATCCAATGGAACTTCGCGGACGTACTGAAAACAATCGCGTTGTAAACTTTGAAGGAGACCATCGTGTCATCGGTCAATTTGTTGATGTAAAAATCGTCGATGTATTTTCCAACTCATTGCGTGGCGAGTTTATTCGCAGTGAAGATGAGATGGGCTTGCGTATTCATACAGCCCCATCAGATATTTTGGCCCGACGCCAGATCGAAGAAGACGCAAATGGCGTTGTAATGTTCGATCCTAACTAATTTCTAAAGAGATAAGCGAATCAATTTTGAGTCAAAATTTAACCACTCTTGAAGTCACACTAGAGCCTGAAGAAGGTCGCAGGCTCTCTGCCTTATGCGGCCCATTCGATGATAATATTAAGCAACTTGAGCGTCGCTTAGGCGTTGAAATTAGCTACCGCGGAAACCTATTTCGCGTCATCGGCAGCGAACTCACCGCTGAAGCCGCGGCCAACATACTGCTCGATCTTTATGTAGAAACGGCTCCAGTGCGCGGGCAGATTAAAGACATTGAGCCAGACCAAATACACCTTGAAATTCAAGAGAGTCGTGTGCTGGAACAACAACAAGAAAAAGTTGCAGAAACCGCATGGCAAGGCAAAGAAACCTTCATTAAAACCAAGCGTGGCGTCATTCGTCCGCGCGGCCCGAACCAGGCCGTGTATGTAGCAAACATTCTCAAGAATGATATTACATTCGGTATTGGACCTGCGGGTACGGGTAAAACTTACTTGGCGGTTGCAGCCGCAGTCGACTCGCTAGAGCGCCAAGAAGTGCGTCGTATTTTACTCACCAGACCAGCGGTTGAAGCAGGTGAAAAACTCGGCTTTCTTCCTGGCGACCTAAGCCAAAAGGTCGACCCGTATCTACGCCCTTTATACGATGCATTGTTCGAAATGATGGGGTTCGAAAAGGTCGAGCGCTTAATCGAGCGCAACGTCATTGAAGTTGCTCCACTGGCGTATATGCGCGGCCGAACGTTAAATGATGCCTTTATCATTCTGGATGAAAGCCAGAACACCACGGTGGAACAAATGAAGATGTTCCTCACTCGCATTGGCTTTAACTCCAAAGCGGTGATCACCGGTGACATCACACAAGTAGATTTACCACGCAACCAGCGCTCAGGTTTACGTCATGCGATTGAAGTGCTGGATAACGTCGACGGTATTAGTTTCAACCTATTCCAAGCCGCAGATGTTGTGCGTCATCCTGTTGTGCAACGTATCGTCAAAGCGTATGAACAACATGAAAGTGACGAGGCGCGCGAAAAAATAGCCCAAAAGCGCAATCAAGAGTCCACGTCATGAGCATCGAGCTCGACTTACAATTAGCTTCTGACGCCAACAACTTGCCCTCGTTCAATTTATTTGAGCAATGGACATTAGCGGCCCTAGAAGATCTCCGAGATGAAGCTGAACTGACGATTCGAGTGGTTGACGAAGAAGAAAGTCAAACACTCAACAACACATACCGAGGCAAAGATAAACCCACCAACGTGTTGTCATTTCCGTTCGAGGCTCCACCTGGAATTGATCTGCCGTTATTGGGCGACCTCGTTATTTGTGCCCCCATTGTGGCGCAAGAAGCAACAGAACAAAACAAGTCCAACGAACAACATTGGGCACACATGGTGACTCACGGCATCTTGCATTTGCTCGGATATGATCATATACAAGATGAAGAAGCAGAGATTATGGAATCCAAAGAGCGTATTATTTTGGCCAATCTCGGTATCCCAGACCCATACAGCGAACGCTGATGCGAGGTTTAGACAAAGGACTCATGAGCGAAGACAACCCTCACTCTAGTAACGGTTCTGCCCCCAAAAGTTGGTTTGAAAAGATAGGCCAACTCTTTCACGCAGAACCCAAAAATCAAGATGAACTCATTGAGGTCATCAAAGAAGCGCAAACCAACGGCCTATTCGATACAGACATTGCACAGATGATCGAAGGCGTTCTTGAGGTGGATGACCTGAGGGTCAGAGACATCATGATCCCGCGCTCGCAAATGGTTACAATTGACGTAAGTCAAACAGTCGAAGAATTCATGCCGACCATGCTTGAGTCTGCCCACTCACGCTTTCCTGTAATCACAGAAGACAAAGATCACATCGAAGGAATTTTGTTAGCAAAAGACTTGTTGCCTTTTGCCTTCGACCGCACCGGTACGGAATTCAGCCTCGAAGATATTCTTCGGCCCGCCGTTGTTGTTCCAGAAAGCAAACGTGTTGATGTGATGCTCAAAGAATTTCGTGCCGACCGATACCACATGGCAATTGTGGTCGATGAATACGGTGGCGTTTCAGGCTTGGTGACGATTGAAGATATTCTCGAAGTTATCGTCGGTGAAATTGAAGACGAAACTGATGATGTGGAAGACGATGCCTGCGATATCCGTCAAGTTGGCAAGCGCTTATACGCTGTGCAAGCACTGACTCAAATCGATCAATTTAATGAAGCATTTGAGACCCACTTTAGCGACGAAGAATTTGATACCATCGGCGGCATGGTCGTCAACGCATTCGGGCACATGCCAGAACGCGGTGAGTCTATCAAAATTGACGGTTTCACTTTCAAAGTGATGGCAACAGACACTCGCCGTGTATCGCAATTACAAGTCAAAGTCTCAAAAAAGACAGTCGAAGAAGCGGTGACTGACTAAACATGAAGTGGGTAAAAACCGATTTACGTTCATGGATGATGGCGCTCGCTGCGGTACTGTTTGGCGCAGTGATGCCGTTGGCCTATGCGCCTTACAACATGAGTGTTGTTGCACCACTTTCTGTGCTCGGTTTTTATGCTGTACTTCAAATGAGCCGCACACTTCGCATGGCGACGTGGATTGGGTTTATTTATGGCTTCGGCACATTTGCTGTAGGGATCAGTTGGATTCACGTTTCCATCGACCAGTTCGGTGGTGTGCCGCTGATAGTTTCCATTGCATTGATGATATTGCTGTGCGGCTACTTAGCCTTATTTCCGGCAATGTCAGGTTGGCTGTGGTATCGAATATGTCATGACAAACCTGCGATACTGAGCGCCTTCGCATTTCCTTCAATTTGGCTTGTAACCGAATACCTTAGGGGCGAATTGCTCACAGGCTTTCCTTGGCTGGCCATGGGGTATAGCCAAACCCATAGCTGGTTGTTTGAATGGGCCCCCATTATTGGTGTACAAGGTATTGGTTGGCTCGTAGTGTTTATTGGGGTATTGCTAACTCAAACCGTTCACCCCAAACGCCTTGTTTGGGCTTTGCCGATTATTGCACTGGTGGGCTTTGGCACCTTCAAAGCGTCCAACTTCATACAAGCCGAACATACCGGTAAGTTTGCTAAAGTCGCGCTTGTGCAAGGCAATGTGCCTCAAATCATTAAGTGGGATCCCGAATCTCAGTGGCCTACCATGCGCCTATACCAAGACATGAGTAGACCCTATTATGACCACGATATTGTTGTTTGGCCCGAGGCCGCAATCCCAGCCGTTGAACTCAGCGCTCAAGACTACCTGCACAATATCGACAGTACATTAGCATGGCGCGAAAGCGCAATGATCACAGGTATCATTGACTACCAACCCAGAACTCGAAGTTATTTTAATAACTTAGTAGTGTTAGGGCGAACAGAATCGGAAGGCGAGAACCCAAGCTATTACTACGGCAATAGCAATCGTTACTCAAAGCATCACTTACTGCCGATTGGCGAGTTTGTTCCGTTGGGCGACTTATTGCGTCCACTTGCTCCGCTATTTAACTTACCAATGAGTTCGTTTAGCCGAGGCGACTATATTCAAACCAACCTCCTTGCCAACGGATGGAAGCTCGCTCCTGCGCTTTGTTATGAGATTTTGTTCACCGAGCAAGTTCGCTTGAATGTGCGTATCGATACTGACTTTATTATCACTGTCAGCAATGATGCATGGTTTGGCGACTCCATTGGCCCTCATCAACACTTACAGATTGCTCAAATGCGCGCCAAAGAACTGGCTCGCCCTGTGATCCGAACCACCAACAACGGTATTACCGCAATTATTGACGCCGACGGTTCAATCACCGATCAGATACCGCAATTCGAAGCCAAAGTTCTCAGTGCAGAGGTGAATCAATACCGAGGGCAGACCTTATTCTCACGGTATGGCCACTACCCCATTGCCATTTTGAGCGTGCTATCAATTCTAATTGCGGCTATCACACGGAGACGCCATTCAACCATTCGCTAACCCCCGCAGGATTAAGGAACAAACTGCTCTCGACTGAATTTACGACCACCACATCGAATACAGGCACCTAAACGTGTGGCGTGATAAATTTCTTCAACGTGGCCACAGTCGGCACACTTAATCACACCCAAAGCGACCCATTCATTGGTTTGATAAATGCCGTCGTGCGCTAAGTTATCCGACAACTCGCGCCATTCTACTTGTGTTTTATCGGTAATTTCAGCCAATGCATGCCACACGGTCCCCGCAATACCACTAAGCCAAACAGAGGGCGGGTGAGTGTCTGAATTTGGATCCATACTGTCGGCAAAGGCCTGTAAATCACGTTTGAGGTACGCACGGATGAGCTCAAGCTCATCTCGGGTTAAATCACCTGCGGCTCCTAAATATTCGTTGGTGCGCGCAAGCCATGTTTCCAACGCTTCTTCTGTGAGATGACTTTCCTCTTGCACTTTCACAACAATTTTTTCTAAAAGTGCTTGATAGTTACTTGCTTGTTTATCACTCATAATCAAGTTCCTTGCACAAGGATTAGAATTTAAGTTTAGTTGAAAGTGCGCTCAGGCTTGTTGGCCGGATCACGGATGCGGTATCCTATGCGCCCTTTACAATGTACATAGATAAGTCAGCCAGCCAATCTTCATATTGATGAAGCACAAGTTGGTCTATTAATTATGTATATTGATACGAATTTTTAGTCGCGCATCTCGCTTTAACAGACGGAACCCAATTGATGGAAGTGCCATACAACCACCGTGAAATCGAAACCCAAGTTCAAAAAAATTGGGATGAAAACAAAACCTTCAGTGTGACTGAGGACGCCAGTAAAGAAAAATTCTACTGCCTGTCTATGTTCCCGTACCCAAGTGGCCGCCTACACATGGGCCATGTACGTAACTACACACTGGGTGACGTCATTTCACGCTTCCAGCGTATGCAAGGCAAAAATGTCATGCAGCCTATCGGTTGGGATGCTTTTGGTTTGCCTGCCGAAAACGCGGCGATTAAAAACAAAACTGCCCCAGCACCGTGGACATACGAAAATATCGAATACATGAAAGGCCAACTGAAGATGTTGGGGTTTGGCTATGACTGGGACCGCGAGCTGGCGACTTGTACGCCTGAATATTATCGTTGGGAACAGTGGTTCTTTACCAAGCTTTATGAAAAAGGCTTGGTCTACAAAAAAATGGCCACGGTAAACTGGGATCCAGTGGATCAGACGGTTTTGGCCAACGAGCAAGTTGTTGATGGCCGCGGCTGGCGTTCAGGCGCATTAGTGGAACAAAAAGAAATTCCTCAGTGGTTCATTAAAATCACCGACTATGCCGAAGAGTTGCTGAACGACATCGACCAACTTGAAGAGTGGCCCGATACCGTTAAAACGATGCAACGTAACTGGATTGGCCGCTCTGAAGGCATCGAAATGAATTTCGATGTAGAAGGCGAATCTGAAGCATTAGGTATTTATACCACTCGACCAGATACCGTTATGGGCGTTACCTACGTAGCAATTGCTGCTGCGCATCCGCTCGCACAAAAGGCATCTGAGAATAACCCAGAGTTGGCAGCATTCATTGAAGAATGCAAAAACAATAAAGTTGCCGAAGCCGATATGGCAACCATGGAAAAGAAAGGCGTAGCCACGGGCTTGTTTGCAATCCATCCCTTTACCGGTAAAAAAGTACCTGTTTGGGCGGCTAACTTTGTGTTAATGAATTACGGCACAGGTGCGGTTATGTCGGTGCCAGGTCATGATCAACGTGACTACGAGTTCGCCACCGCGTATGGCCTAGAGATTGAAGCTGTGATCCGCCCTGCCGATCAAGAATCAGTCGACATCAGTGAAGAGGCATACACCGAACGCGGGGTGCTCTTCAACTCGGGAGAATTTGACGGGTTAGAATTCCAAGACGCATTTGACGCCATTGCCGCCAAACTAGAGTCTCTTAACTGCGGTTCACGTAAAGTCAATTACCGCTTGCGTGACTGGGGCGTGAGTCGTCAGCGTTACTGGGGCTCTCCAATCCCAATGCTAACTGACAAAGACGGCAACACAGTCCCTGCTCCAGAAGACAGCTTACCTGTCATATTGCCTGAAGATGTGGTGATGGACGGGGTCACAAGCCCAATCAAAGCCAACCCAGAATGGTCACAGACCGTAGTTAACGGTCAGCCAATGACGCGTGAAACAGACACCTTTGATACCTTCATGGAATCGAGCTGGTATTACGCGCGTTACTGTTGCCCAAAACTTGAAGACGGCATGCTAGACCCTGAAGCGGCGAACTATTGGTTACCGGTTGATCAATATGTAGGTGGCATTGAACATGCAGTAATGCACTTGTTGTACTCTCGTTTCTTCCATAAATTGCTGCGCGATGCTGGCTTGGTTGAATCAGACGAGCCATTCAAGCGCTTATTGTGCCAAGGTATGGTTTTGGCTGATGCTTTCTACCATACCGATGAAAAAGGCGGGCAAGTATGGGTTTCTCCAACTGATGTGGCGCTGGAGAAAGATGATAAAGGCCGTGTCACCAAAGCGACGTCTAATGACGGTGTCGATCTGAACTATGCCGGCATGAGCAAGATGTCCAAGTCCAAGAACAATGGCATCGACCCGCAAATGATGGTGGAAAAATTTGGCGCCGATACTGTTCGTTTGTTCATGATGTTCGCAGCTCCACCAGAGCTCACTTTGGAATGGCAAGAGTCAGGCGTTGAGGGCGCTCATCGTTTCATTAAACGTGTGTGGAAGCTGGTACAAGATCATGTTGCGAAAGGTGAGACTGTTGCGCTGGATATTGCATCACTCAATAAAGCTCAAAAAGATCTGCGCCGCGACGTTCACAAAACGATTGCTAAGGTATCGGACGATTTAGGCCGCCGCCAAACATTCAATACAGCAATTGCAGCCATCATGGAATTGATGAACGCCTTGTCCAAAGCGTCACAAGAAACTGAACAAGACCGCGCAGTAGTGGCTGAAGCAGTCAATGCCATTGTACTGATGCTCAACCCAATCATTCCGCACGCATGTGATGCATTGTGGGAAGCTTTAGGCAACAAAAATGTTGAGGATGCGCCATGGCCTGTTGCAGATAAGGATGCAATGGTTGAAGATGAAAAGCTCATCATTGTTCAGGTCAACGGTAAACTCAGAAGTAAAATCACTGTCGCTGCTGATGCAACCCGTGAAAGCGTTGAATCTCTCGGATTGGCTGACGCAAACGTGACCAAGTTCACCGAAGGCAAAACCATTCGTAAAGTCATTTATGTTCCGGGTAAACTGCTCAATATCGTGGCGTCTTAGTAGACGCCCATTAAAGCTATAAGATTCGCTGCCAATAAGGAGATATGGCATGGCCATTCGCTCGCTGCTCATTACAATAAGCATACTCGCTATAAGTGCTTGTGGTTTCCAACTTAAAGGAAGCTACACGTTACCCGAGCAATATCAGCAAATTCAGCTGCAAGTGAGCGATCCTTATTCAGCGATCACACGAGATGTGACTAAACGGCTCAAAGATGGTGGCGTCGAGATTGTAAGCTCACAAGGCGAATCTCATCCCACCTTAGTTTTAGGCAAAGACACTCTAGAACGGTCTAACTTGTCGCTTTATCCAGACGGACAAGTTGCTGAGTACAGGCTCACTTATTCGCTTGAGGCATCGGTGCTCGAAGCCAATAAACCAGCGCGTCAATTGTCGCTGCAAGTACAACGCGATTACCTTGATGATCCGCGTCAGGCTTTGGCTAAAAAACGCGAAATGGAAGTGTTGCTCAGTGAAATGCGTCAGCAAATTTCAGATCAACTGATGGTACAACTGGCGTCGCAATAATGGCTCCCAATGCACGTATATTCCCCAACCAGCTCGAGCAAGCTCTTCAACGTGGACTTTCAAGCGGCTACTTAATTTTTGGCGACGAACCGCTACAGCGATTCGAGTCCATTGCGAGCATCGTGAATGCTGCACGCCAGCAAGGTTTTGACGAAGTAGAACGCTTATACTTAGATAGCACAGATGCCATTGCTGAGCTCTCGGCGGCCCTGCAAGGCATGAGTTTATTCGCCAGCAAACGTGTCATTGTGCTTGATATGGGCAATGGCAAATGTGGCAAAGACATCGGTGCGATTCTAAATGATTACGGCCAGTATCCGAGTCCTGACCTCATCGTCATATGCCACGGCAGCAAGCTCGAAAAAGCTCAGCAAAACACCAAATGGTTTAAGGCTCTCAGTGCAATTAGCCAAGCTATTACCATCGCAGCTCCGAGCGGCGATAGACTGACCAACTGGTTAAGACACAGAGCCCGCGCAGCAGGCGTACAGCTTGCCCCCGACGCATTAATGTATCTTCAAGAGCATCATGAGGGCAATCTTCTCTCTTTAAGCCAAGAGCTCGAGAAGTTATCGTTGTTACATGACCAAAGCCCAATCAGTGTTGAGCAACTGCATCAAGCGCTCATCGATCAATCTCGGTTTGATATCTTTCAATTAACCGACGCCATCATGGCAGGTCAAGTGCATCAAGTTGAACATATGCTTCGTCAACTGAAAGACGAAGGCATTGAACCTGTGATTATCTGCTGGGCGTTGAGCCGAGAAGTTGCCCAACTTCAAGCCTTAATGATGTCGCCGGATCAACAGCCTCAGCTATTTAAAAAATTCCGGATATGGCCTTCGCGTCAACCCACCATTAAACGCGCACTTCAACAGCTAAGTGTGCAGCGTATTCAACAAGCGGTGATGCTAGTGGCCTTGTTAGAACGAAAAGTAAAAGGGGCTGAAACGGAACAGTCGTTAAGTTGGACTCTCATTACACAGGCGTGCAGTTTATTGATGAACCCCGCCGCCAATGTCGATTGGCTACTCACAGCGGAACTGTCATGACTGAGCGTATTGGTTTTTTGGGCGGGACGTTCGATCCCATTCATCGAGGGCACATTGAAATTGCACATTTTGTGCACAATCAACTCAATCTAAATCAACTTCAGCTGATCCCCAATCATCAACCTCCACATAAAAATTCCACAGCTGTGACAGCAGAGCATCGTCTCGAAATGGCTCGAATAGCAGCAGCTCCTTTTACTGAGCTATCGGTCAATGACATCGAACTGAACCAGAATTCACCCTCATACAGCGTCAATACGCTTAGGAAGTTACGCAAACGCCACCCCGATGCTGCGCTTTTCTTCATTATGGGGATGGATTCTTTTGCCAATCTTTCAAGTTGGTACCGTTGGGACCAGTTACTCCATCTATGTCACCTCGTTGTTTGCCGACGCCCCGGCGACTCTGTCAAAGCGAATAGCTTAGAGGAGCAGTTGCTCAAGCAATATCAGTCTTCTGCCGTTGCAGCTGAAAACTTTGGGCATATTATTTGTTTAGAGAATCCTCACTGGCAAATATCATCCACCGAGATTAGAACATCGCTTGCCTGTCAAAACGAAAATATTCCTCAGCTCGATCCCGCGGTTGAAGACTATATTCGCGCGCACCAACTTTATTGTCCTGTTCGCTGACGCCATTCATGGAAAAATGGTACTCTTACACAGTAACTATCAATTTTTTAAATTAAGAGCAGGAGAACATGTTGCAAGGCTCATCCCTAGTAGATTTCGTTATCGATAAAGTCGAAGACATGAAAGGCCGTGACATCATGCAAATTGATGTGAAAGGTCGCAGCACCATTACTGATACCTTGGTGATTTGTTCGGGTAACTCCAAACGCCATGTACAGTCAATTGCTGAAAACGTTGCAACAGAAGCCAAACGTGCAGATCTAGCCCCTCTAGGGATTGAAGGCAAAGCTGAGGGCGAATGGGTATTAGTAGATTTGGGCGATGTTGTGCTGCATGTGATGCAAGAGAGCGCGCGCGAGTTCTACGACTTGGAAAAGCTCTGGAGCTAACATTTTATGCGTCTGCAGCTCATCGCAGTGGGGCAAAAAATGCCTCAGTGGGTCACCACAGCATTTAACGATTATCAGGGACGATTTCCACGTGACTGTTCGTTTGAGCTGACCGAAATTCCCGCGGGTAAACGTGGGAAGAACGCTGATATTGCTCGTATTCTCGATGCAGAAGGCGAGCGAATGTTAGCGGCCGTAGGCAAAGGCAACCGAATTGTGACTTTAGAAGTCACCGGCAAACCTTGGGACACGCCTCAGTTGTCCAAGCAGCTTGCGAGCTGGCAAATGGATGGGCGCAATATCAGTCTTTTAGTTGGCGGACCAGAAGGCTTAGCCCCTGCATGTATTGCGGCCTCTGAACAACGCTGGAGCCTCTCTAATTTAACCTTACCTCATCCTATGGTAAGAGTGATCTTAGCCGAAAGTCTTTATCGTGCTTGGAGCTTACTCAACAACCACCCGTATCATCGAGAATAAGTATGATCCGGCAGCGTTCCAACCAAATTCGAGATAGACAAGCTGAAAGCGCCCTTTTTTATCGAAGAGCCATTGTCGCGCTTTTCGTTGTGGTGTTAATGCTCGCCATTCTCATCTCCAACCTGTACCGCCTTCAAGTGAGCCGTCATGATGATTTTGAAACACGCTCAAATGATAATCGTATTCGAGTACTCCCTGTCGCACCCAATCGTGGCTTAATCTTTGATCGCAATGGCATACTGCTCGCAGACAATCGCCCCGTTTATTCCCTCGAATTAGTCCCAGAAGAAGTGTCCAACCTCAAAGGCTCCGTCATGGGATTGGGCGATTTATTAGATATATCCCAAGAACAACAAGATAAATTTTTAGAACAAAGCAGAGTCAGCCGCCGTTTTAAAAAAATCATTTTAAAGAATGATTTAACTGAAGAAGAAGTATCACGTTTCAGTGTCAACCAACATCTCTATCCGGGTGCTTATATCGAGGCGCGCCTCAAGCGGCACTACCCTTTTGGCGATGCCCTCACCCACGCAGTGGGGTACGTTGCGCGTATTAATAAACGCGACTTAGAACGGTTGGACAAAACCAATCAACTCGCCAACTATCGCGGCACCCACGATATTGGTAAGCAAGGCCTTGAACGTTATTACGAAGATGTCTTACATGGTGAAGTAGGGTTTCAAGAAGTTGAAGTCAATAACCGTGGCCGAATTACCCGCACGGTGAACTTTGAAGCACCAGTACCGGGCAACGATCTGCATTTAAGCTTAGATATTCAACTTCAGTTAAAAGCCTCAGAACTGTTGGCAGGAAAACGCGGTGCCATCGTTGCTCTCGACCCCAGAGACGGCAGTGTTCTTGCGTTGGTTTCTGGTCCGAGCTACGACCCCAACCCTTTTGTAAAAGGCATTAGTGGCAAAGCGTATCGAAAGCTACTGAACTCTCAAGATCGCCCACTTATTAATCGCACAACACAAGGGCAGTACCCGCCCGCCTCAACGGTGAAACCTATCATTGGCTTGTTGGCACTCAACGAATCCATTGTCACACCAGCAACTCGAGTTTGGGATCCCGGTTTTTTTCAAATTGACGGTGTGGCCCGAAAATATCGCGATTGGAAAAAGTGGGGACATGGATGGGTCGATCTATACAGCGCCATCGAGCAATCGTGCAATATTTACTTTTTTGATGCCGCAACTAAGCTAGGAATCGATAAAATTGATGAGTTTGCCAGTCAGTTCGGCTTTGGCGAATATTCTGGCATTGATATCCGCGAAGAAAGTGCAGCAGTGCAGCCAAGTCGAGCATGGAAACGAGCCAAACACGGGCAACCATGGTACCTGGGAGATACCGTTAATATTGGTATTGGCCAAGGTTATTGGACCGCCACTCCCATTCAGCTTGCTCATGCCATTGGCATACTATCTCGTCATGGCGAAAATTATACCCCCCGCATGGTACAAGCGATTCAATCCCAAACAGGGACTATTAAGCTTCCGCCTGACGAGCGCCCTCCCGTGGAGTTAAAACAAGAGCGTTACTGGGATGAAGTCATTGAAGGCATGCGACGGGTAAATCATGGTGTTCATGGCACCGCTCGCAAAGCGTTTGCAGACACCACCTATATGTCTGGCGGTAAATCAGGAACAGCTCAAGTATTTAGCCTCAAACAAGATGAAGAGTATGACGCTAAAAAGCTCAATAAAAGCCAACATGACAATGCCATGTTTGTGTCATTCGCTCCGGTAAATAACCCGCAAATTGTCGTTGCTGTTGCCATTGAGAATCAGGGCGGAGGATCAAGTAATGCAGCTCCAATGGCCCGCGCAATGATTGACTTCTATGCCAACAGCATTGGCTTTGACACCCCACTTCCAACAGGGATTCCAGTACCATGATTCTCGGTTCTGCAGAGCATTTAGAGTCTCAATCGCACAAACCTAGCATTTGGTTCAAGCTGCACATTGACGCTTACCTTCTTATCCTACTTATCGTTCTCATGGGCGTTGGCTTGATGGTGATTTATAGCGCTGGCGGGCGCAGTATGGACCTCGAATATCGTCAGCTTGTACGTTTAGGGTTAGCCATTTTCGTGATGATAGGCGTTGCCCAAATTAACCCTGAGAATTACCGAAGGTGGGCCTATCCTATCTACGTTCTAGGCTCTTTAATGCTGGTTGGCGTGTTGATTTTTGGTGTGGTTGGTAAAGGTGCACAACGATGGTTAGATCTGGGCTTTATGAGGTTTCAGCCATCTGAAATCATGAAATTGATTGTGCCTATAGCAGCAGCGCATTTCCTTGCCAGTATGGCTTTGCCTGCCCGCTTTGGACGAATCGTAATTGCCTTTATCCTGATATTAATCCCAACGCTATTAATTGCCCGACAACCCGATTTAGGCACTTCATTGCTCATCGCCGCCTCGGGAATTTTTGTGATTTTTCTGGCAGGTGTCAGTTGGAAGCTCATTTTTGCAGGGGCCGTTGCTGCTGCCGGATTTGTGCCTGTTTTATGGTTTTATCTCATGCGCGATTATCAACGTGAACGCGTATTAACATTGTTCAACCCAGAACGTGACCCATTGGGAAGTGGCTATCACATTATCCAATCCACTATTGCCATTGGTTCCGGCGGTATGAACGGTAAGGGCTGGTTGCAAGGCACCCAATCTCAACTTGAATTTCTACCTGAGCGCCACACAGATTTTATCTTTGCCGTATTCAGTGAAGAATTTGGTTTAACCGGTGTGCTCCTGCTACTGATGCTATATCTATTGATTGTGCTCCGGGGTTTATACATCGCTGCAAATGCGCAAACTACATTTGGAAGCTTGCTCGCAGGCAGTATCACTTTGACCTTTTTCGTCTACGTTTTCGTCAACATTGGCATGGTTTCAGGCATTTTGCCGGTTGTTGGTGTACCTTTACCTTTGATTAGTTATGGCGGCACATCGATGGTGACATTGTTGGCTGGTTTTGGCATTTTAATGGGCATTCACACCCATCGTCGGATGATCATATGAATTCTATTTCTCGTCGCATTTTCTCGATTTTTTGCGCAGCTGCGTTGCTCACCACCTCAACGGTGACGCACGCATCAAATACAATTTCGGACGCATATATTAAGAAAATTAGTGACAGCTATAATCTCGATCCCAGCTGGGTTGCCAATCAAGCCAGCAAGGCTACGTTAAATCCCGAAATTATTACCAAGATGAATACCCCGTGGGAAGCAAAGCCATGGCACAAATATCAAACCATTTTTTTAAAACAAGAGCGTGTTGATCAGGGCCTTGAATTCTGGTCTGAGCACGAAGAAACATTGGCCAAAGCCGAAGCTGAATTTGGCGTTCCGGCACAAGTGATTGTCGCAATCATTGGGGTTGAAACTTTTTTTGGTCGCTTCAAAGGCAATGAAAAAGTGCTCGATTCTTTGTACACACTTGGATTTCATTATCCTAAACGTGCAAAATTTTTTAGCTCTGAACTTGGACACTTTCTAGCTTTAAGTCATGAGCAAGGCTGGGATCCAGCTGCGATCCATGGCTCATATGCGGGCGCCATGGGCTTTCCTCAATTTATTAGCTCTAGCTACCGCGCATATGCCATTGATTTTGATGATGACGGCAAGCGCGACTTGCTCAATAACCCCGTCGATGCCATTGGCAGTGTCGCCAATTATTTTGCACAACACGGCTGGACCAAAGATGGCTGCGTGACTGAATCGGTGGAACTCACAGAGCAAGCCAAAGCACTCAGTCAAACGAGTACAAAGATCAAACATAAGTGGCAAGACTTTGAACAAGCAGGTTTAAAAACGACCTTACCGTTGTCGGCTCAAGACAAAGCCATGCTATTCCCCTTGTCGATGGACGAAGGGCTCACTCAATATTGGCTAGGCTGCAATAACTTTTATGTCATCACCCGCTACAACCACAGCCGTTTGTACGCTATGGCGGTGTATCAACTTAGTGAATGGCTCGCACGCGACAAGGCCGCACAGTAATGATGAAGTGGTTTTTTGCTGTTGCTTGTATCAGCAGTTTAGCGGCGTGTTCAAATTCGCCACCTAAAAGCGAATCGGATAAATACCAAGAGCGGCGATACCATCAAAAACATGACAGTGCTCCGGAAAGTATCCCTGAGCTAAAAGAACTCAGCGATGCCGTGCCCAAATATGAGCCTAAATCTCGCGGAGGAAATCGAAGCCAGTACACGGTTCGAGGCAAAACCTATCGCGTGATGGATCATGCCAAAGGCTTTACGGAAGTTGGGCATGCCAGCTGGTATGGCAAAAAATTCCACGGCCACAAGACTAGCAATGGTGAAATTTACGATATGTACGCTATGTCGGCAGCACACAAAAACTTACCCATACCAACCTACGTAAAAGTCACCCGCATCGACAACGGTAAGCAAGTTATTGTGCGTGTGAATGATAGAGGCCCGTTTCATCAAGGTCGTGTTATTGATTTGTCCTACGCGGCTGCACACAAATTGGACATGCTCAAAAGTGGCACATCAAAAGTTAAATTAGAAGCCATTGTCGTTCCTCCTCCATGGGAACAAGAGCCCCTATTTGAAGCAATCACACCGGTATCAACGTCTCTCAAGGTCGAAGCCCAAACAGCAGAGACTCTCCCTATAGCAGCATCGCCAGCCATGTCACCGACTAATACTGAGCCGGATCTTTATGTTCAAGTGACGGCAACGCAAGATTCGACAAAAGCCGCACGGCTGGTCGATCAACTTGCCCTGTTATTTGAAACCGATGCACGCACGATTAATGAACAACAGATCCACAAAGTTCAGCTCGGCCCTTTCAAAACCGAGGACGACGCCAACAAACTAATAGAAATATTGAAACAAGGGGAATTTTCTTCGGCATTCAAGGTCTATGCTCAATAAAGGAAATATTTTTCACATCAATTTATCGACTCATTAACAGCAACACCTATTGAGAATAAGAACGACTAAATTGATGTCCTAGTGTCGTGTGAAGGCGCCTTCAGGCATGGTATGCTTGCGCCAGCATTATTTTTCAGGATTAACACTTAATAGCTTAATTATGTTCAAAAACAATCCTCTACGTTCGATTTCAATTGGTCTTGTTGCTCTCGCAGTATCAGGCTTGTCAGTTGCAGCGCCTGTTATCACACCGGATCCTCCTAAGGTTGCCGCCAAAGGCTACATTCTGGTGGACTATTTAACGGGTCGCACTTTAGTGTCGCACAATGCGGACGAACGTTTAGCCCCTGCCAGTCTCACTAAAATGATGACTAGCTATGTGCTCGGAACCGAAATAAAAAACGGAAATGTCAGCCCAGAAGACATGGTTAAAATTGGACCCAATGCATCTTTGTACACCAACAAAGATTTGCGCGGTTCATCACTCATGTTTGTTCAGGTCAACACCGAGGTACCGTTGGGCGAATTAAATAAGGGTATCGTCATCGTTTCGGGCAATGATGCATGTATCGCTGTAGCGGAGCACCTTGCAGGCACAGAAAGTGCCTTTGTAGACATGATGAACGCCTATGCCAAGCATCTAGGCATGGAGCAATCTCACTTCATGAACAGTCATGGTCTAGACGCAGGAGAGCACTACACCACACCACGCGACATGGCCACACTCGGCACGGCTCTCATTCGTGATTTGCCAGAAGAGTACAAGATTTACGGCGAGAAAAGTTACACTTGGGATGGCCGAGAACAATTTAACCGAAACGCCCTGCTGTGGGACAAAGACCTTGGAGCGGACGGAATCAAAACCGGCCATACCAATGATGCCGGATATAGTCTTGTCTCTTCAGCAGAAAAAGACGGCATGCGCCTTGTTGCTGTTGTAATGGGCACCGAGAGCACTCGATCTCGCAACGCTGAAAACCGTAAGTTACTGCAATACGGCTTTCGATTCTTCGAGACCGTTGTACCCTATGAACCCGAAACCGTATTTGCCGAAGAGCGCGTTTGGTTCGGCACCAAAGAACAGGTGCAGCTAGGCGTTCTTGAAACGGTCGCCACGACTCTTCCAAAAGGGCAAGTGAAAAACCTCAAAGCCGACTTTGAGTTAACCGAGCGCCCAGAAGCTCCGGTTAAAAAAGGTGACCGCTACGGCACTGTACACGTGACGCTCAATGGTGAAGATATTGCGGAGTACCCACTGGTTGCATTACATGATGTGGAAGAAGCCGGATGGTTCAGCCGCTTGATTGATCAAATTCTCTTGTTATTTAATAACTTATTTTAACTAATTCGTTTTAAATTTACTGCCCGTTTTAAAAGGTCGCTGTTCAGCGACCTTTTTTATTTCGCCTCTGTCCCCCTCCTGTATCAAACCGTACTGTAATTTTATTACAGCTTCGCTCACCCCCCTTGAAAGTTCGTGCTAGAATCGCCATCTAATGGGGCTTACTCAAGTTTTATGGGAGCATTTATGGACACTAAATTTGATGAACTGTTGGACTTTCCATGCAGTTTTCCGTTTAAAGTTTTAGGCGTAGCGCACGATGATTTAACATCTAAAATCGTAGACGTGATTCAAATTCACGCTCCGGGTGACTACTCACCTACAGTAAAACCAAGCTCTAAAGGCACTTATCATAGCGTGACTGTCAGTGTCACTGTGACCAGCAAAGAGCACGTTGAAACACTTTATAAAGCGCTAGGACATATTGACCTTGTCCGTTACGTTCTATAAAAACTTGATCGAGTCTTCGTCGTGAACACACTTGTCATCCGCTCCCTTGGCCAGCAACCCTATGAAGAATGCTGGCAAGCCATGCAAGACTTTACCAATCATCGAGATAAAGACACGCCAGATGAGCTGTGGCTGCTGGAGCACACTCCAGTCTTCACCCAAGGGCAAGCAGGAAAACCTGAACACATTTTAATGGCAACGGATATACCGATTGTTAAAGCCGATCGAGGTGGGCAAGTGACCTACCATGGGCCAGGACAACTAATCATCTATTTGCTGTTAGATTTGCGCCGGTTAAAAATTACTGTTCGCGATTTAGTGACTCATATGGAGCAAGCAATCGTAGAATTGTTGGCCGAAGACCATATAGAAGCCTATGCAAAATGCGATGCTCCGGGGGTGTACGTTAACGACGCAAAAATAGCGTCGCTTGGTTTACGTGTAAGACGAGGCTGCACCTTTCACGGTTTAGCACTGAATATTAATATGGACTTGTCACCTTTCCAGTATATTAACCCATGCGGGTATGCAGGTATGGCGATGACACAAACATCGTTAATAGACGGCTTGAAAAGCGTCGAAGAGGCAGGCCCAAAACTAGCACAACGCTTAGCCAAGCGGCTTGGCTACCCTACAACACAGAATAACAACAAACTTCCAGGTGAAGTGCATGACTAAAAGTACCCGTTCAGAAGCCGGTGTTAAAAAACGCGATGCCGACAAAGTACAGCATATCCCAATCACTGTGATTCCAAGTGAAAAAGAAGAAATGCTGAGAAAGCCACCTTGGATGAAGGTCAAACTACCTGCTTCAAATGCCAATATTCAGCGAGTGAAAGAAGGAATGCGCAAGCACGGACTACATTCTGTTTGTGAGGAAGCATCATGTCCAAACCTCGCAGAATGTTTTAACAAAGGCACAGCGACCTTCATGATTTTGGGTGATATTTGCACTCGTAAATGTCCGTTCTGCGATGTTGCCAATGGCAAACCTTTAGCGCCCGACGAGAATGAGCCAGAAAAACTCGGTCGAACCATTGCCGATATGGGCTTGCGTTATGTAGTGATCACTTCGGTTGACCGCGATGATCTGCGAGACGGGGGCGCCAAACACTTTGCTGACTGTGTTGAAGCTATTCGCCGTTATTCACCTGATATCCAAATTGAGATACTAGTACCGGACTTTCGTGGCCGAATGGATGTTGCCCTTGAAGAGCTTGCAAAGAATCCACCAGACGTCTTTAACCATAACTTAGAAACGGCTCCACGCCTTTATAAAATGGCCCGTCCGGGCGCAAACTATAAATGGTCACTTGAGTTGATCCGCCGTTTTGGCGAGATGTTCCCCGACATCCCCACAAAATCAGGGCTTATGGTTGGTCTAGGTGAAACCAACGACGAAATACTGGAAGTCATGAAAGATCTACGTGACCACAACGCAAACATGCTAACCATCGGACAGTATTTACAGCCCAGCTTGCATCACTTGCCTGTAAAGCGCTACGTGCATCCAGACGAATTCGACATGTTCCGCGAATCAGCCGAAGAGCTCGGCTACGATCACGCTGCATGTGGTCCGTTAGTGCGCTCTAGCTATCATGCCGATAAACAAGCGGCTGGCGAAGAAGTGAAGTAATCATCTAATTGTACAATATCAAACGTCGCAATAGCCCCAACTCAGGGGCTATTTTTTTGGAATGCTTAGAGCGTTAGGTTCTGCCCCACAACCACGCTGCGCCGCGCACACCACTCGAGTCGCCATGCTCATTCTTCACGACTTTAGTTTTACACTCTTGACCAAATACATGCGATTCCAAATGGGTGTTGAGATATGGGTACAATGCATCAACATTCGACATTCCACCGCCCAACACAATGACATCAGGGTCAATCATATTAACCATGTGAGCAAGTGAGCGAACTAAGCGAGAACAGTAGCTCTTCATACACTGTTGAGCCGCATCGTCACCGGTCAGCATTTTATGGACAATACTCGAAGCATTGAGTGATAAGCCTGAGAGCTTAAAGTACTCTCGCTCGAAACTAGGCCCAGAAAGCCAGGTTTCAATACAACCATGCTGGCCGCAATAACATGATGTAGCGAGCTCTATCTCTTCCACCGTAGGTCGATGAAGCCCGTTATGCCCCCATTCTCCAGCAAGGCCGTTGGCGCCGTTAATCACGCTTTGATGAACCACAAGCCCCGCTCCCACGCCTGTACCTAATATGATACCAAACACCACATCAGCGCCCATTCCAGCGCCGTCAACCGCCTCAGAAACAGCAAAGCAATTGGCGTCATTGGCCAGACGTATTGAGCGGCCTAAGATGGATTCTAAATCATTCTTAAAGTCTCGCCCATTGAGCCAAATAGAATTGGCATTTTTTACAAAACCAGTTTGACCTGAAAGCGTTCCAGGAATTCCTACACCAACTGAAGCTGTTTCTGCCAACTCCGTTTCAGCAAGGGACACTAAGTGCCTAATGGTATCCAAGGTTCCATAGTAATCCCCTTTTTCGGTGGGCAAGCGCTCTCTGAATAGTTGCTCTCCAGTGTTCGAATCCAGCGCAACGCATTCAGTTTTTGTACCCCCAAGATCAATACCGATACGAATAGGTTCTGATGTTGTAATCTGTTTATTTGGCATACGCATATATATTCAGTAGTCATCCCTTTCAATCTGTATGGGTTGACACCAAAGCACAAGTTTTGCCTTGCGTTTCCTAAACCCAAGACATAAAAAAAGAGGAACTCAGTTCCCCTTTTGTGATTCATAACGTTAAACACGAAAAAGCTTAGACAGGCTCAACAATAAAGTAAGGGTTGAGTACTGAGTCTTTCTGATTGTACTGCAACGCTGCACCGTCAATGGTAACCACACGGGCTCCTGATTGAAGCACTACACCGTGAGCGGCCCCAGTATCCCACTCACTGGTAGGACCTAAACGTGGATACACATGAGCGACGCCTTCAGCAACCAGACACAACTTAAGTGAGCTACCCATAGCAATCATTTCGTGCGACTCAAACTGCTCGAGATAGGAAGCCATATCAGGGCTTGGGTGAGAACGACTCCCCACGACTTTAACCGTTTCCCCCGCTTCGGCCGATTTCGCTTGAATAGAGACAGCTTCACTGGCATCAAGTTTTTTAAATGCTCCGAAACCTTGCGCTCCCCAGTACAGGGTTTCAATTGCAGGCGCATAAACAACACCCATAATCGGCACGCCTTGATGCACAAGTGCAATATTCACGGTAAATTCACCATTTTGTTTGATGAATTCTTTAGTGCCATCGAGCGGGTCAACCAACCAATAGGTCGTCCAAGACTTGCGCTCTTCCCAACTAATATCTGCATTCTCTTCAGAGAGAATCGGGAATTGAGTCGGCAACGTTGCAAGGCCATCAACAATAATGTTGTGAGCGAGTAAATCGGCCTCTGTTAGCGGGCTTTTATCATCCTTCTCGTAAATAGAGAAGTCTCGCGCATATACTGTCATGATGCCTTTGCCTGCGTCTTTCGCAATCGCAATTACATCATCAATCAGCTGTTGATTGATTATTTCAGACATTCAATCGTCCTTGTTATATCAAATTACTTATTGGTGTCGAGATAACCGTTTTCGGCTAAATACGCTACAACCTGATGAGCGCAATCAATCACGCTACGGCCATCTGTTTCAACAATCAACTCGGCACCATCTGGTGCTTCGTATTCAGAATCGATTCCAGTGAAATGAGGGATTTTCCCGGCACGAGCTTTTTTATACAGACCTTTTGGATCGCGTTGCTCACACACTTCTAACGGCGTATCGATGAACACTTCTACAAATTCGCCCTGCTCAAACAGTTTACGAGCCAACTTACGGTCAGCCCTAAATGGAGAAATAAACGCCGTTGTGACGATAAGTCCGGAATCAACAAACAGTTTAGCAACTTCACCTACGCGGCGAATGTTTTCAACGCGATCTTTGTCAGAAAACGCTAAATCACCGTTCAAGCCATGGCGGATATTATCCCCATCCAAAACGTAGGTATGGACGCTACGTTTATGCAATAACTCATCTACAGCGTTTGCAATTGTCGATTTGCCCGAACCACTTAAACCGGTATACCAAAGCACACATGACTTATGGCCACACAGTTGATTACGCGCTTCTCGACTCACTTTGTGATCATGCCAAACAATATTCTCTGTCATGGTCGTCCCACCCTAAAAAGGAAAGAAATACGGTACTGCGAGCAATACCACGATGCTGTATACAACCGAAACCGGAAGCCCAGCCTTCAAGAAATCTTTTATTTGATACTGACCCGCGTTGTACACCATTAAATTAGTTTGGTATCCATACGGGCTTATAAAACTAGCGCTAGCGCCAAAGGCTACCGCCATGATAAATGGCATCGGATCAACACCCAACCCCAGCGCCAAACCATACGATATTGGAAACACTAAAGCGGCTGCTGCATTGTTGGTCACCAACTCAGTCAATATCAAGGTTAACAAGTACATTGCTACAAATGCTAAATACAGGTTGTCTTGCCCTATGCCTGCAGCAAATTGTCCAGAAAAACTTTGGACCATACCTGTATTGGTCAAAGCGTGCGCTAACGTAAGAGCCGACGCCACCACCAGCCAAATGTCCAACGGCAAACGTCGCTGCACTTCATTTAAGCTTAGGCAATTAGTGAAGTAGAGGACACCTAAAAACAACATTAAACCTTTGAGTAAGCTCAAAGTTCCGGTAGCGGCTAAGCCCACAACGGCAAGAAAGCCTAATCCGGCAATCAGTTCCTTTCGTCCTTTCAGCTTACTTTCCGGCTCCATACCACTAATCACAATAAAGTTCTTAGTTAGATTATTGCGAGACGAGAAGTCGGGTCCCACAGCCAATACCAAAAAGTCTCCGGCTTGGATTTTGACTTCACCTAACTTGCCTGACAAGCGCTGCCCATCGCGGCGCATCGCAACCACGGCAGCATCAAAACGAGCTCGGAAACCTGCATTTTTCAGTGTTAAACCAATCAAGGAACTATCAGGACGCACAACTACTTCTGTTAGGTTCGACTCCATCAATCCGCTGGTATCAGCAAACATTTTAAGACCGTCAAAGTGGCTCAACTGCATCACTTTGGAGACATCACCACTGAATGCTAAACGGTCACCATCTTGAATAATTTCTGCTGGAGTCACAGGTGAAATCAAACGTTCGCCACGTGCGATTTCGACCAAGAACAATGATTCGAGGTGCCGTAGTCCATTTTCTTCCACCGATTTACCAATCAATGGAGAGCTGGGCTGAACCTTGGCATCCAAAAAGTAATCGGCAGCATTGGCTTCGGTCACTCGCGTTGCTGGAAGCCATCGAGAAACGAAAAAGCACGTTACACCACCGAACAGCACAGCCAGCGCGCCTACGGCTGAAAATGCGAAAAAGTCTAACCTGCCGCCACCCGCTTCAAACAGCATGCTATCCACAATTAGGTTGGTGGACGTTCCGATTAAAGTAAGCGTCCCCCCTAATATAGCAGCGTAAGACAGCGGTAGAAGTAGTTTGCCAGCGGGATGATGAGGATTACTCCGTATAGGGGCAATGAGAGTGGCAACAACCGCAGTGTTATTCAATAGCGCAGAGGAGCACACCGTAGTGGTAAACAAACGCAACCATGTGCTTTTGAAGCCGGGTCGAATAACTTTGGACGCAACGAATCGTAAGAAGCGTGTTTTTTCAAGAGCAAAGGAGCAAATGATGAGTAAGATAAGAGTAACAAGGCCGGGGTTGACCAAGCTAGACAGCATTTGCTCTGTAGATACTAGATCCAGACCAAATACTGCCAAAAGCGTACAGCCAAAAACGATGGCTGGACGCTTTTGAAACTGAATAAGCCCTGCAAGAGTCGCGATAAAAACCGCGACTACAAGCCAGCTTTGCAGCGTCATTTTTTCAGAAGCTCACTTAAGTTTTTTGCATCCCAATGTGGGAAATGCTTGCGAATCAGAGCGTTTAACTCCCATTCAAACTCACTGAAGTTACCTTCTGTCGTTGTATGTTCGCCACGGCCTTTGCCTATTACCATGCCTGCACCAACCGTAACGTTAGTCAAACGGTCGATAATAATGAATGCACCGGTACCTGGTATTTTGTCATACGCATCAAATGCAACAGGTTGGTTCAAATGCAACTGGCATCGGCCAATTTCATTCAAGCTCAAACGCACTGCATCTTGTTGTTCCAACGTGTTCACGTCAATTAGGTATTCAATATCGCTAATCGAACCGCTCACAGTTTTTGTTGCCAATTTAACGTCGTATTGCTTATTGGCAACCAATGCATCTTCTGACATCCACACAATATGAACATCTAAAGAGTCTGCAACTTCAGGCTGATTATTCGAATGAACAATCATATCGCCGCGACTAATATCAATTTCATCTTCAAGCGTCAGCGTAACGGCCATCGGAGAAAATGCTTCTTCGTGCTCACCTTCAAAAGTGACGATTGATTTCACTTTTGATGATTTACCCGATGGCAATGCAGTGATGACGTCACCCTTGCGAACGATACCAGCAGCAATTGTTCCGCAGAAGCCACGAAAATCAAGATTTGGACGATTCACGTATTGGACTGGTAAACGAAAATCTTCCAGGTTGCGAGCTGCGCCAACATTTGCAGAGTCAAGCATTTCCATCAGCGTTTCGCCATGATACCAATCGCTCTGAGAGCTGCGGTCAACAACGTTGTCGCCTTTCAATGCTGAGATTGGAACAAACTTAATGCTTGGAATATTTAAGCTTTCGGCAAACTTTAAGTAGTCTTCTTTAATACTATTGAAGACGTCTTCCGAAAAGCCCATCAAGTCCATTTTATTAATAGCAACAACAACCTGACGAATGCCTTGCAACGACACAATAAAGCTGTGACGTTTAGTTTGAACCTGAACACCGTGACGAGCATCGATCATCAAAATTGCTAAATCACAGGTTGATGCACCGGTTGCCATGTTGCGCGTATATTGCTCATGGCCTGGCGTGTCGGCAATGATGTACTTGCGCTTATCCGTTGAGAAATAACGGTACGCCACGTCAATCGTAATGCCTTGCTCTCGCTCTGATTGAAGGCCGTCTACGAGTAACGCAAGATCAAACTCTTCATCAGTGGTATTAAATTTTTGCGAATCTTTTTTAATCGCTGAAAGTTGATCTTCATAGATCATCTTTGAATCATGTAGCAAACGACCGATTAAGGTGCTTTTACCATCATCAACGCTTCCGCATGTTAAAAAGCGGAGCAAATCCTTTTGTTCGTGCTGTTTTAGATACGCTTCAATATCTTCAGCAATCAAATCCGAGGCGTGACTCATTCCAAACTCCTGCATGTATGCAAGTTTTCTAGCAATTCGCGATATCGAGCGCAAATCACTGAATTATCGTTGTACTTATAAACCTTCGACGAATCGTCGGTTCAATCGCATCTCTAACCAACCAAACTGGGGCTAGAAGTAGCCTTCTTTTTTCTTCTGCTCCATCGAGCCCGCTTGGTCGTGATCAATCACACGTCCTTGGCGCTCCGATGTTTTAGTCAGCAGCATTTCTTGAATGATTTCAGGCAAAGTTGTGGCTTCTGATTCCACTGCGCCTGTCAGAGGGTAACAACCTAAAGTACGGAATCGAACCATACGTTGTTGAATCTCTTCTCCCTCTTCAATTGGCATGCGATCGTCATCGACCATGATCAAAGTGCCATCGCGCTCAACCACTGGACGTTTCTCAGCTTTATATAGAGGAACGATTTCGATGTTTTCAAGGTAGATGTACTGCCAGATATCTAGCTCCGTCCAGTTTGACAGAGGGAATACGCGAATACTCTCGCCTTTATTCACTTTACCGTTGTAGACATTCCAAAGCTCTGGACGTTGGTTTTTAGGGTCCCAACGATGGTGCTTATCACGGAAAGAATACACACGCTCTTTCGCGCGAGATTTTTCTTCATCACGACGCGCACCACCAAAGGCTGCATCAAAACCATACTGATTTAAAGCTTGCTTTAAACCTTGGGTTTTCATGATATCTGTGTGCTTCGCGCTGCCATGTTCAAATGGGCTAATTCCCATTTCCATGCCTTCAGGATTTTTATGCACCAACAGGTCGAAATCGTATTTTTTCGCCATGTAATCACGAAATTCAATCATTTCGCGAAATTTCCAGTTGGTATCAACATGCAGCAACGGGAATGGAAGTCTGCCCGGCGCAAATGCCTTACGCGCTAAATGCAGCATCACGGCAGAATCTTTTCCAACCGAATAAAGCATGACAGGATTATCGAATTCAGCAGCTACTTCACGGATAATGTGAATGCTTTCGGCTTCGAGAGCCTTGAGGTGAGTAAGCGTATGTGCGTCCATATATTTGGTCTAGTATCCCAACAATAACTGGGCAGAATTGTACCGAATAACCATTTATTTACAATAAATTGATCATTCCCGGTTTCCCCTCCCTTTTGGCTGAGCATGCTCACTCAAAAGTACTTTTGGGGTATTGCCACACACTATATAGAGCTCAAACTATTTCGCAAAGAATGCTTTGGAATAGTTATATAAATTTCAATTTCTATTACTAATTCGCATAAGAAAACATATAGAAAAACGAGTACTTAATGACAAGTACTCGTTGATAGTGATTCAGGGTCACACTTTTCTTAAATGAATATAAACGCTTTCAGCATCAAGGATTGGTTGATACTCGGTATAATCAAGCCCTGTCTCAAATACAAAGTGAGTCAGTGCACGCTTACACTCAAGCACAAGCTCATCCGGATTCCATGCTTTTTCAAAGTACTGCTCAATACCCGCTTGGTTGATGGCTCGAATGGTATCTTGATGTGTGGCTAATCCTGTGAGTAAGAATTTGTGCGTCTGTTTAAAACGCTCATCAGAATTAACCTCTGTCAACAAATCGACTCCTGTCATCGCAGGCATTACATGATCTGATATGACCAATGCAATTGGCGCTCCTTCAGCATCAAGTTCATCGAGCAACTCCAAACATTCAGCAGCAGATTGGCATTCCTCAATCACACAATGACTCGACAAGGCCGCCAAATCACGACTCACCGCACTCAAGACTTCGGGCTGATCATCAACACAAATAACAATTAATTTCTGCATCATCTAATCCTTAAACGTATCCAATCAACTTCATGACATACACCATTGCAAATGTGAGCAGCAAACCAACTATTCCTAGTGTGGCGCCTACTTTGGCCATATCTGAAGTGGATGTATGACCCGAAGCGTGTGCCAATGCGTTCGGCGGCGTACTAATAGGTAAAGACATGCCAAGCGATGCTGCAAAGGTCACGCACAATAGCAACGCTTTCATGCCTCCAAATCCAGCAAGGCTTTCCATTGTAACTGCCAAAGCAGCCACAATTGGCATGAGCAAGTTAGCCGTTGCTGTATGAGACATGAAGTTGGCCATGAGTAGGCTTAAAAATGCGGCCCCAGCAATCACGAGTAGAGGCGAAAATTGCGCAAACGGGATCGCATTTACAGCATTGGCGGCTAAACCCGTCTTATCCAATGCGAGTCCGAGAGCAAAGCCGCCGGAAACTAACCACAACACATCCCAAGAGATGTTTCTAAGATCTTCTTTGCCGATAATTCGTGTCACTGAAAACACAGCAACAGGAATGAGCGCCACAGTATATGAATTCATGCCGTGCGCCCCGCCCATTAACCATAAAATAATTGTGCTCGCGAAAGTGATATAGACCACGATAGCTTTAGGCGTTTTTAAAAAGCGACCTTTAATTTCCAGCTTCATTTTGTCTTGATCACTTGGAAATAAATAAACCAACAATGCCCATGCAATGGCTAGCATCACAATGACAAACGGCACACCAAACATCATCCATTCGCCAAAACCAATGGTGTTATCACCCACTAGATACTTCAAAGCAATGGCATTAGGAGGCGTTCCGATGGGTGTACCAATGCCGCCGATATTGGCAGCGACAGGGATGGATAAGGCAAATGCTATCTTGCCCCGATCACTCTGCTTGAAGACAGAGAGCACGGGCACTAATATCGCCAACATCATTGCGGTGGTTGCGGTGTTCGACATAAACATTGAGAAAATGGCAGTAATCACCATCAAACCGAGCATGACAAAGGAGGGCTTTTCGCCAAACGGCTTCAATAACACACGCGCTAAATTAACATCGAGCCGATACTTGGTTGCAGCCATTGCTAAGAAAAAACCGCCTAAGAAAAGCATGATAATCGGCGATGCAAAGGTCGCCATGATATCTTTGTAGCTCAGTAGGGTTCCAAAACCTTCCTGCTCAGCACCGGCTCTCAGGAATATCAAACCTTTATCTGATAAAACAAGCAGCTCTAATACAATCACCAGTACCGACGTTGAGTAGATGGGGATAGGCTCTAGAACCCAACACAATGCTGCCATCGCAAATATCGCAATAACGCGTTGCTCTTGCAGCGTCAAACCTTCAATACCAAAAGCAGTACGGGGCAACAGTAGCAAAATTAGCGGAACGCCAAATGCCACCACAAATCGAAGAATGTCCTTACGAGTCACGTTAAGTTCCTGTTGAAAGTCTATTGCAATATTAGAGAGAGAACGAATAAGCTCCCATTTTAGGCCTAAATCTGTTTTAAAAAATGCTTAGGATCAAGACAGTAGGAATGTTCTGTGATTACGACCCACAACATTCAAACAAACGCACCAACTTTGCACATTCCCCATAAAAAATTAACCACCCGCCCCAAAAAAGGGCACTGTTCGTCAACGTTAAATGCACCAAATCTTCCCACCCCGATTGTCAATTTTTTTTACACACACATAAAAGATTCACTGATGTTCCAAGGGTTTGGAAACATTCCTTAGTTTAGATCCTTCTTATTTTCATGGCGGTGGAACGCAGCTTGCAGTACTTCCTGCATGATCAAACTAATCCGTAGTCACAAATGATTAATCACTTCATGCAGCAGCTTGGATGCAATGGATGCAGCAAACTGACATTCGCAATGCTATTGCCTCCTATAATTGCATTTGGCTTTGGCGCAATTGAAGTCGCATTCGCTCTGGGCTATATAAGTTTAAGCATTTCAGCCTTTTTTATGTATTCCATTGCTCGTGATCGAAATGCACTGAGTCACTACCTGCATGCACTTGAGAGTTCCCATGACAACCATGTCGAACGATGGTTAATCGGCCCTCTCCGAGATATTCAAGAACCCATGGTGGACATGCTCAGAATAAACGGACGAAAAAATCAGTCTCTCGAAGCCGTCGTTCACGAAATGAGCTTTTCCACATCGGAGCTTGCCAACAATGCGAATCAAGTCGCAACTCACTCCCTAAACCAATCCGCAGCCACCAATAGCACTGCGGCGGCAACCACTGAGATATCTCAAAGTATTAGCGAGGTGTCTAATCGAATAGAGCAAACACAACAGGCCGCAGAAAGTGCTCGAGGCATATGCGAGCAAGGTTACTCCGCACTGAAAAGTGCTTCTAAACAAGTCAACGACGTTTCAGCTCGCGCTCAAGAGACCGGCAAATTGATGTCTTCTCTGGATGACAACCTGAAAACAGTGGTCAGTATGTCTGAAATTATTCGAGAAATTGCCGAACAAACAAATTTGTTAGCACTCAATGCGGCGATTGAAGCCGCTCGAGCAGGAGAACATGGCAGAGGCTTTGCTGTCGTCGCTGACGAAGTCCGAGCATTGGCGCATCGGAGTCATGAGTCGGCCAATTCAATTACAGAGCAAGCTTCAAGTGTGACACAAAACATGCAGCTGGTTGGTACAAGAATGACGCAAGTAGTGACCCGCACGGACGAGTGCCTCGGTAGTGTTGAAAACGCATTTACCGCACTTGAAAATATTGTCGAAACGACCGAGCTCGTTTCCAATCAGATTTCTGAAATTGCATGTGCAACTGAGCAGCAAGCGGTGGCAACACGAGAAATATCAGAACATATTGAGAATGTTGCACGTACAGCAACAGATAACGCAACAATGGCAAAACAAACAGCCGACGTTGCAGAACACTTGCAAAGCATGATCCAATAAAGGTAGTTGTTCATGGACATCATCACTCTTCCACTTACTGTTTGCGCAATGCTCGTCTTATTAGCAGTGTTTAGCATTTTGAAAATTCGGCGCTCGCATGCGCGTCACCTCGCTCGATATCAGCACGGCATTGAATGGCTACAAAGCCTACGTGCATTTTTAACGCCCATGCAGCAGCACCGGGGGTTGACCACTGCGTTCCTGAACGGCGATAAAGATATGGCGATTAAAATTGGGCAAGTTCAGCAACAAATTGAACGCCAAATACGGGCACTCAAAAGCCAAGGAGACTGGATCTCAAGCACGTCGCGATGGGAAGGAATTCTTGATCATTGGCAACGATTGTCGGCAAACTATATCAATCACACCCCGTCATATTCTCTTGAGCAACACAATCGTTTAATCCTGAATATTTTACATTTAATTGAGGATTGTGCAGAGCAACATCACCTGCAAGAACTCACCATTGACGGGCAACTTTCAGCTGAGCATTTATGGCAATCGCTACTTTTTAATGCTGAATTTATTGGCCAGGCGCGAGCCTTGGGAACCGGAGTCGCAGCAGCACACCATTGTGGAAGTGTCGAAAGAATCAGACTCAAATATTTGCACAGCAAACTCAGTTCCTACAATCAGGTGTGCAACAATAATTTATGTCGAACAAAGCTGACACCTTTGCTAGCATCCATACAAAATGAAATCACGATTCAAGAACCCAGCATTACGGCGACCAAATATTTTGGCATTGCCACCGACGCTCTAGAAACTGTGATGAAAGAATTTGACGCAGGATTGCTGCAAGTTCGTCAACAGGCTCAAAAACACGCCTCATGAAATCGAGCACTATCCAACTGACAAGGCCTCGATCATGATTCGATTTGCTATTATTGGCACCAACTTTATTACTGAGCGCCTGTTAGACGCTTCCAAGCATGTCGCTCAGTTTAAACTCACTACCGTGTATTCTCGACACCAACACACCGCCACGGAGTTCGCTGCCAAACACCAAGCAGAATACACCTACACAAATTTTAATGCATTGTGCCAAAGTCCGCATTTTGATGCTGTTTATATTGCTTCGCCCACTAGCTTTCATGCCCCTCAAGCCATCGCATTGATGAATGCTGGCAAGCATGTTTTAGTGGAGAAACCCGCAGCCTCAAACGCCATCGAGTTCCAAGCGATGGCCACTACTGCGGCTGAAAACAACGTTACGCTGATGGAAGCGATGATGCCGACAATGACACCTGCGTTTACGAAAATAAAAGAGTTTTTGCCCCAAATAGGCCCAATTCGCCAGTTCATCTCGCAGTATTGTCAGTACTCCTCGCGCTATGACAAGTTTAAGCAAGGCGAACGCCCCAATGCTTTCAACCCTGAATTTTCAAATGGCGCACTAATGGACATCGGCATTTACCCGCTGGCAAGCGCCGTTCATTTACTAGGCGTGCCCGATGATATTGTGGCCAAAGGCACGTTACTAGAAACGGGAGTAGATGGATGTGGTCAGTTGCTGCTTCAATATCAGCACTGCCAAGCTAGCATCATTTACTCGAAGGTAAACGACGGCAGTCATTTAACTGAGATTTTAGGGGAAAACGGCCGCATTGAGGTTGATTTTATCGCTCAACCCAGAGCGATTCGATTTGCCCATCGCAACGAAGAAATGGTGCAGCTGGATGTTGGTACTCTCAAACCAACCATGAGTTACGAACTGACCCACTTCATAGCGCTAATTCTAAAACGTCATAACGAATCGACCATCAATACATGGCAGCGCTCTGAAACAACATTGAGGCTCATCGATCAAAGTAGAAAGCAGTTGGGAGTTCATTACCCAGCCGACGTATAAATGAAGCTGAATGCTCTCGGTTAACTGAACTTCCGCTGCGGATCTTCGTTGTCGAGTAAAGTCATCTCATAATCAACAAACCCACATTGTTCAGCTTGTTTCTTCACTTCAAATTCATTGTAGGCGACGAATACTTCGCTCGATTCTTTTTTAACACCATTTGTACTTTTCGCACCTGCGACCAAATAAGATTTTAAACCACCACCAAACATATAACCTCTCGAATGGCTGTTATTTACCAGGGTAACAGCCAAATTTACATATGTACGGGCGACTATAGAATGTTACAAATTATGACGTGAGATAAAATAAATGTAGCAGTGCCATTCCTCATAAAAAGTTTGAAGTCAGGCTGCGAAAACTGTCACATGATTCATTACCCCTTAGCATTGAGCCGGTTAACGCATACCCATCACCATCATAAATAAGGTTATATAAAAGCGATCACTTCTAACTTTGGAATTCCACATGCATTACAAAACATGGCTAGTTTCAGCCGTCTATTGCTCAGCTGGCGCCTTGTTGGGTTGCAGCCAATCGTCACCAGATATCTCGCAACAATCGATGCCCTCTCAAAAGCCGATGAATGTGCTTATGATTGCGGTGGACGATCTGAATAACTATGTAGGAGTGTGGGGAGGCGATGCAATAACCCCCAACATTGACCGCCTAGCAGCCGAAGGTGTTATGTTCCAAAATGCTTATGCCGCTGTTCCTGCCTGTAACCCATCACGCGTGGCTGTTTTAACGGGCCAACGCCCTGAAATCACTGGGCAATATACGAATAACGGAAACTTCAGACACAGGCCCGGTGGAGAAGACCGAGTGACCTTACCTCAATACCTTCAGCGTCACGGCTACGACACGATTGCATCGGGTAAAATATTTCACCATTCTCGAGGCCTCAAATCGCAAGCAGCCCCGCTATCAGACGATCGCTCATGGACCTATCAATCCTCTACAGAGACAGGCACAGCTGGGGCTCACGAATATGTGAATGAAGATGGTTGGGCCAAATGGCACGGAGGCTTAAGTGAATATGATGGACTACCTATTAAAGACTATATTCGAGAACACGGCATTTGGGGCCCCATTGAGCAAGCCAAAGAACAAACTGGCGATTTCAAAACCGCTCAATTTTGCCAAGATCAGCTGCAACAAGAACGTGACAAGCCGTTCTTTTTAGCCTGCGGTATATTCAGACCTCACTCCCCACAACTTGCGCCTAAAGAATTTTTCGATTTGTATCCACTGGAGCAAATAAAGCTTCCAGAACTTGCAGATGATGACATGCAAGACATTCCACAAATCGCTCAAACAAACTGGTCATCAGGCTTTGCTCGACTGGTAAAATCGCGTCCCGATGAATGGCGCAGAGCCATGCAAGGATATTTGGCATCAACATCATTCGCTGACGCCGCAATAGGAAAAATGCTCACGGCATTGGAAAATAGTGACTACAAAGACAATACCATTGTTGTTTTATGGAGTGACCATGGCTTCCAACTGGGACACAAAGACCGTTGGGAAAAATTCACCATGTGGCGTCAAGGAGCTAATGCGCCGATGATTATCAAAGTGCCCGGCCAAGCCGCAAAAATGGTTCAGGAACCTGTATCTCTTGTGGACATTTATCCAACGATTGTATCTCTGCTTGACCTGCCCGTTGGCCAGCAACTCAGCGGCCATGATTTGACTCCCCTGCTTTCAACAAATAGCGATGCTTGGCCTCACGCAGCCGTCATCACATATCAACAAGGCAACCACGGCATACTTCGAGATCATTGGAATTACATCCGATACCAAGATGGCACCGAGGAACTGTACGATCACCGCTCCGATCCAAATGAACAACGCAATATCGTAAATCAGCCTTCATCAAAAGCGATCGTCCAGAAGATGCAACAATGGATCCCTGACGTTCAAATACCTCAAGATGAGTACATTCCGGGCGGGTAAGTATTACTCTAATTTTGTATCGTTGAGAATATGCCAGGTCTTCATGTTGAGCCTGGCATTCTGAATGAGAGTATTTACGCTGAGTTTGACGAACTTAAGCCCCTAAAGAAATTTAATTCAGCTCCAGTAAAAAACATACTCACTAAATCAGTAACCCTATAATTTCACGTAAAAAACAAGATTTATCAGCGTCAAAAAATCACCACGTGGCAATATAAAGTCATTATTTTGCGTGCTTCATACGAAATATCGACTAGATTATAGAATACTCTAATAACATTAGTAATTTAGTTTACTTTGCTTAAATCCTTTACATAAACTGTACGCCTAATGAAAGCTAAAGTACGACGTTACTCTAAAACGAGTATTTTTTGCTTTGGCAAAACTTATGTAGTCTGGAATCAATCTAATGCCGGTAAATCATGAAATGACCAACGTCAGCTGGTTATCATATAAAGAATGGATAGTCATTGTTTTCGGCTGTCTTTTATGTGCCGGAATTTATTTCAGTACAAACTTAAGCATGGACACAATGGTTCGCGCTTCCAATTTAGTTGAAGCCACAGCCAAAGTTCACAAAGAAGTCACTAAAGCGAATTTACTCATGGAGGCTGCAAATCGCACTAACCAATCGAGTGGGGAGGCGGTGAGTTCTTTGCTTCAGGCCAAAAACTATTTAGAGGCCATGCTAAATGGCGGTTCGGCTTGGGGGGTTCACTTACCTCAAATTGAGAAAGAATCAATTAGAACCGACATTCGAACCAGTTACATCACCTTAGAGTCGATGTTAAGTATCGTTCAGTATTACGACAGTAGTAATCAATCCGCAAATTGGGACTACCCTCAATTTTCAATGCTATCTAACAAGCTGTCGCAGCAACTTGAACAATTAGAAGTTTCTTTAAGTACACAGATCAAAGAGCAAATTAATGCGTATTACGACAGACAATTAGGCCTTATTGCAATTGTACTGCTCACTACCGCCATTTGTGTAGTTGTGATACGACGCTATACGCTGCAACAAATGATTCACCGTTCTCATTTAGAAGAAACCGAAGCGACATCGCGACTCAGTGCGAAACAACTTCAACACGTCATTGATGGCGGAGAGTTGGGTTACTACGATTGGGATTACACCAATGGCAACTATCAAATAAATCAGCGGTGGGCAGCATTTTTGGGGCTACCTGCCAGCCAATTAAATTTAACCATTGAAGATGTCATGGGACGCATTCATCCCGATGATTATGGTTTAGTGCAGCAGCTCATTAATCGGTGCATTGAGAGCCGTGACGCATACTCGCTGGAATACCGAATGCGTCACCAAGACGGCAATTGGATTTGGTGTGAAGGTACAGGAAAAGTCGTTGAACATAATCCGCTCAATCACAGCGTGTTGAGAATTTGCGGCACCCTAAGAGACGTCTCCAGACGAAAGCTTGCTGAACAAGAATACCGTGAAAATGAACGTCGCTTTAGACAATTAATTGAATCATTACCATCGGTAGCGGTACAAGGCTATAACCGTAATCGAGAGGTAATTTATTGGAACGATGCAAGCACCAAAATTTATGGCTACGGTAAAAATGAAGCGTTAGGACAACGGCTCGAAGATTTAATTATTCCCGATGAAATGCGCTTGAGAGTGATTGAAGCCCATAAAAAATGGATTCATCTGGGCGATGAAATCCCCGCTTCGGAGATACAGTTGCGTCACAAGAACGGGCATCTTGTGCCGGTATTTTCCAGCCATGTCATGCTTCGAGAAGACACTGACAGCCCCGAAATGTTTTGTGTTGATGTCGATCTAACAGCACAACACAGAGCCGCTACTGAATTGAAGCGTATGGCAACATTAGATCTGTTGACAAACTTGCCTAATAGACGCTTTCTAGAAGAAGAACTCAAACGCAGGATCAGCGAGGCCAAACGTTTTGATCATCAACTGGCCGTGCTCTTTATTGATCTCGATTTATTTAAAGAAATCAATGACACTATGGGTCACAATGCGGGCGACTCATTACTGGAACAAGTCGCAGAGCGGCTGCGTATTCATTTGCGACAATACGATACATTGTCTCGCTTCGGTGGTGATGAGTTCATTGTCGTGTTACCCAACCTTCATGACAGAGAAAGCATCGAATCGGTTTCTGATAAGCTAATGTCGGAATTCGAACGCACATTTAGGCTATTCGAACAAGAAGTCTATGTGACCGCCAGTATCGGAATTTCGGTATACCCTGATGACGGAGACACTGGGAATGAACTGTTAAAAAATGCAGATGCGGCCATGTATCAAGCCAAAGATTCGGGCCGAAATCGCTATCGATTTTTTGCACAGTCCATGAATGAACAGCTAAAGCGTCAGCGCGAAATTGCTACGTGTTTACGTCAGTCGCTTGAACATGACGAATTCGCACTGGTCTACCAACCTCAGATTAACCTGAATACTGAAGAAATTGTATCTTGCGAAGCGCTCCTGCGCTGGACTCCTACATCACCTGACTCGTGGACATCACCGGGCGAGTTTATACCGGTAGCTGAGCGCTCAGATTTAATCATTCGCATAGGCCAGTGGGTTATTAAGGCTGCTTGCCGACAAGTTGCTAAATGGCGCAGTTTAGGAATTAAAGATCTTCGTATTGATATCAATGTGTCGGGCAAACAAGTACATCACAGTCATTTCTTCGAAGGTCTCACTCAAACACTTTCTGATCATGGACTTACCCCAAGAGACATTGGTATAGAGCTGACGGAAAATGTTTTGATCAGTGCCGATAGTGATATGCTCGGAAAAATCATGCTGTTTCGAAATGCCGGCATGGAAATTTCAATTGATGATTTTGGAACAGGTTACTCCTCACTCAGTTACCTTAAATTATTCCCTGTGCAAAATTTGAAAATAGACCGCAGCTTTGTGGTGGAAGCTCCGCACAATCCGAAAGACCAAGCGATCATGGAGGCCATTGTAAACGTCGGGCATCGACTCGATATGAAGATCGTAGTTGAAGGAATCGAAACAATTGAACAAGCCGAATACAGCCGCTCATTAGGTTGTGATTTGGCTCAGGGCTACTTGTTTTACAAACCAATGCCAGCGGGAGAACTTTACAAACTAATTAAACCCACGGTTCAAATTGAATCTTGAGTTTTCAGCAATCTAAAAAAAACGCGCCAAACGGCGCGTTTTCTGCGTTTAAGCGCGTGACTAAAGCATGGACTGTTGGTAGTTTTCTAATCCAATGCGCTTGATCAAACCCAGCTGTTGCTCTAGCCAATAGGCATGGTCTTGTTCGGTGTCTTCAAGCAAGGTTCCGAGAATGTTCCGAGTTTGATAGTCGCGTTCTTTCTCACACATTTCAATAGTGTCACGCAGCGCTGCCGCCACATCATACTCAAGCTGCAAATCAGCTTCGAGCATTTCAGGCACTGCACTACCAATCCGCAGGGGATCTCGCTTCGTCATGCAAGGCGTACCTTCAAGGAATAAAATACGTTCGATAAGAAGCTTTGCATGCCCTTTTTCATCATCAAACTCATGAGAGATGCGATCGTAAAGCTTTGTAAGACCCCAATCTGCATACATTTCAGAGTGAATAAAGTATTGGTCCATCGCAGCTAACTCAGCCGCAAGCAGACGATTTAAAGCATCAATAACGTTGGCGTTACCTTTCATGATTAATCTCCGTCAGGTTCTTGCTCACAGTTGAGCTTGTAGATATTTTTCAAGTCCGAGTGCTTGGATTTGATGCTGCTGCGTTTCAATCCAATCCACATACTCTTCTTCATGTTCGAGTATTTCTTCTAGCAATTGACGCGATACAAAATCAGCTTGCTCTTCACACAAAGCAATCGCTTCACGCAGCACTGGTAATTGTTCCAGTTCAAACGTCATGTCGCAGCTAAGCATTTCTTCGGTATCTTCTCCGATCCGGAGGTGCCCAAGTTTTTGTAAATTCGGAAGGCCTTCCAAAAATAGAATGCGTTCAATCAGCTCATCCGCTTGCTTCATATCCTTGATGGATTTTTTATAAGCAGCGCTATTCAGTGCTGAAAATCCCCAGTTTTTATACATACGAGCGTGTAGGAAAAACTGGTTAATAGACGTAAGTTCAGTCGTCAGCACCTTGTTGAGTGCCTGTAATACTTCTTTGTTGCCTTGCATGGTGCCTCCTCGAGGCCTATCAATGGACAATAAGCTTGCCAAAGTTTAGTCGAGGAATTGACCAAGAACAAGAAAAAACGTTTTATTTCATACACTTAATAACGATAAACCTTCTCATTATCACTATCAAACACAATAACAGCGAGCTTAAAAATACTAAGTCGCTGTTATTGTTTACGAAAGTTTAAAAGCCGCTCGTTAGTAAATCCAAAGTGGCGATGGTACATGATTCTCATTCATGATTTCAGCAATACGTGCAACAACTTCAGGGTGCTGCACTGCAACATCTGTGCTTTCTGCTCGGTCCGCTTCCATATCGTACAAAGCAATGGGACCGGTCACCATAGGAATGCGAATGGCTTTCCATTTCCCCATTCTTACAGCTTGCTGAGTAATGTGCTCATAGAATTCCCAATATAGATATTCATGCTCTTTTTGCTTCTCAGCATCACCTTTTAACACGGGTAAAAAGCTCACTGAATCAGTATTGGCTGGAACATCAACGCCAGCTACTTCTGCTGCGGTTGCCATAAAGTCACCAAAGTAGCCAATATGCTCTGATACAATGCCTTCGGGCACCAAACCAGGACCCCAAGCAAGAGTTGGCATGCGAATTCCACCTTCGTATAGGTAGCGTTTTAAGCCTCTATTGTCTCCATTTGAGTTGTGGAAAGATGGGTCGTTTCCGCCTTCTTCATGTGGGCCGTTGTCGGCGGTAAACATGACGATTGTATTGTCATCAAGACCTAATGCTTTGATCTGGGCTTTAATCGCACCTACTGAGTTATCAATATGCTCGACCATCGCTGCGTAGGATTTTGCGGTATCTGGCCAATCTTCATGATCAAATGAAGCAGTACTCGGCACTTCTAATCCATGCGCCCAGTCAACTGTTTCCGCTTCATTGTTAGCATGTGGAGAAACTAAAGATACGAACAAGAAAAATGGCTCGTCTTTCTGTGCAGCTTGCTTTAAATATGCAATCGACTCATCTCTGATGAGGTCATCTGAATATTCAAAACGTTTGTCGAGCGGTGTGATCTCGCCTCGATGCCCAAAACCGGCACAATAATCGCAATCGGCTTCGATCACTTCGTTCTTAAGTTCTACTTTTTCTTTATTACGCCATAAATAATCTGGGTAATGGTTGTGTGCGTGAATGTGATTGGTATATCCGTAAAAGTAATCAAAGCCTTGATCGTTCGGATGTCCCTCATCATCAATTTCACCCAAGCCCCACTTACCAATGAGTGCCGTTTGATAGCCTGCATCTTGCAATACATTTGCCACCGTCAATTCATCTTTCAACAACGTACGACTATGTGAGCCGAACTTACTTTTCACCGCCATTTGATTGGCTCGAATCGGTGTATTTCCGACGTGTTGCCCTGTCATAAGTACACTGCGAGATGGACCACACACCGCAGAACCGGCATAGAAGTTTGTGAAATTGATACCTTGAGCGGCCATTTCATCAAGGTTAGGCGTCGTAAAATTGGCCTGACCATTCACGGATAAATCGCCGTAGCCCATATCATCCGCCAAAATGAACACAATGTTTGGGCGCTTATCGGTTGTTGAGGTGACTTTTGATTCCGTTTCAACGCTTACTTTAGGCGCAGCGCTAGCGGTAGTTTCCGATGATGGCTGACAGGCTGTTAATGATAAACCAGAGACTAAGGCTGCACTCAGTGCAATACCTTGAGTTAAGTTGACTCGCATAAAAATGCTCCAAGAAAATAAGCGAAGCATCAAGAACATGCCCCGCAAACTGAATTATTCGAACACCACCATGTTGTCATCACCAATCAGTGTAAACTGACCTAATGTCTGGGCGTTCGTTTGATTAATTGTTTGACCATCCACAACTAAACCACGAATTGTAATATCGCTGATATGGCCTTTGTTGCTAGCGTCATGGAGGATATTGGTTGGTCTTCCAACAGGATATCCAAACCAATCTTTTTTCACAGTATCGAGGGTGCCGTTACCTTCTTTCTGCAACGACTTTGCTTCTTTATCTGTGACTAAATGCTCAATCTGAATATTCTCAAATACCAAATTGCGGAAGCCTTGTTGCTTCACCACTGCATTCTCTAAAGCAATGACTCGCGTAATTGGGCCTTCGGTATAGATATTCTTAAATACTGAGTTTTCTAACCAGAACACTCGATCTGTGGGGCCTCGATCACCCCCTCGATCAGCGAAGTTAAAAATGCCCCAATTCTGATTCCGACCGGTCCACTCCGCATGGATTAAGTCCATATTATCGACCAGTAAACCGTCGATGTTTTTGGGATACCAACCAAATTGAAAAACAGCACCATTGTCGGTTTGCCAAATCACACAATCTTTCACCACGCCGCCGTCAGAATATGTTTTGAAGGCATCATCAAATGGCGAGATAAAGCAATCTTCGATAGTGGTATTCGTTAAAATTGCCGCTCCGTCGCCATTCCAGCGCCAATTCCCCAAGACTTTGAAGTTACTCATTACACCGGAGTAGCTGTCTTCTTCTGAGAATAAGCCTTCTCCAAGAGCGTCATTTTTGGGGTCATCATCACCTTGCGGCGTATGTGCATTCCAAGCAATGTTGTCGTCTCGGAATCCAGAAATTACATAGTGTGGCGCATTCACAATAGTAACGCCTTCAAATACGAATTTGTCAGTACCCAGTTGCAGCATTTTCACGCCATCAAACCAACAGTCAAATGCATCACCATGTTCATCCAAGCAGCTTTCTTTACCCTGCTTTTTCTTATTGGGACGCCATGGGAATGCTTCGCCAGATAAAATGCCTCGACCATTGACCGTAAAGCCTTTTTGGAAACGTTTGTGCTCCAGCGCAGAATTAATAGCTCCCTTAACATATGAACCACCTGCCAAATAAACCTGCATGACCGATTCAGGCACTTCCCAATAACCAAGTTCATGGACACCCGGCTCAAAGTAAACGGCCTTTTTTGTAGCAGCGATTTCGCGAGAGAATGCCGATCCATTCTTCACCAGGTACGTACTTTTAGCAGCGGGGTCAGGAATTGAAGCATGATCTTCGGATTCAAGTTGGTCAGCAAAAATCAATAATGGATCAAGTGGAATTTGGCGAAACTCTAAATAACGGTCATCAATAAATTCCACCGAGAGTTTTGCATTGGTTTTGAGCACTTCGATAACAATTGAAGCCTGCTCTAAATTTTTACTAATGATGTCGTAATCAACACCTTCACCGCGAGACGGGCGAATAATGATGTCTTTGAGCTCACCTTGAACTTGGCTTTTGCTGACATTGACTGTGGCATGCCCAGCAAAAGAGAAATGACTCCACGCCATGGTCCTCTTTTGTTCGCGAGCGGTATCTGCACCGTCACAACCATGACGGCGACAAAGTCGTTCCTTCGGTGGCGTCGATTCGTATACGATCAACGCGGTATCGTCCGCAGAAACATTATAAATGGCCGACTGCGCCACAACTGACGCAGACGGGTTAGAGTAAGTATTCACGGTATTGGATGCCTTCATAGAAGGCTCATGACTACACCCTAAAAGCAGCAAGCCAGTCATCCCGACGAGCCCCACGAAGGTGGAGATTTTTTTCACGTACATCATCAACTCCTAGCTTGCTGTACTACTTTTAAGCGAATTTAATAGTGTTCAATTACGCTTCAATTTTCAGTAAAACAACATCATGAGGCTTCACGCTGTAAGCGACTTTGCTGTCTGATGTATTTGCTTCGTAACGCCCCCAAAGTTCTACTGCATTGGCCGCATTTGTAAGCTCTAAATCAGCAACGTCAAATTCGCCGCTTTGTTCAGATTCAGAAATGTTGAAAATGCCAACATATTCAGCAGAGCCGTCTTGCGCGGTTGCGCGCCACACAGTGATGTCATCTGTTTTGATGATTTGGCGATTGTCTTTAGAGGCTTGGTTAATCGCCATCACATCACCGTTAGAAAGAACTTTAATGGTCTCTTCGTCGGTATTTGGCAGATTACATCCCATCATGAGTGGTGAACGACACAAGCACCACATAGAAATTAAGGTATGAAGTTCTTCCGAATTAAAGTTACTCACACGATTTTGACCACCTGATTCGCCACGTGGCAAATCACCAATCGGCAGCATATCGGCATCAGGCCAGTGACCCTCAGTCGCAAATGGGGCCCAAGTCGCGCAGCGATTCATTTGAGTTTTGAGTGAGCCCCACTCATCCCAGAAATCAGCTGAGATACGCCACAAGTTTGCGTTCTTGCGCAAATGGTTGACGATAGTCGTCTCTGGGCCACCCGGCGACAAACTGAAGACAATATCGCGGCCGCTGTTACGAATAGCGCGGCTTAAACCTTCAATATCATCAATACGGTACGGAGAACCTTCACCCGTTGGCGAGCCATCGCTGTTATCAACCGCATGCCAAGCATTGAGGTCATCAGCTTTGATGTAATCAACGCCCCACTCGGCATACATTTCTAAACACGAGTTGTAATACTCTTGCGCGCCAGGCTGTGAGAAGTTCAACGTTAATAAGCTGTTGTACCAAGGGCAACGTTCACGATCGTAAGAAATTTGATCCGCAGTAAGGTCTGTGCCCTTCACTGGCGTTTTAGCTTCAGCGGCTTGCATCGGCAAACCACGCATAATGTGAATACCAAACTTAAGCCCCAAGCTATGTACATATTCCGCTAAAGGCTTGAAGCCTTTGCCACCCGCTGATGATGGGAATTTTTCCACATCAGGAATCAAACGACCATAATCGTCAATGACCTGCGGAATATTGAAGTTCTTGTAGTTATCATGCTCTGCACCTGGTGCAAACCACGCCAGGTCGACCACGATGTATTCCCAACCATATTGCTTTAGGTGTTTAGCCACAAAGTCAGCATTCGCTTTTACTTCTTCCTCAGTCACAGTCACGCTGAAACAGTCCCAGCTGTTCCAACCCATCGGAGGTGTTTTAGCTAATTTTGTATTAAAAAATGTCATAAAAATATTAATCCTAGATAAACACTAATTTAAGGACGAAGTACTACAGAGAAAATAAAAGCAATGGCGCACATACCGAACACGCTCAAGCCCCACCAGAAGGTCACATTCTTGTACCAAACACCGCCAGTACCTTCAAAAATGTTCATGTTGCGCCAGTTGAATGTAAGGTTATCTGTCACTTGATCAGGGCGAGGTGCCGCAGTCATCAAGCTTACAACCGTACAAGTCACCATACAGAACGCCCAGTTCAATAAACCTTGGTTTGCATATGACTCTAACCAGTCAGGTACCATGCCGTTTGAAGCAAGGATCTTCACCGTAATGCCTAAAGCAAAGCCCAGAACACACGCAGTGAATGCGCCTTTACCATTGACTCGCTTCCACAAAATTCCGAGCAAAAACACAGCTGAAAACGGAGGAGCGAAGAAGGTATAAAGCTCTTGCGTATAGATGAACAAACTAATTTTCAAGTCTGTAATGAAGATGGCCAGCGCCACTGCTATCAACAAAAATACGATGCCTGAAATCATGCCTACATGAACTTGACGCTTTTCAGAAGCTTCTTTATCAATCAAGTTTTTGTAGAAATCGATAGTAAAGATGGTGTAGGTCGATGCCAGAACAGCACTCACAGTGGATTGTGCAGCACCAAACAAAGCAGCCAACAAAATACCCTTCACAAAAGTCGGAATCAGTTCCTTAATCATGTGGATATAAGTCATGTCAGCCGCAGGTTTTACTTCATCCCACGTTCCCAACATCACGTCTGGCCGAGCGGCAAACCAAATGAGACCTGGTAGTACAAGGAAGAATGGCAAAATCAGTTTGATGATTGACGCGAGGTTAATCCCCATACGAGCGTGCCAAATATTTTTGGCACCCAATACACGTTGAATCATGAATTGGTTGATTACCGTGTACCACAAACCAATAAAGAAGAACGAGAAGATCCAGTGCGTCCAAGGGTTTGTCACATGGTTTAGCGGCTGAATTACTGACAAGCGGTTGTATGTGTCGGTGTCAGTTCCACCGTAAAGTAAATTGCCAATGTTCGAGTCTACAGCGGTCTTCCAATCGCCATAGGTCGCTAAGTTACGCTCAACCATGACGCCAAAACCGTCGACTATCGAACCTGTTTCAGACAAGTACATTAAACCAAAGACAGTAACGCTAATACCGCCTGCAATCATGATGATAACCGTCAGTAAATCCATCCAAGCAACCGATTTAAGTCCGCCCCAAATCGACCACAAACCAGTCATGGCAGAAATCAACAAAATAGCGGTAATAATATCTATTCCGAAGAGGCCGTTAATGAGCAGTGCCGAGCCATAAATGGTAGCGGCCAAAAAGGCAACCACGTTGGTTATGATGGTGACTAATGCAAAGAAAAAACGCATTTGAGGGTTAAAGCGTTTTTCCAAGAATTCTGGAGTCGTGAATACCTTTGCGCTCAATAGGAATGGAATAAAAATCCAAATCAAGAACGTAAATGCAATGACGGAGCTCCACTCGGGCGTAGCAACGACAATGCCAAACAACATTGCTGAACCCACCATTCCGATAAATGCATCGGTTGAAATGTTTGCTGCAATGTATGAACTACCAACAACATACCAAGGCAAGGTTCGGCCTGCCAAAAAGTAGTCGCCAGAGTTATCACGAGAATGACTTTTGCCTGCAAAGTAGCCAATAGACGACAGCAGTATGAAATAGCCAAAGAATGCGACCCAATCGAGTACGCCAAAATCTACACTGATATTTTCCATCCGTTTGGAGGTCCCTATAGTTAAGCGCGGTTATATTTTTTGTCAGCGAATATGAAAATCCACCTTCACTGCGGGAGCGATTCTCGCGTGTTTGAAAATGTAAAAGCTTGAGCTAAATCACACAGAAAATATGAAGCCAATTAATCCATGTGTTCAGCTACCTTATACCGCTGAAAACGCGCCACATCAGCCTATAGAGAGGCATTGGAATATTTTTTTAAAGCAAAATATTGCCAAAACGAACACAAAACACCACAACAGTTCGTCTAATACACAAGGACTAGAAAGAAATTGAGAAGGGTAACCGCCCGCCAAAACCTGCTGTAAAGCTAGATGCAGCAGGACGGATTTAACGCAAACCTGAGACCCGAAGTTTAGACTCAGAAGTAGTAATTTCCTTTAGGTGCTGCTCCCAAAAACTGCATTGCTAACTGCATTTCCTGTTTTGGAAAACTCTGCACAGAGGCCTGATGCTCTTCAACACTTTGCCACTTTTCGATCACTAAAAACTGACGACTTGATTCAGTGTGTCGCAGCAATTCGCACGATAAACACCCTTTAGACGACGAAATAGATGACATCAATGACGTAAGAAAATTAAATAGTTCTTCTGCCTTTCCTTCTGCAGCTTGAAACTCGTTGATTCGGGTCACAGTCATATTGACTCCTGTCCATTTAGTTTATAAAAAAGATAACTCATTTGAATGGCGCACCGTTGTACATTCACTCTCGATTAAACACCCCACAAACAGCTCAAAAAACCATCATATCGACTTATAAAAACATTTACTTAATAAATATAAATGAGTTAATGGAGTTTTCACTGAACAAACTTCTCACTTAGGCTAAAATTGTTGCCAAGTGGTTGATCTTTAGGCCTCGCAACAGACTATAATTATCTAGAAGCAACTTACAAACTGACTGTTTATGGACAAAGGTATTTGAATGAAAAAGTTTCTTACAGCTGCTATTGCAGCGATTGCTATATTAGCGGCTGGTTGTGCATCAAAGCCGAACGTCAATTCGGACTATGCTGAGGACTATGATTTTCTCAGTATACGATCGTTTTACATGGTTCCAATCAATAACGATACCTACAATGGCCAACCCGGTGCTAGCTTGGCTGAGCAACGCATTACAAAGTCGATTGTAGATAGTCTGACCAATAAAGGCCTAACCCAAGTTTCGCGAGAAGAAGCGGATGTACTCGTGTCATTCCACCTTGCTTCGAAAGATAAGACTCGCATCCGTAGCTACAATACAACAATGAATTATGGCTACTATGGACGCTATCGTTATGGAGGAATGGGTGTAGGCATGGGCAATGACATTGATGTACAACAGTACACCGAAGGTCAATTACTCATCGATCTTGTTGATCGTCGCTCCAATAACATTATTTGGCGCGGTATCGGCAAAAAGAAAATCAACGAACGCTCAACTGCTGATGAAAACATTGTTGTCGCAAACGAATATGTGAATGCATTATTTTCTCTGGTTCCCACTTGGGGCCCTGCAGCGCAATAAACTGCAATAAATATTGTTTAAACGCCGCCTATGCGGCGTTTTTTATATCCCAACAGCAAGACTTGGCGGCACCGCCTCACAGTGGTACATTCATAAAAAATATTCAGGCAATTCACATCATGTTTTTTGTTCACGATGACTCCGAACTCGATCTCTACCTTTCTCGCACCGATCACGCTGAACCACTCAGCGCTTATTCCGCTTACCCTTTTGAGCTTGAAGGCAAAACCTGGCCCACTGTTGAACACTATTTTCAAGCGATGAAATACGACAACGAAGCTGAGCAAGAACGTATTCGTCAATCAGAAACACCTGAGTTAGCGGCAAAGCTTGGATCTCGATGGTTCAAGCCTAAACGCAAAGATTGGAAGTCAGTACAAGTAGTGATCATGACCCGAGGCGTGTACATCAAGGCGCGAACTCATCCAGATATTGCCGAAAAACTATTGGCAACAGATGATCAAAAAATTGTCGAAAACAGCAGTTATGACTTTTATTGGGGCTGCGGCAGAGACCGCCGAGGAGAAAACCAATACGGACAAGTTCTGATGAATGTACGCGCTAAATTAAAGGAAGAACAATCGTGAGCGATCAACTGAATGCAATGGAGTGGCAAACCTTACAGCAGCAATTTCATGATTATGAACGCATGTCTTTGGTGTTAAAAATAGTCAGTGGCGCAACCAGTTTTTACTTCGCTCAAACTAACGTCATCAACGCAGTTGCTTTCGCTTTGTTCTTTTGGGGGTTGGATGCCATTTGGAAGACATTTCAGCTGCGCATTGGAGATCGACTGATGGTGTTAGAATCTGGAGAATGTAGCGGTATGAATTTGCACACACATTGGCAACGTAATCGCCCAGGTGCAATTGGCTTGTTGCAAGGTTATGCAATTAGCGCTTTGCGCCCAACTATCATGATGCCACACGCATTGCTCGTAGCACTACTCATTGGGCTGTCGTTTTAACATGGGCTGATAGCCCCTTGGTTTCTTGAGTAAAGGGCTATCAATACAAAAACGAAGCTAGTATTAACCAGCAGCCACCCAGCCTTTACACCAAGCATTTTTTTCAACAAGTTTATTTTGGAATAATGCACAAGGACGCCAGTCTGCACCAACATCACCTTTGGCGTGCATGCAATTATCGCAATTTTGTTCTGAATTTGGAGTCACTTGAACGTAGCCCAAAGCACTTGCAATAGGGTCATCAAGCTTAATTTTTTCGCCTTCCGCTGCCACTGCGGCTTTAGACACTAAGCTTGGAGCAGAAACAGCAATCAGCCCGTATCCAGTGTACGTCAGGAAATCCCTGCGGGTTAATTTTTTATTCATGGTTTATCTCTCGTCTGTGTGCTTGGCAGGTCTATAGCCTGCATTTTTAAATTTGTGATGAATCTAGCTATTAAAGATTAGACTGTATGCGTTGTATTCACAGCAATTTATGTCAAGTTTAAGTATTTTTTTGAGCTAAACTTCGGCCACCGTCCAAGGCTAAAATATGCCCGGTAAGGTAAGTTGAATTCATTAAGTACGCCACTGAATCTATCACGACTTGCGCGCCAGGTTCATTTCCTAGCAGAGACTTACTCAACGCCTTGGCTTTGTATGCTTCATCATCGTCAAGGTTGAACATGAGCAACCCTGGCGCGATTCCGTTTACTTTTACAGTGGGTGAGTACAAACTCGCAAATGACTTCACCATATTCTCCAGCGCAGCTTTGCTGGCCGCGTAAGCAACATGTTTCTTACTGCCCGAACCTGCGACAAAATCAGTCATCGCGATCACGTCTCCACCGCCATCAGCTTTGAGATAGTCAGCCAATGCCTGAGTCAATTGATAAGGTACATTGGCATGAATTTGCATCATTCGTTGAAACACAATATTGGGCGCCAAATCCGAGCGTTCCGCCAACCAATCACTTGCGTTATGAACCAATAAACGAATCGAACAGCATTGATTTTTCACAGCAACAATAAAGGCATCAATGTCTTGTTGTTGCTCAAAGTCGGCTTGAATACATACAACCCCAAGTTGTTGTAATTCTTTGATACCAGGCCTGAGCGTTCGATAACTCACAATCACCTTGTGGCCCTCGCTCACAAACGATTTGGCCAGCGCAAGACCCACTCTTTGTGCTGCGCCTGTGATCACGATAGCTGCTTGCATTGATTTATTTCACCTCAATTTAATTATGTCTTACTTCATGTTCTAACGTTCGGATCGCTCGATGCGAATAATATAGGTTACACTGTGCTATTAGTTTTGCCTGAAATATCTAGCTAAATCCATATCTTCAGTGTGAATCTAAAAGCCATTTATCAGCGTAAGCAAATACACAATTACAGAAAAGAGAATAAAAGATGCTGTCAAAGGAAGCTGCTGCAGTTAAACAAGCATTGCTGGAGCGCGGTCTCGAGACCCCATTAGTAGAGAACGGTTTAAACCGTGATGAGAAATATCAACGAATTCGTGAATTGATGACGCAAGTTGTTGATGCATTAGGGTTAGACCTGACCGACGACAGCTTGATGGAGACGCCACACCGCATTGCAAAAATGTATGTGGATGAGGTGTTTAGCGGTCTTGATTATGCCAATTTCCCCAAGGTCACTCAGATTGATAACAAAATGGGTGTGGACGAAATGGTCAAAGTCGTTGGCATCGGAGTGACGAGCACTTGTGAGCATCACTTTGTGACAATCGATGGCTCAGCCACCGTTGCTTACATCCCAGGAAATAAGGTCATTGGCTTATCCAAAATAAATCGCATCGTTCGCTTCTTTGCGCAACGCCCCCAAGTTCAAGAGCGCCTCACTCGTCAAATACTCATCGCATTGCAAACTTTATTGGAAACCAAAGATGTTGCGGTCACGATTGATGCCGTGCACTACTGCGTAAAGTCTCGCGGAGTGATGGATGCAAATTCGCATACACAAACAACCGCACTTGGTGGTGTGTTTAAAAGCAATGCCAAAACTCGCGCTGAGTTTTTGTCGAAGTAACCGATGTTGACACGGTTTAGATAAAAAGCCTCCTCGGAGGCTTTTTATCTTTTTATAAGACCGATCGTTTCATATGCTAAACCCGTAAATCTTTACAAATCCTTTGCAAATACTGAGTGTTTATATGAGTTATTGCATAGCTAATCCAGATGAATTTCCAAGCGTGATCGAACGCGCATCCTTGATGTCTCAAGAAGGCTACTACATCGTCTCCCTCTTGGTGGACGGCGTTCCCCGTACAATTGTAGGTGCCGATCGAAGACCCTTTCATTTTAGAAGCATCGATCAAGTCAAAGCACTTTTAAGCGAAGCATCCATCGATTATGCAGAGCTCACATTCAATTGCAGCTATGATGAAATGATTGGAGCAGCTGAATCTCTATCTCCGGTCAGCATGCCGCTCCATGGCTTTATTCAATCCAAAGAAAAATAGCATTTTCTAAACCGCCAACATCAAACATTTGTCGCCTTAACTTTTAGTTTTTACGAAAGAATTGGTATTCTAAAACCTTGGAAATTGCGACTCTTGATGTTGAATCGCTGAAGTCGTTACTATTTATCGGAATGAGAATGCCATGCCTACCATCAAAGACGTCGCTAAAGAAGCTGGTGTTTCTATCGCAACAGTATCTCGTGTCGTCAACAACGGTCCAAAAGTAGGCGATGCAACTCGCGCTAGGGTACTCCAAATCATGCAAGACATTGGGTATCGACCAAATGCCAATGCTCGCGCCTTAGTCATGCAAAAAGAAGCCTCTTTAGGCGTTGTGATTCCCGAACTAACCGACCCTTTTTACGCCTCTCTTGCATCTGGCGTTGATACCGTTGCTCGCCAGCACAACATGCAATTACTGCTATCAACTGGCCTCATTGAAGCCAGCACAGAGCGAGCCGCAATAGAACTTTTATTGCAAAGACGTTGCGACGCCATGATAGTGCACAGTAAATTCATGTCAGATGATGAATTGACCGAGCTTGCAGTCGCCACTCCCGGTATGGTTTTCATTAACCGTTACTTACCCGACATCCCAGAGCGCTGCATTTGGCTAGACAACATTGCCGGCGGCAAGCTTGCCGCGAGGCACTTGCTGGTGAATGGCCACACTAACCTTGCATGTATCACCAGTGATTACAGCATTGACGACCCGATGTTGCGCCTTCAGGGGTTTAAAGAAGAATTAGGGGAAGCTGGTGTGTCTCTTCGAGAAGAGGCCATTGAATATGGCGCACCAGGACAATTGGGCGGCGAACTTGCAACTCAAGCTTTGTTGGCCAAAAACATTCCATTTACTGGGATTTTTGCTTACAACGACAGCATGGCCGCAGGAGTCATTAAGGCCCTACATGATGCTGGATTAAAAGTTCCGCAAGACGTATCAGTCGTAGGATTCGATGATGTGTTACTCAGCCGCTACGTCAGGCCACAGTTATCGACTATGCGCTATCCAATCGAACGCATGGCAATTAACGCCGCAGAGCTTGCACTAAGTCTTGTCGGGGGGCATCCGAGCGAGCTCCACAGCACCAATAAATACCTACCGACACTGGTCAAACGTGAATCATCCAGCAACGCATCACTTTCATAAGCCTATGTTTAGGCGGTATAATAGCAGCCACTTTCACTTGCTGATCCATTCTAATGCCACACATGTCTGATGCGCCCTCTTCAAATTCGTCATTTTACTGCCTAAAAAACAAAGCTGGAGTAGAGGTTGAACTGATCCCTCTCGGTGCACGAGTAGGAGCCATACGATTTCCTATTGACGGCCAACTCACCAATTTGGCACTAAGTTACGACAACATCAGCGACTACGAAAAAGACCCCTTTTTTATCGGCACAACAGCAGGCAGATTTGCCAACCGTATCTGTGAAGGACGTTTTGAAATCGATGGCGAAGAATTTCAATTGCCACTGAATGACGGCCACAACAGTTTGCATGGCGGTCCAGGAGGCTTTCATACAAAAGTATGGCAAGTAGAACAACGCTCAGCCACTGAGCTCACCTTTCTACTGCAGTCGCCAGACGGTGACCAAGGCTACCCAGGCACATTGAACGTGCAGGTTAAATACAGCTTGAGCGAAGACAGTAAAATAGAAATCGAATTTAGCGCTACAACTAATCAGCCGACGATCATTAATTTATGTAATCACGCTTACTTCAATTTAGGCGCGACCAATATCAAACAGTTAGAATTGATGATGAGTGCCAACCAATATCTGCCCATTTATTCCGATGGCATTCCAGAAGGCTTACACAACTCCGTCGTTGGTACATCTCTTGATTTCATGAAAGCCAAATCATTGGCAGGCGTGTTCGATCATTTAGATGATGTTGTCAAAGCGCGTAGCGGTTTCGATCACGCACTTATATTATGTCGTCCACAACTGGATCACCTGTCAGCACAATTAAAAAACCCAGAAAATGGGATGCATCTCGACCTATATACCGACCAACCTTCTCTGCAGATCTATTCTGGACAATACCTAGACACACCATTTCAGCCATTTGGTGGAATTTGTTTAGAAGCCCAAGGTTGCCCTGATGCCCCCAACAAACCCTATTTTCCTTCAGCATTACTAAGACCCGGCCAGGGCTATAAACGCACTGTGGTGTATCACTTTTATCAAAAATAACAGTTCAAGTTCGCTTGCTCGGCGTCGGTTCCGAGTAAGCCTCTGTATACCTCATCAGCATCGCCAACACCAAACTTCCTAATGTGGCCGCCAAAAATAGATAAAAACCCGTTTGTACCTGTAATTCAATAATAGCGTCGAGTTTAATCAGCACCACAAGCAGCGCAGCAACAAACACATCCAACATGCTAAAACGCCCTAACAACTCAAGTGCTACCAGTAATTTAGGCCGCCGACGCTTGGCGTATGTGTGCCACAACAGAGCGCCCAGCTTAGAGACTGGGAATACCATTGTGAACACAACGATAATCGACATGAGCACAAACTCTCGTTGCTCGAACAATACTCCCACCACTGCGAACAAGCTGCTTTGTTCCTGCCAAAAGTAAAACCGGGTCGTTTGCCAAAACGGCAGTACATATGAAAGTACGAGTACTGCCAAGTTCACAAATATTAAAAATCTAAATATTACCTGTTTAAAACTAAACACATTCACCTAGCCTGAAAACCCATATCAACTGGGCATATTGAGCACTTTAACTTCATCAACTAAGCCACCTTTCATAAACTTTGTAAGCAATTGATTGTTGCAACTTTATAGGTTTGAACTACAACTTAAACTAATTTAGCAAACATTGTCGTTGATCCGTGAACTCAAAAAAATCTCTATTACTGTTGGAACGATTCTGCTGGTTTTCTAGCACATTACTGCTGGCGAGCTATGCGGCTGCTCACCTACACGCTAATGCGGGTAAAGATGAACAAGTCGACGCCTTCGAGCGCCAGTTTTCTGCTCAGCAAGAACTTAGATATACGCAAACTAACGACGATTCCGCCGGAACTGGAACAACCGACTTAACACCACCTGCCCCCGACATGTCTCTTTGGTCAGCGCATGCCAAAAAAAAATATGACGAAGCAATGAAGAGCTCCAGCGAAGCGATCATTGCCATGATTGAAATTGACGATTTAGCGCTCAAAGTTCCCGTGTATTTGGGCACTTCTGATGCGAATCTCAACCGAGGCGCCGGAGCGGTGACAAATGCAGGTTTCAACAATTTCGCGATAGCAGCTCATCGAGACAGCTACTTTCGCAAACTGGCCAATATCAAAAAGAATCAACAAATACGTGTTCGTAATGACGATGGTACAACAGAAATATACTCGGTACAGGACATTATCATTGTGGACCCCGGCGACACTCAAATCCTCAATGAATCCGCGACCCCAACGTTGACCCTAATTACCTGCTACCCCTTCTATTACGTAGGGAGCGCCCCACAACGATATATAGTGAAAGCCAAATTGGTGAATCACTGAATTAGCAAAAGGAAAGCAAAATGGAACGTAACCCCTTAAAATTAATCGCTGCTGCAGTTTGCGCTATGTCGATGACTGCTGGCGCACAAGCGCTTGAGTGTGCCGATGTAGAATGGCACCCGGATGTATTAGCAGCTTATCCAGAAGCATCTCAAGCATGTTTGGAAGTCGTTGAGCAAGACGGCAAGCCGTACGTCAAAATGAAAGCTCAATATGAAGGCATTACTGGGAATCGTGTTCGCCTTCGTATTCACGAAAATGACGGTGATCGCATCATTAAAACATTCCGCCTACAAAACCCTGTCACAATTACCGCTGCGGGAGAAAAAGTAAACTGGCGTGATCTTTATTCTGGATATGAACTCACCTTCATGATTCCTTCTGATCGATTTGAACTCGCACAAGTGGATTCCGACGAAGTGGTTGAAGTCGTTGCCGTTGAAGAACTTCCAAAAACTGCAAGTGTATGGCCACTGGTGGGAATGATGGGCTTGAGTCTATTAGGTGTAGCAGGTTTGGTTCGCCGTTTACGTCGCAGCTAATTTAACACATCATCTCAATCGGAAAAGCTAGGCAGGTGCCTAGCTTTTTAAACAATGAAAAGTCGCATTTGCGAACAAACCGTATAAACCCCAAGCAATCCACAGTGATTTTTTCACCCTAAAAACTAATTCTCACGTAAAAATGAGCCGAATCGGCCTTGTTACCGGTCAATGCCTCACAGTTTTGCGATAATCCCACTAGAACTTTCACACAAAATTGATAGCATGCGGAGGCACACAACAACAAACTACTTTATAGGAACTCAGACTTTGAGCGTAAAAATTGCACCGATCACTGCAAAAGACCACAGTGACATCAAAATTAAACCTCTGGGTGATTTCTCTGGATTCGCCGAGCGCCATCTTTCTCCAATCACAATTCACGAATTCTCTCGTGCGGCTTCATGCTTCCCAATTGTATTTATCAAAGATTCTGAATCAGACCAATACAAAGTTGTCGCAATGTTTAGCGTGAACCCTAAGCAAAACGTCTTTGTTAAAGACGGCAAATGGACGGCAACTTACCTGCCTGTAAACTTAGCTCGCGGCCCATACTTCATCTCAAATGACGAAAAACCTGTTATTTGTATTGATGAAAATGATGCTCGCGTCTCTAAAGAAGAAGGCGCACCTTTATTTAACGAGAATGGCGAAAGAAGCGAATACTTCGACGGCATCATCGAGTCTATGCAAAACCTGATCAATCAAGATGGTGTGACTCAACAGTTCATCGACAAATTGGTTGAACTAGAGTTGCTTCACGCATCTAACCTTACGATCACTCGTAAAGACGGTACAAAGCACGAAGTATCAGGCATTCACATGGTTGATGAGCCAAAGTTCAAAGAACTCACTGATGAGCAAGTACTTGATTTGAATAAATCAGGTTTCTTAGGATTAATTTATATCCACCTTTGCTCGTTAGGCCAAATCCAAAACTTGTTGCGCGACTAAACGTCACTCTTCAATCGTTTAAATAATATAGAAGCCAGCATTATTGCTGGCTTTTTTGCGGACGTCTTTTACCTCAAGGTATAACATCTTTACCGATGAGAACTACCGCTATGTGTTATATGGAATGCAACATTTTCCAGCACTCATGCGCCCCATCACAAAGGGCGAATATCAACATTATTTTGCAGAGGTGAACCGTCGAAGTGAGCAAACCTGCCAACAAGCGATAGACCATGCTGCAAGTCTGCCTGCTCAGAAGAGTACGCTTAAATCAGCCTACCCGCCAACATCGTCAAACACGTTGTAAGCCATGCTTTTTGATCTGCTCTATGAGTGCTCTGTGTGGCATCAATTGAGCTTTCATTTGTGCTGTAACCTGTTCGATTTTTTGCACCGTATTCGTGTATTCTTGCTTCTGTCCAAAGCGCTGAGTTGTTTGAGGTTGCGTCGGGAAATTCATGCCATACAACACGTATAGATAATTCTCCAAATTAAAAATATCTATCGTCGATGAAAAGTCGTAACGCGTCGGCATTTGATGTCGCCATAGATCCAAGTTTTGCTGCAAACCATCAGGAATCGTATTGAGAGCTCGGTTGTCGCACCAAAAGTCACTGTCTGAACGATTTGAGATGCAATAATGAAGTTTAATAAAGTCGATCACTTTATCCCAAGTATGGCCAATTCGTTGGTTAAATCGAGAAGCAATGGGCTCCATTGATTCTCGAGTGGTGGGCAGTTGTTCAGCCAACATTCGAGCGGTTACATCGAATAACAACAGGCCCGTTGCTTCAAGCGGTTCAACAAAGCCTTGCGCCAATCCCATTGCAACACAATTGCCACACCAAGCTTGACTCCGAACGCCTATTTTCATTGGAATACGACGCAACGAAAGATCGCCATTGTCATCGTCAAGATAGCGACGCAATGCAATTTCTGCCGTGTCATGTGTGGTATGCCCACTGGAATAGACATACCCGACCCCGCGACGTTTCTCCAAACCAATGTCCCAGATCCAACCGGCCTTTTGTGCAGTTGATAACGTGCTGCAGGGGATATCTGCATCGGCAGATGCATACGGCACTTGAACCGCCAGCGCATGATCAACGAATAGAGTGTGATTTTTATCATCTAATTGCACGCCCATCTCTTGCTCAATGAGGCGGGCTCGAAATCCAGAGCAATCAATAAATAAATCGCCTGCGATCACTCCAGCAGAGTCTGTGTCGAGGGATGCAATGTCCCCCGATGCCAAGCGTGTGACAGCCTGCACATGACTTTGAATATGCTCAACTCCCATACTTACAGCATGCTCACATAGCAATTGAGAAAATTTAGCAGCGTCAAGATGATAGGCATATGAGACTGGCCCAGAAAATTCAGGATGGGTGAGTAATTTGGGGCCCAAACCAGCATCACATAAACTCGCTTGCACGCCCACTGTATGGGCAAATGAATGGACAGAATCCATCAACCAATAGGGCGTTGCATCAAAACCAGTAGGGTTAGGGTAATCAAAAGGGTGATAATAATAAGCTGCTTGTGCGTCAGAGGGGGCAAACCAGTCAATGAATTTAACGCTTTGCTTAAAAGTTGCGTCGCATTGTCGAATAAAGTCGGTTTCTCGAATGCCTAAGTATTCTAATGTCTGGCGCATCATAGGCACAGTTCCTTCTCCAACGCCCACTGTGGGAATACCTGGAGATTCTATAAGCGCAACTCTGACGTCTGTAGATCGATTCAACTGTCGCTTTCGCGCAATGTGGTTTGCTACCAGCCAACCTGCTGTGCCGCCCCCTAAAATCACAATTTTTTGCACCGCTGACATACGGACCTCTTTAGCGCTTCGCTTTCATCAGCGTCAAACGGTTTACTTGTGCCAAAGAGCACAAATGCGAATAGATAGGCGTTAATAATCCTCGCTTGCGCAAGTCTATGAACTTGCTGTCGTCCAGCTCGTTTAACTTGCTCTCATCGACCATATAAACTCCTTCCAGTTTCAATGGGTTGCCTTCGATATTTAGCGTTAATGAACGATGCGCAAGCACATTCAAATCGGCCAACATTTGCAAAAATGAAAACGTGACTTGCTCTGACTCTAGATACTGAATCATTTTTTTCTTGCGCTGTTCAAGATACGGCGTGTTATTGCCTCGCTCATCGAACAATGCCTCTCCCAACTCGCGGGATAACAGATCACTGCCTTCAATAATAGCGACCAACACTTGATCTTTATTTTGCGCGTCGGGAATCAGTGACAATGGAAAATGAGTCACACTCGCGGGTATATAAGGCGCCCTCCACTCCTCACCCACATAGAGGTTTTCCCCCGGAACTACACCGGTCATGGCGACTGCCCGAAAGCGACCATTCTGTTCATTTTTAACAAATACAATAGGGTACTCAATGCACACTTGAGCAAATTCGTGAATCACCACTGGTATCAGATGCTGCCCTCTCACGTGAGCATAGGACCGGTCGATTTTTACGTTTAAATTGGCATGAGTTTTTTGATGTAACGGCACTCGTTTTAAAGACATATGACGACTCCAAATACCCAGAGTTATAACGATTTAATACGATATTTGATGCAAAAAAGGGGACTTTCGCCCCCCCTTTAACTTCACACACTTCAACCTAAATCAGGCTTAAAAGTTTACTGATGCACCCACGGTAATCATGCGCGCTTGTTGGTATTGGAAAGTTGGGAAACCTTCGGTGAAACCACTAAAGTCAGTGTGTTCTTGGTTATTCCCGTATTGTTTCGATTCTTCTTCCAACAAGTTGACTGCATCAATGCTGATATCCAGATAGTCTGTGACATGCCAACGTGCCGACAAATCAAGCGATCCATAGTCATCATGCAAGCGGTTGCCGTAAGCACCCGGTTCGCGCAACATGTACTCGTCACGCCAGTTGTAGGACATACGTACTTCAATCAGTTCGTTTTCGTAGAACCCGGTGACGTTGTAAGTATTTTTAGAGCTGTTACTTAAATACGGATTCGCATCTGTAAATGTGTCGGAGTCAGTGGTGGTATCGGTATAGGTGTAGTTCACAATGGCACCTAAGCCATTGCCAAAATCTTGCTGGTATTGAAGTTCTAAGCCTTCAATTTCAGCCGACTGACCGTTTTGCTTCTCTTGAACAGTCCAACCTGCCGCTTCTTCCTCCGGCGTTAAAGTTCCACCAAATGGAATGTCCGCAGAATCTGCGTGATATTCATTGATGGTCACAAAATTAGAGACATCTTTGCGGAACCATGTGGCCGACATGAGTGAGTCATCGGTGAAGTACCACTCAATGCCCAAGTCGAATTGATTCGCAATAAATGGGTCTAAGCCAATATTCCCAACCACCCAAAATTGATTATCAGGCAAGTTATCGTTTGCACCCAGCACATCTGGGTTCACATACATATCAATATATTGTGGGCGCGCCATAGTTCTAGCCGCCGAGAAACGAAGAATTAAATCATCGGCTAAATCAAACGCGGCATTAAAACTTGGAAGCACTTCACTATAATCTGAGTCAGTACTTGTTCGCACCCCTTCCAGATAATAGGTCGATGTGGCGTCAGTGGTCACATATCGAACACCAAAATTACCGCGCAGACTATCCATGGAGTAACTCGCCATTGCGTACAGCGCAAAACTGTCTTCCTCAATCTTACTGTAAGAACCTAGATCTTCTGTTTTACCGGTAATGCTGTCTTTGGCAAAACGCTTGAGCGCTCCGTCATCAATTTTAGTCATGGCGTAGTTGTCGGTGCCAACATCGAGCTTACCGCTCAAAATTCCTGCCGTTGAAATGGTCGGGTCGAAGCTCGCGTCTTGCTGGAATTCGTAGCGACGACTTGTGGTTTCGTGCATTGAATACTTAGTACCAAACTTAATGGCTGCAATAGCGCCATAATCCACAGGGAATTCAATATCAGCCTGCGCATATTGCTCATCATCTGTTTTGGGAGTGGCATTGAAATTGGAACCCGTGCCCATCACCACAGTGCTTGGCACATAATTTTCTAAATCAAAGCCATTCAAATCCCACTTTTGCTCGCCGCTGGTAAAATCATAAGTGCCACCTGGAATTGGCGTACCACCGGTGCCATCTTCAACCACCATTTCAAAATCAGTTCCGCCGTCTGACGATGAATCACCAATTTGAACCCATGCGTTAAAGTTGTCGCCTTGGTATTCCATTTCCAAATCAATCACGGTTGATTCCATGGTTGCTTCACGAGGGCGAGCTTGATAATACGCAACGTTTAGAGGGCCTGAGATTTGTGTTCCAGAACCTGCACATGGAGCACCGTTATCACAATTAGCTAAGCCTGTGCCGCCAATCCATGTTGTATCGTCCCAAGCACCAGAGCCAGGAGCTCCAGCCCACGTCGTATCGGCTTGAGTTAGCCAAACTGCATAATTGGTATTATTGGCTTCCATTTCCATATTGATCGCATTCAAAGTCAGCGTCATATTATCTGTTGGGGCGTATTGCACAACGGCAGCCAATGACGAACGAGAACGCTCTTGTTCAAACGCAACTGGGCCTGCGCCCCACTCCCAAAACGCTTCATTACCTTGACGTTGCAATGTACGGTCTTGCATCACACCAGAAATAAGCACACCAAAGTTTTCGTCGTCATTTTTCCAACTACCAAGGGCCGACAGTTGAGGGTCCCATTCTTCAGAGTCTGATTGATAGAGTCCTGCCATAGATCCATAAAACGAATATGAATCCATGTCTAAAGGCTTGCGAGTATTCACCTCGACGGTACCACCGACGCCACCTTCAGCAAGATCTGCCTGGGAACTTTTATATACTTTCAAATCCCCCACTAGCTCAGACGGCAACAGCTCGTAGTTAAAGCTACGTTTTGCAGGTTCAAGCACAAACCAGCCTGTAGACGCCACGTTCTGACCATTCAATGTGGTCAACGTCAGATCATCGCCCGCTCCACGAATTGAGACCGATGCGCCTTCTCCGAACTGCCGAGTGATGGAAACACCCGGCACACGCTGCAATGATTCAGCAACGTTACGATCTGGAAATTTGCCCACATCTTCAGCCGAAATAGCATCAACAACCGAGTCACTAAAACGTTTTTCATTGAGGTTTTTTCGAGCTGACGCCCTGATCCCCGTCACTTGAATGACTTCAACATCATCAGCAACCGGTGCTACTTCATTTCCTTGCTGTGCCATTGCCGGCATTGCAATACTCATGCAAAGCGCAGCTCGAACACAGTTCGCTAGAGGTTTAGTTGAAAATATCACTTGCGTTCTCCCTATCATTTATAATGTTGCTGTACGGCTGTTTGTCCAGCTTCTGTCAGCATTTTTATGAGCGACGAGACCCAAAATCTGTCCGCGCTTTGTCTCAAGTCATTGCGTCATCAATGACTTGAGGACTGTCAATCGTGATTGCCTCGTACCATCCGAATTCTTCGTCACTAACTCGACTGTGCCGTCAAGCTGTAGCGCTTTCTCTATGGCTAATCCCGGAAATGCCACATTGCTTTGAACTTGACCGGATTCCCAAATAGCACCAGGCACAGGAAGGCGATAATCAATGCCCGCTCGATCCATGCGAGCAAGTTCTTTTTGCCCAATCAGATTGGCAAAACGTTGCCAGTCGTCGTGCAAAACATGTAAAGGTGTCCTCCGAGTTTCGCCTTTGAAAAAATTCTGGCCGATGACTGGCGTCAGCTCCCATTCGGGCTGATGCCAGGACCGTTCGGCCAGCGCAAGAAGGCGAGGAAAGATCATGTAATCAAATAACTCAGGGGTACGAATTGTCTCGCTCCAGAAAGAGCCAGACATTCCTGCCGGTTGGTTAACACCTGCGGGAGTCGTTGCGCTGAACGACCGACCGTCTCGGTCAGTGTTTAGTTCTGCACTTTGTGCCAAATTAGAAGGGGTGTAGCTGAATACTTTAAACGCATCGGAATATCGCGTGGCCCAGTAATAACCAGGCTCATTCGGGTGAACTTCATTTGGCATGTCAAAATATAAAAAGTCAGGACTAGTGAGCACTACACCAAACCCTTTTGCATTCCATTCTGGTAACGTATCTGCCGCTCCGGCATAGACCATTTCCCAAAGATTGACACGTACGTTTTGGGTGGCAAATTGGTCGGCTGAATCTGCATATTTCAAGCCATCTTGCCAAGCCTGAAATGTAGTGACGCCTTGCTGATGTGCGAGTTTACTGACTTCAATTGCAAAATATGTAGGCAGCTCACTTACCTCTGACACAATGCCTTTTTCAACAAGCTTTTGACATGCTGGCGAACGTCCAAACGGAGTATCTTCTTTGGCGAGATCGATCTTTCCAACCTCTCCATCGCCGTCCAAATCTTGATACCCATTGGATAAGTGAATGTTCTTGGCTTCATCACCGCCGTAATGCCAGGTTTTAAGCGGTTGTCCGGCGGTTTTGTGCATGGCTACTAGGTCTGCCATCACAGTACCTACAAATTGCATTGATGATGCCAAACATGGATTTATGAAGCTGGTTTTGTCGTAAAACTGTACCGTAGTGACATGGGACGTATCTGCCGGATCCAACAAGCGGTATCGCATTGCTGCTTGCGTGTTACCTCGCGCCATTTGTTGCTGATAACGCGCTTCCATCGATACAACTGCCGCTCGCGCATGAGCTGGCATGTTGATTTCTGGAATCACATTCACAAAGTTTGCGTGGGCATGTTCCAACAACTCAATGTATTGCTGCTGCGAAAAATAACCACTGCCACTGTTATCGCTTGTTGGACCGCTGCCCAACTGCGGTAGCAAACAAGTCGCTTCGCTTAAATCAAAACAACGCTTTGCACCCACATGAGTTAACTCCGGCAACGAAGGTATTTCTATACGCCAGCCTTCGTCATTGGTTAAACCAATATGCAGCGTATTGAGCTTGTAGGCTGCCATTTGTGTGATGAGCTTTTTAAACGTTTCAAGCGATTGGAAATTGCGGGCAATGTCGGTATGCATGGCACGTGTTGAAAATCGCGGCGCATCTTGCACCGTCATAAATTGAATCTTAGGTTCGGCTGATTTTACTGCAGAAATAAAGCTTTGGGCGCCATAAAAAAGCCCTATTTCAGACGCAGCTTGGATCATAATTTTGTCAGCAGAGACCGTCAGCTTGTAGCCTTCTTGTGACGTTAGATCCTGCACAATCTCGCCAACCACTTTCACGCCCGATGAAGACAATTGAATTCCTGTTTGTCGCAAACGCCGAGTCAACGCATCAATGTTGCTTTGTGCTAAATCGGGAATATTCCATTGAATACCCGAAGAAAGGTCACGTACCCCGGCGAACAAAACCTGAGATTTTGGCTTTGGAATAATACCGGATTGAACTCGTTCACTCTGCTCGAAACTTGCGCGCTCATTCGCTACATAACGAGTCGAGGCGTTCATTTGAATATTGGCATCTGTTGATGATCTGCTCGCGTTTTCAAGCACCAAAGGTAATGTGAACTCGCTGACATCATTCGTCTTGGTGTTGGCAATCACTCGAGGCTCCGTGCCTTCAGAAACCAAGAATGCGCGAGGCATGAAGTCAAAATTGAAAAGCTGCCAGAATTCGCCAACAAAAGGCAGCTCAAGCTGTTCTCCTTGACCAATACCTTGCCAGTTTTGGTTCGGTGTCAAACGGTAGAGATCGCCGGTGAGATGCTCAATATCAAGCACCTCACTGTCAAAGCGAACAATTCGTCTCACGCTATGAAAATAGAGTTGCCAATCGGTATGGGTAATTGCTTCTCCCTGATTGAGGAGGGTAAATTTGGCGGTATAACAGGATCCCCATTCAGCGCCCAGCTCAACACAATTGGCCTCACTTTTAGCAGGATGGTTGGACACCACTTCGGCAGTCCATCGGAGTTGCTCAGCCGCACTATCGATATTCGCTTGTTCTGATTCGCACCCTAGAAGAGCACTTGTCACGCCAGCAGCAATCAATAATTGAGTCAATGAATGAGACATCTAAAATCCAATCTTAATTTACTATTCAAGACAATTCAGTCTTGTTTCGATGATTTTAATTTAACACTTATTTTACTCATTAAAACCAAAACCTGACATTTATGGGATTAAACTCACAAAAAGTGTTCAAAACATATTCAAAAAGGCTTTAAAAATGAACTTATTTCGCTTCAAAAAATATATTTTTTACCAAGCAAAATATCTAAGTCATTGTTTTTGAGTTACTTTCATATCCTGTAAAACAATTACAAAGAGGCTTCTCACAAAAGCGATAGAATCACTGACCCAACGGGCGCGGGTACTGTTAGAATGTATCCATTGAATCAAGACGTTATCGCAACGGTCTATTGCTGCCATCCAGTAGTGAAGCCATTGCCCCGTTAACTAGTAGTGAATTGGTATGACTGTGAGCACGGAAAATATTTTAGGCATCAGTGGAAACGACTCCCAATCAACACTTGGGCTTGTGTACCAATTGATAGAGCAAGTGGGGCCACTGTCTCGTATTAAAATTGCTGAATATGCACATCTTGCACCGGCGAGTATCACGAAAATCACTCGGCAATTATTGCCTCTTGGCGTGATTCGAGAAGTAGATGCCCAAGCTTCAACTGGTGGCCGACGCGCAATTAACTTGTCAACTAACCCTGATTTACATCAAATGGTTGCGATTCGTTTGGGACGGCAACACTTGCACTTGGGGCTTTGTAACTTGGCTGGGGAGGAGCTTGCTTCTCATACCGTCAGTTTGTCTGAGGTACCCGATGGAGAGGCTCTGCTCACTCAACTCACTCACGAAACCTCATTATTTCTTAGCTCTCATAAACGTAAAGCGAAAGACGTAGTTGCCATTGGTATTACGAGTCCGGGCCTACTCAATTCTAAAACGGGTGTCATTCGTTACCTGCCACACATTGATCTCACTGAACCGCTGGAATTGGTTAAACATCTTGAGTCGACCTTTGGAGTGCCATGCTATTTGGGCAACAGTATTCGTGCATTGGCGCTTGCAGAACATTACTTTGGCTCGGCTCGCGATACTAAAGACGTTGTTGTTGTGCGTGTTCATAACGGTATTGGAGCAGGTATTATTATTGATGGTGCGGTGCTCATGGGGCAGGATCAAAATCGAGGGGAAATAGGCCATATTCAAGTTGATCCATTAGGTGAACGTTGTCACTGCGGCAACTTTGGCTGCCTTGAAACTATTGCATCAAATCAAGCCATTGTGAAACGCGTGAACCATTTATTCGATAGTGGCTACAACAGCGCTTTGAATAAAAATGACTTAACCATGAGCCATATTTGTGCGGCTGCAAATAAAGGTGATGAACTTGCTCAGCGAGTACTCAAAGAAGTAGCGGAAGCCATGGGAAAAGCTCTGGCAGCAACAATTAACTTGTTGAACCCACAAAAAATTGTCATTGGAGGTTATATTACAGAGGCTTGGCAGGTGGTAGAGCCGGTGCTTAAAGCCACGCTCGAACGTCAAACTCTGAATAACTTTCTATCGGATTTAAAACTAGAACCTTCAAAATTAGAGCGCCGATCTTTGTTAGCATCATTCGCACTCGTTAGACGAGCGCTGATCAATGGTGAATTGCTTCATCACATGATTGACCAACGCTCGACTAAAGAAAGTTAAGCTATTTTAGGCACAATGCGAATATGAGCGAGGCTGATATCTAACGCAGCTTCGCTTTCAATGACAAAGTTATGCATCACTTGAACCCACTGATAACCTTCTTTATCAAAGTCCTTCAATGGAATCCGAACCGTTTGCCAATTATGAGGTTCAGCGCCTTGTAAATGTTCATTCACGGTGAGCACGGCAGATTCACCGTCGTCTTGTGAAATGATTTTCATCAAGACGTCACCGTTAGGTATATCTCCCAAGCATGCTTCAAATACCAGTTCAGCATCATTCAACATGAAAGTTGTGAGATTGCGCGGGTGTTCAGCAAACGAGAAATATGCTTTTTTCTCACCAGACCAGACCAATCGAATTGCATCTTCTTGGATATGCCAGTCAACCGTATGGAACGTCAGAGACTCTTTAAATGCCTGTGTTTTAGAGGTGACCAAATTGCGGTCGTTTTCGTCCCATAAAACCATTTGCATGGTTGAGGCAGGGACACGATCAAAAATCACTAAATCACCCGATGGCTTAGGGTAGTCCATGTTGTTCTTTTCAGTCAGAACCGGCACCTGCTTATCCATGGATAAGTAAGTCAGACCATAACCATATCCAAACAACGGCACATACTCAGCATCTTCGCGATTTAAAATAAGCTGATCGTCGAACATAGGCCATGAAAAAGAAAGCTTTCCGACGAAGTCATATTTAGGCAATCCATTCTTCGCGGCCACCAAAACATCAGCCACACCTTGGCCTTCGCTGCCAGGCAGCCAAGCCACAACAAATGCGTCTGAGGCATTAATTTCTTTATTGGTCCAAAGTGGACGCCCCGTTAAAAACACAGATACCACAGGGATCCCTTGTGCTTTTAAAGAATTTAATAACGCCAAATCTTCTTTTGTGCGTGCTTGAAATTCTAAGTGCTCAATGTCTCCTACACCTTCGGCATAAGGTGTTTCGCCAAAAACTACCACGGCTACGTCGGGACGTTGCTGATAAGAACCGTCCACACCAAGCTCTATCGAACCACCAGCGGATTCAATCGACTCTTTGAAACCTTGGTAGATGGATGTGGCCCCTGGGAAGTCTGAATTTTTGTTGCCTGTGCCTTGCCACGTAATACTCCAACCGCCGCTTTGCTGGCCAATGTTGTCAGCACCACTACCGGCAAGCAGTACGTGTTGTTGAGGATTGATAGGCAGTAGTCCACCGTTATCTTTCAACAACACCAATGATTCACGCACCGCTTGGCGAGCAATATCGCGGTGAGATGGGTGGCCGATTAACTCTTCTTTTCCAGATAAAGGGCGTTGTGATGGCGGTAAACTGTCGAGCACACCGGTGCGGATCTTCACTCGCAAAATACGTGCAACGGCATCGTTCACGCGTTCCATCGTGACTTCACCACTTTGCGCTTGGGCCAGCGTGTTGTGATATAGCGGCTCCCAATCTTCAGGTACCATGATGATATCAACACCGGCTTCAATCACTGCGGCACAACTGTCGTTGCGACACCCCTTAACCTGTCCGTGACCATTCCAGTCACCCACAATAAGGCCATCAAAGCCCATACGATCCTTGAGTACGTCAGTCAGTAGGTATTTATGACCGTGTAATTTTTCACCGTGCCAGCTGTTAAACGATGCCATGATCGTTTGCACACCCGACTCAATGGCGCTCACATAGCCCTGCGCATGAATATCAAATAGCACTTGCTCTGAGCTTAAATTGTCGCCCTGATCGATCCCCGTGTCGGTACCACCATCACCCACGAAGTGCTTAGCAGTTGCGATTAATTGTTCATCACCAAAAAAGTTTTCGCCCAGCTTACCTTGTAAGCCTTCCACCATGGCTGACGCGTATTCATGAACAATCTCTGGGCTTTCAGAATAACCTTCATAAGTGCGACCCCAACGATTGTCACGAACGACAGCAACTGTTGGCGCAAACGCCCACTCAATGCCGGTTGCTAGCACTTCTCGCGCCGTTGCTTCGCCAATTTTACGGACTAGCTCAGAATTTCCAGCAGCACCTAAACCAATGTTATGAGGAAATAACGTCGCGCCAATCACGTTGTTATGCCCATGAACTGCATCAGTGCCCCACATAGTTGCAATGCCTGACTCGCTTTCTTTAGATGCAACGAAATAGCTTTCTGCCAAATCGATCCAGCGCTGAGGCGTTGCTAACTTTTCATTGTATGGGAACGACCCACCGCCATTTAAGTATGAGCCAAAGCCGTAATGCTTCATCTGCTCAGTACTCACATAGCGAATTTCAGGCTGAATCATTTGGGCAATCTTTTGCTCCAACGTCATCGTGCTCATGATTTCGAGAATACGTGATTCAACAGCGTCGTCGACTGGAGACGACATCTCTGGCCAAATTTCAATGTTATGTGGCTGACTCATAAGAAAATTCCAATCCGAAAAAGATATTTTAGCTCTGCAAACAATGCAGATTGACGATGAATGAAGCTGAAGAATAAGCCATGAGATGAAAAAATGAAAGCGCTTTCATTTCATTTGTGATCCATATGCAATTTTGCATATGGTGCTTCATTGAGTCTATTCGCCGTTGTAGATCCACCAAGCCATTACATATGGCTGATTGTTGTAAGCTATTAAAGCAAGGGTGCGACGTTGACGCAGATCTTTGATATGAGCGACTTGTTTGCTGCTAAAGTCGTAACGAACAAAACGACTGGCAGAAATACCTTGTTGCTCCATCGCTCGTTCAACTGATGCGACTCTACGTTCGGCCAGTTTCTGGTTGTATTGCAGAGAACCCTCAGGGGATGTATCACCCATTAACATCAACTGAACGTGTGGGTGTTGATTGAGTATTTCAACCAATTGCTCAACTTTGTAAAACTCAACTTTGGAAAGTTGGCTCGAATCGTAAGCGAAGTGAAAGTTAGTTGCATGCCCTATCGCTTCATCAAACGACATTGAACACCCCTCATTATTGGTTAACGCATGTTCGGGGGTTTGCGGGCATTGATCGCGTACGGTAATAACGCCATCCCTGTCCGCATCGGAGAGGTCATTGACCTGTTCGCGTTCAATAGGTAGTTCAGGGTGTTGTACACAACCTGACAAAAACATGGATAGGGCTAATCCAGCGAAAATATAAGACAAGGAGTGTATCATTGCGCCACCTCCGCATTGGCTTGCCACTGGCTTGGAGTATCGACCCGCATGGACGTCAATAGCTCGCCTACAGCGTTCAGCAAGCGATACTGCGCTGCTTTGTGATCATAATAGCTATTCAGATAACTACGGCGCGCAATAAACACCTCAACTTTGGCATCCAATACATCTAACAATGAACGGCGGCCGAGCTTAAACTGTTCGTTGTAGCCTTGCTCTGCCTTCACTGCCATTTCAACATTTTGTTGGTAAAAATCGATTTGCTGCTGCAGAAATTCACTGGCATTCCAGGCAAATTTTGTGCCTTCGACAACTTGCCTCTCAGTTCTCATCCTTACCGCCAGTGCAGCCTCCTTGCGCCACAAAGCAGACTCGGCCTGTGCTGTTGTGCGCCCGCCACTGTACAAATCATATTTTAAATTCAGCATCACACGGGCATCGTCATCTGGCCCTTCGATTCCCCCCATATCATCATTGTCATAAGCTTCTACATCAATTGATAAAGTTGGCCAGTATCCACTTTTGTCTCGGTTATATTGCTCGTTAGCGGCTTGCGTATCAGAAATAGCAGAACGAATCTCAGGATGTGCTGATATCGCCTTTTGTAATGCAAGCTCCAAATTATCAGGCACGATGTTGGCATCGGCTTTTGGAATTGTGAGGGCTTCAGGATTAGTGCCGACCAAGTGAAAATAAACAGCTTGCATGTCGTATAGATTATTTCGAGCAGCAGCTAATGCACTGCGAGAGGTTGCAACCCGCGAGGCCACTTGCGCTAAATCTGAATCGCTACTTAGACCCTTTTGATGACGAGTTTGAATGTCTTCAAATATGCTTTGATGGTCAATAACATTGCGTTCCGACAGCTCTACTTGCGCTGCAGCCTTAAGCACATTGAGGTACGATTGCGCCACTTCAAGTGCAACATTTTCAGCTTCTGAAATCAGTTGCAAACGCGCTGCTTCGGCTTCATAACCCAAGCGAGATACTTCGGCTGGCGTTCTAAATCCGTCAAATAACATTTGCGATAAACGCACCCCAAGCTGCTGGGGGTTTGTTTCCGATTCAATTTTGTTATTTTGTTTGTAGTCGATATCCGAATACCCTATCCCGGCATACAGTTGCACTTGGGGTAAGTAGTCAGCAAAGGCAGCCCGCTTGTCTTTCAGCACCGACACGTACCGAGCATACTGACCCGACACTCGTGGGTTTTGATCAATGGCTTGTGCAACCGATTCTTCGAGAGTCATGCCATGTACATTCAATGCAAAAAAACCACAGAGCAACGCTGCTCCCATGGCACGATAAAGTATGTTGAATTTCATCCATTTAATCCTTACTACGGCTCACGTAAAGCTGTCGCTTTGGCCCTTAGAATAGGCTTCATTAAATAACTTAAAACAGTTTTTTGGCCGGTCATGATGTCGACACTAGCTTGCATTCCCGGAATGATGGGTTGATGTTGAATTTCATTTGTATGGGTCAATATATGCGCACGATAGTATGTGGTGCCATCTTCATCTTGAAGGGCGTCAGCGCTGACATGTACAACTTGACCTTTAAGCCCACCGTACACAACATAGTCAAACGCTGTGAATTTCACCATTGCCCCTAACCCCTGCCGCACAAAAGCAATATCTTTGGGCGCAATTCTCGTTTCCACAATCAAGTTGTCACCGAGTGGGACAATTTCCATCATGGCTTCACCCGGCGACACGACTCCTCCCACCGAACGTATGGCAATATCTTTCACTACGCCTTCCACCGGTGACACAACTTGAGTCCGCTTTAGCCTGTCGGCCAAAGCCGTCATACTTTCGTCAAGTTGCGCCATTTCTCCTTCAAGCTCGTCGAGTCGAGCTTGTGCGCGTGCTCTAAACTCAATGGCTAAACCGAATCGGTGAGCAATTGCTTCGTTGCGTTCTGCAACAGCACGTTGCTCACTCAGCTGAGCATTCACAATATCTCCTCGAAGCTGAACACTCTCACGTTCCAATTGAATCACTTCCACTTCAGCAACCGCGCCTAATTGGGCGCTTTCTCGGGTGAGTCTCAGCTCTTTTTCCGCCAATTTTTGACTCAAGGTTAGCGTGTCAAACGTACTTTTATAGCTTTCGACAGCCCGTTCAAATTGAAAGATTTGCTGTGCCGCAAGTTTGAGTTGTGATTCAAGTTGATCAATACGCTCCGAGTAATGGGCCATAGACTGTCGGCTACCCGAATTGTCGTCTTGCCATACAATTTCTACTGGATCGACCAAAATCGCTTGATGCCAATCTTGCTCATTTTCGTCAACTTGAACCGAAGAAAGCTCTGCTTTTAAGCGTGTTTTTAATGCAAACAAGGCACTTCGCTGGGCTTTTGCTTCTTGAAACGCCGAGCGAAATCGGGTGTCATCAAGCCCAGCTAATAGCTCTCCTACTTTCACTCGCTGGCCTTCGGTCACATAAATGACTTTGACAATACCACCCTCAAAACTCTGAATTTTTTGCACTGATTGAGATGGCACAACCTTGCCTTCTCCCACCACAACTTCGTCCAGTGTTGATAGAGCCGCCCAGATCACGGCTGCAATAAGTAATGCAGCTACTAACCACACGATCGCTCGCGCCTGGTAAGCCTGCTGCAGCTGTTGCCAGTAGCCGGGATGATTCATGAGCCACCTCGACGCTTCACTGACACTGATTTCATCCGCTGACGGTCATTGGCAAATAGCTTGTCCGGTGTTGTCTCGGAAATAATTTGCCCTTTGTCTAAGACTAAAATGCGGCTACATAGCGCCAATAAAGATGGTTTGTGTGATGCAATCACCATGGTGGTTTTCGATGACATTGCCAACAAAGCCGCTTTCACTCGCTGCTCCGATACATTGTCCATCGCACTGGTAGGCTCATCCAATAGAAGTAAATGGGGTTGGCGCAGTAAAACCCGAGCTAACATAATCGCCTGCCTCTGGCCTCCAGAAAGGCACCGCCCCATTTCTCCGACTTGGCTTTCTAGGCCCGCTTCTAGGCGGTCTAAAAACAATTCGACACCGGACTGACGAATAACCGTTGCTAAAGCCGTTTCATCATATTTAGGGTTACCCATGACGATGTTGTCGAATACGGATCCAAACATCAGTAGCGGTTGCTGTTGTACGTAACCTGTGTACTTACGAAGTAGTGATGGCGGCCACAGTGAATGATCAATATCATCAAATCGAATTTGCCCCGATGATGCTTGGTATTGCCCTGCCAGCAAAGCCATTAAACTCGACTTTCCCGCGCCTGCATTCCCAACTATTCCAACTCGCTCGCCAGCCGCTATACAGAACGAAACACCTGTTAATGCTGGTAATTTATGGTTGGGATAACTAAAGTCGACATGACTAAATTCTATCGCCCCTGAAAAACTTTTTGCGTTCACCGTTTGTGCAGCAGAACGCTCTTGTGGAAGCGCCATAATGGTATTAAGCGACTCAATGGCTTGCCGCGTCTGTTGATAACGCAGCAACAGCATCGCAAATTGATTAATCGCTGAGGATGCCCGCCCGCTGAGCATCACTATGGCAATCAGGCCCCCCATACTAAGTAAGCCTTCACTAATTCGATATACACCTGCGAGAACTAAGGCAATGGTCACAAGCTGCTGGCTATTGGTGATGCAATGGGTGATTAAATTAGTCCGCAAGCGCGCTTGCCCATTCCAATCTGCCAACGCACTCACCGTCTGCTCCCAACGTTTTTGCATGAGCCCCTCAGCATTGGACTGTTTTACTTCTGTCAGTTGATTCAAAGATTCCACAAGGTGAGTTTGACGTTGGGTAGACAACTGACCGGTTTGTTCTAGGTGACTCCGAATTGCCGGCTGCAATAGTGCGGATAACACCACCAAAATGACCATCGCAGCAATCGGTATAAATACCATAGGGCCACCCAGCCAACTCATCAGCAACAAAAACAATAGGGTAAATGGCAAATCAACCGCAGTCACTAAGGTGGCAGAGGTTAAAAACTCTCTAACGCTATCAAATTCTTGAAGCTGACGCGCAAACGCTCCTGCAGATTGCGGGCGACTTTCAAGTCTCATCCCCATGACTTTAGAAAACAATGCTGCGCTTAAACTTACGTCAATCTGGCGACCCGCAACATCCGTGAGTCGCGTTCTGGCCTGACGCAACAACCAATCAAAGACAATGGCAATGACCGCGCCCGATGCAAGCACCCACAATGTATGAAATGCCTGATTCGGCACCACTCTGTCGTAAACATTCATCACAAACAAAGGGCCAACAAGGGCTAAAATATTGACCACCAAGGATGCAATGAGCAAATCACGATACCAAGGCCGAGCTTTGTTAATGGCCGCTTTAAGCCAATGTTCCGGTGGACTTGAAATATGCTCAGTGCTGCGTTTGTCAGCTTTTGCTATCACTATCACACGCTGCGCTAAGGGGTTCAGATCGCCAGAATCTCTGGCGATAACTCTGCACTTTCCGGACGGATATTGGATGTCAATTTGCTGCTCTCGCCGTGATACCAGTAGCAACGGCTGCCCTTCAAGATCTGTGGCAATAAGGGGAAAGTCTTCGTTTTCACAATGCTGCCAATTAACCGGTTGTAATTGCACTCCGATTTGTTCCGCTGCTCTGTCAACCAGCAGAGGAGTCAGAACACCTTCGACGAGCGGTAACCCTGCGGTTGCTTGCTCAGCTGTAGCATAACCTCCCGCTAGACGGCATCCACTCAAAAGTACCAGCAACCAATTGTCCAGAGGCTTTTTCTGTGCACTATCTGTTTTATTTAAGTCAGTCATACCGTTCCTTAGCCTGACACCAAAGTTCCGTCATCAATAAGCTTTTGCAAAATATCCGCTTCAGCCGTGCTTCCACCTCCGGCGAGGTCATTGATTGAAACTCCATCCAATACAATTTCTTGAGTTACATTCACTTGATCTAGTTTAATACTTAGCGTGGTGTCTCCTGCGTTTTCACTTAAGTCGACCACCAAATCTAGCTCTGCACCAGAGCTTGAATTAACTGCAGCAAGTAGCCCCGTCAGATCCAAACTGTCAGCCCCTAATGCAAAATCTGTGATTGCATCATTCGCTCCGCCCGTATCATCACCTTGATTGAAGACAAATCGATCTGAGCCCAAACCTCCACTTAAATTGTCACTCCCCGTGCCGCCCGACAAGACATCGTTGCCCGCACTGCTTGAAATGGTATCGTCACCTGCGGTGGCATAGAGAATGTTATTCTTTAGGCCCGCTGACAGCACATCGGTATTGTCAGCAACCACACCTATAGTCATTGTTTGAACACTGCCGTCGGCACGATCTGAACCCAATTCACTATATGGAATAAATGTCAGTGAGAAGGTATCACCAGCCACAAGCCCCTCTATTTTAAGGTTCGGCACTTGAGCTTGAGCAATAGTCCAACCTTCGGGGTTTAATTGGCCATTGGAAAAAGTAACATGGTCAGGGGCGCCCTGAATGATTACAAATGCATTCTCACCGGGAGCTGGACTTTGCTGAGCAAGGTCAATATTGATGGGTATATCCACACCTTCTTCGGCATAGAGGTTGTCTTGGTTGAGGGTTAGAATGGGTGCATCAGGGAATGGGGCAATATCAACGATAATATTTTCAATCAGCGCATCGCCATAATCAGATACAATTGAGCCGCTGATGGAGGCTTGATCAAACGAGCGAATTTCAACAGCGGCTTCCAAGTGTCCGAACACGGAATCTCCAAGTACCAATTGCACTTGCTCAATGGCACTCGCACTCGTTTGAATCGTGGCATAAGTACCCGATGCATCTGTCACAAAAGCTGAAAAATCACCATCGGCTCGAATGCCAGAAAGGCCATCAATTGCGCTAGAATCAGAGTTTGTCGTATCGATTCGTATCACCATTTCTAGCGTTTCATTGCTGTTTGTTTCGAGTGATTCAGCATTGATCTTGATATTAACGGTATCGCCCTCGTCGACCTGATAATCCAACACTGGGTTAAAGCTCTGAACATCATCGCCAACAGGGTTGACCTGCACTTCAATGGTTTGGCTAGTCGAGACAATATCTTCGGTGCCTTGTTCTCTGCGGATGACGACAAATTCCAACGGAATTGTACCGGAGAAGTCCAACGGCGGGGTTAGCGTTAGGCTCGATAAAGCTGACTCTGGAAGACTCCAAACATAGGTAGGCGAACCATCAAAGTCGCCGCCATCACGTCCATTATTGGCCGCCTCAACTTTGAGCCCGCCCTCTTCATAGAACAACACGGCTCCATGAGGAACGCCAAAAAACTCGAACGTCACCAACTCAGAACCATCATTGTCAGGCGCAACCGCACTGATAGCTGACATATCTATGGCGCTATCTTCATCCCCGAAAATAGAGCGGGGTGTAATCGAAGCGCTATCCGTCACAGGTAGAACATCAATCACAATTTCAGATGTTGAACTTTGCGAGTCGGTTAATACGCTATCGCCGATTCCTTGCGCGATATCTACCACGTTACCAATGGCTACAACCCGGAATTGCCCACTGTCTTGAGCTGGGCCAATGTATTCAATTTGATCCAGCGTTGAGAGGTCGTTGACCTGCCAAGTTGTTGGATTCACTTGGAGAATACCCGGCCCTTGAAGGCGGCCACCATCGGGCAATTGTAACTGCAATGTACCGCTTAAGGTCTCAATACCTTCATTGGGGATATTGCTGTCAGCGAAAACAAAATTAAGCCCGAGAACCGTAGCAACATCTTCATCAATTTCAGTGACTTTAGCATTGAGTTGAACACCATCCACTTTGGGGGCAACTTCGATCACTAAATCTTGCTGCTCTGAAAAGGTATCGCCAGATGGATCAGTCGCAATAACAGTAACGGGAATCGTTAAAACACCGGCAAAATCGGAGTCTAAATCAGAAATAGAGAGGCTAGAAATATCAGATTCTCTGAATAAGTAGGCGATCACATTTTGGCCACTGGCATCATATTCAAGCAGCACACCAGATCCTGATATGGTTTCGCCGTGTCTGAGATCAGATGCGTCCACTCGAAAACTCACGACATCATTCGCATCTCCGGCAATACTTGTATTTAAATGATCGGATGTGGAGATAGCGCCGCTTTCTTCGATGGCATCGATCACACTGTCTTGTAAGTCATTGACTTGACTAGCAGTACCACCTGATGAAGCTGTGTTGTAGCGCAAAATCAACGATGAATTTCTAATTTCAGCATCTTGACCATCTAATATTCGTGCTTCAATGCCCAATTCAAATGTACCCTTGAGCTGAGTATTGACGGTGGTATTAGCCAATAAGTCCTGCACAGTTTCTTTGACTGAGTCACTTGTCAGGCCGCTCACATCAATAATCCAACGACCATTGCCATCATGAATGACTTCTCGGTCCGATTGCACAAACCAATTATTCGCATCGGGCGCAATAATCACCAAGTAATCCACCACTTCTGAACCATCTAAATCTGCGTCGGTAAAGCTTACGGCTCCATCCAGCGCAATAGCGCTGCCGTCATCTGAAATGTAGGCCCGAGGAGAGCTAATAATAGTGTCAGATTCAACACGAGCATTGATGTCAACGCTGACATTCACGTTGATATCTTGGCGAACCACTTCAAGCGCACTCGTATCCGCAATGGTGTAGCGAATAGGCAAGCTAAACTGCCCCGCAGCATCTTCCGGAGGTAATATCGAAATACGCCCACTCCGCAGAAGGCTTTCAATGTTGGGCGAAATAGCATCCGTATAATTAGCAAGATCTAAACCATTGGCTGGCAACACTTGTTCTGTGCCATCAATAAATAGACGCATTCCTAACAAATCCGTAATCACCGCCCCAGTGACGGTTTCACTACCATCCATGTCAGCTGAAGTGTTGGGCATTAAATTCAAACTTAGTACTCGGTCTTCTGCCCCCTGCGCGACCTGACTCACACCCGATGTGTCAATCACGGGCGTGACTACTAAAGTCACCGCAATATCGTAGCTCTCACTCGCGCCATCTTCCTCGGTAACAATTTGTTGGATGGTAAAATCAATGGGCCCGCTGAAATCTTCTTCAATGCTTAAAAATAATTGGTTCAATTGGGATGATGTGACTTGAAACGTAGGATTTCCATTCACCACATCAACCACCGGTAACTGAGCACTATGGCCTGCGGAATCCACCAGCTCAACGCCATCGGGTATGTCTTTCAGCAAAAAGTTCATGACTTCCGAGCCGTCTTGGTCGACCGTAGTAAGTACGAAATCGAGCGCTAGATCCTCATCTTCATATTTTTCGCTCGAGTTAGTGAGCTGCAATGTATCAGGGTCTAACGTCCAACCTGCACTTTGTGCCGCATCAAGAATAGGAATATCTGGAACACCGGTGAGCTTAATGTCGAACGATGTGCTGTTACCCAAAGTTTCAGCAACACTAGGAGCAATGCCATCTTGCGATGATTCACGGGCTATTGCGGTAACAGATACAGTGGCAGTATCGGTCACTTCGCTGATATTGGCGGCCGGCCTTAACTGAATCGCTCCGGCTTCCACATCTTTGGCAAGCACTTCAAAGCGATTGCCCCCCAAATCTGTGACGTTTGCGCCTGAGTTTGATAACACTAGCCAACCATCTTGAACATCAACACGGTAATACAGAGTTTCTGAACCATCATCATCAGACAATTGGCCAACAATAGCAGCGCTTAAATCGATATCGGTATCTTCAGTACCGCGAATATTTTTACTCGCGACTTGCGGTATATCAGCTACGGGTGCAACTTTTAGAGTCACCACACGATCATCGCTGGCTTGATCACTGTTCTGTGCTTCAATCGAAATCGCTTTGATGGAGAATTGATACTCACCTGCAAGGTTCTGCCCCATCAACGCTTTCAATTGCGCAAGTTCGGCCGCTGTTAGCACACTACCAACCTCTATTGGTGTAGTGTTTGACGTTAAAGAAAGCCCATTGTCAATGGCCAAAACTTCATAGCTTAATGCTTCAGATCCATCCGTATCAGCCAGCAGAGCTTCGATGCTAATCGCAGTTGCTGATGCATCTTCGGTGATGGCGTATTCAAATGTGTTGGCATTCCATACAGGCACATCTGCATCTGAAATAATAGTAAGATCGTAGGTATCATCGATATGCCGATCGAACACGCCTCCGCGTTGCACTTCAACTCGAATACCAATCGACACGGTTTGTGTTTGATCAGAACTATTGAGCAATGGCGTGTAGACCAAGTCGCCGTTGGGAATAACATTGCGATTGCCCACGGTAATAAATTCATTCGCTGCGGCAGACAAGAATGGATTGCCACTGCCATCAACCTTCAATGCAACATCATTGAGGGTTAAAGTGCCGCCCTTCAGCGAAGCTGAATCAAATGTCATACTCACAATGGATTCATCATCATCAACATCCGCTGGGCTGGCGAGGATTTCTAATTTTAGGGGCACATCCTCAGTAGTTGTGTCTTCTCCAGTATCGATGTACCCCGCCGAATCGAGTAGCTCAATTTCAAGTGAGTTGTTCACTACGTCTTTGTCAAAATCACGAACGGTATAGCTAATGTTATTGTCTCTGAACACTAGACCAGTAGACAATACGTTGGTAGTTTGTAAGTCTAAATCACCATTTTTATCAATCACAAGCGTGCCGTACACCGCACCGTCATCGGTGGTTAAATCAATCGTTTCGCCGGCTTGGTATAACGTTCCTCGATAGCTCACTTGATACACTTCTGCGCCGTCGGCTCCTTGATGAGTCTCGGGCAGTATATTCCGCGTTTCACTGTCGCCTTCTGTAATGGCAATGACGCCCAAACGCGCTGTTGGAACATCATCGGTTACTGTCACTTTGACTTCAATTGGAGCGGATTCGTCGTTGTCGGTGTCAATAACAGTGACGTTGAATGGAATTTCCAGCTCATTACGTGCAGCCGCATCTGGGTGGTCAATGGCTTGTTTTAGTTCAAAGCTTACGCTGCCATCGCGTTCAAATTTCACTCGGAACACTTCGGTTCCGGCGGAGGTTTTAGCCAGCCACCAGCCATTTGCATTTGCTTGGCTAGACAATGTAATGGCTAAACCACCACTGGATAAATTCAAGCTATCAAAATCTGCTTTATCTGGGGCGACATCGGCAACCCGATCGCTACCGCGGTCGATGGTTACCTGCGTTGTATCCATGACCGTACCAGCTGACAAATCATTTTCATCGACCGTCATATCAGCACCAGAGGAGATTCGAGGATCTCGACCGTCATGCACAATAACGCTTAAATCTACACGGCCAATGCTGCCATCACTATCCACCACTTCAAGAGGGATCATTAAACCAATTTGAAGATCATTTCCATCAAGGTGGTCTATTGGCCCTATCTGGGTCACGACCAAATCAAAATTTGCATCGGTTTCGGAGGGGGTTGAAATGTCATCCGGTAATTTAAAGTTCAGGACGCTGGTTCCGTCACTCAACACCACATCAAGCTCGCCATTTGCTCGGTTACGCCATGTCAGCGATTGGCCGTTTTGCGTTAAAACCGTACCTGATTGGTCCACTACAAGACTACCGTTGGCAATATCGTAAACCACATCAACAATCGGATCTTTTCCAGCGGTCACTGTAACCGAAGTACTATCAACTTCATCGACAAGCGGCGCATGCACTAAATCCCGTGGAATTTCTCCAACCACCAAAGACAATTTGTCGGGCACAATAATGGGGGCATCACCATCACTCACGGTTATATCAAGCGTCACGAGTGTTTCATCGCCATCACTATCGGTTGCAATAATGCGAATGGGTATTAATTGGTCAACAGTAGAGGCATCTGAACCTTGGTCGAGTGACTGATACTGCTCATATACATAGTCAATAGAACTATCCACTTCAGGCGCAAAGTCACTGTTTAAAATTACTTTAAAAACAGGATCGAGTGGATCTAAAACATAGCCTGTCAGAATCAGGCCATCGCCACTTAATTGATATTGAATAACCTGCCCACCTGAAGTCAGTGGCGGTTGATTGTTGGCACGATCGATTTCTATTGTGGCCACATCATCACTGCCCGTTTCAACAGCAATAGAGCCTGTACCGGTCAATGCGCTCGGTAAATTGTCTTCATCAACATGAACCGACTGACTGATACTCAACGCCACAGTTTCTCCGTCGCTTACTGTCACCTGCACTCGACCGCCCACCGTGTTGGTTCCGTCGGCATCATTGGCAACCACACTTAAATCGATATAAATAATATCGGTTGCGTTGTGGTCAATCGGCCTCATTAAAAACAAAGACCCTTCGGCTTCTAAACTTCCACCTTTTGACAACGCACTCAAAGAGAGAGTAAATACATCAACTGATGTACCACTAGTGGTTGCTTGTATCTGCTTTTCATCAGCCGATAGCGCGTATTCGACAGTGTCACCTAAGCTTGTGATATTCAGCGACTCTAGGCGATCGATAGTATCTGGATGAAAACGTATCGAATTTGCAATTAAATCGTCGGAACCCGCAGTCACTTCAAAGGATGCAGTCCCCAGAATATTGCTCCCCACTTTAGGCTCCACCAAGTGCCCATCAACATCGCTGACATGCCCTGCTGCCCCATCGGTAATATTGATAATTACATCGGCTCGGTCGGGATCACCGTCGTGATCGATCACGTCATAAGAAAATTCGATGCTTTGTGGCTGCGTATGATCTAAATTTCGGTGTGACAGAAATGACCATGCTCCACTTGATGTCACCACCAAAGTACCTTCAGGAAACGATATTTCATTCAAGCGGGTTGGTGCTATCGAGTGACTCTCGCCATTGGCAACAATTTTAGTCACCACCAACGGGCCCTCAAGGGTCGTATCATTAGCAATGAGAGAACCCGCTGAAACCTCAGCTTCAACCACAGAGTATGAATCATCGACAGCGAACGGGGTTGAGTCCAATATATCCGCGTCTAAACGGGCAACAACCAGCTCTTCAGTGCCATCGGCATCCGTTTGAAGACCATTAATGACAATAGGCACACGCAACAAAAAGATACCTTCGGGCTGATCGACCGGCGCATGTAGGGTAATAGACGCTCGGCTGTTGTCTGAGATCTCGCCACTCATGACTAAATCTGAACTTGCTTGAACCGAAAGCTGAAACGATTTCTCGTCAGCCGACACATTCAACACCAATGCCTGCCCGTCACTGGTTAATGATTCAAGTTCCGATTGAATGCTAGAAAAAGTTAATTGTGCACCTGAGATTCTAAGCTCACTGGTTGCCGTAGTGGCGCTGAACAAGCCCAATGCTTGCTCAGACAGATAAACACTGGAGGGTTCAACAATGGTTGGAAAGTCATCTTCTGCAAGATTTCCTGCAATATCTTCAACTGACGCAGTTAAAGTCCAGTCAATACTCGATACTAAATCGAGCTGGTCGATAATAAAATCGCCAGTGCTCCATGTTTGATCGTCTTGCACTTGCGCTGTCGCTGCTTGCTCATTCAGTCCGTCCGATATGGTGACTGTGACCCACTGGCCTGCTTCTGCCGTGGTTGTCCCAGACAAAAACACAGGGAGCCCGACGCGCGCAATTTCTATATCGAAGCCGGTACCGGTATCAATATCAATTCCGACATGGGTGTCTTTAGTAAATTGATAGCTTGATTGAGCTGGGTTACCCGCTTCATCAACAACTTCCACATCAACAGTGACAAGCCCTTCGGCGACCGAAGTCCAGTCGAACGTATCTGTAGACCAATCTTCACCTTCAACAATGGCGGAGCCGGTTAACACAGCCCCTGCGCTGTCAGTGACGGCAATGGTGACAGTTTGACCATCATTCACATGAGATGCATTGCCCAGCAATGATGCCACTAAAGATTCTGCTCCATTCAGGTAACCATCCTCTGTTTGCGCAACAGTTACATCAATATTAGCTAAGGTGTCTTTGACGGTTGAGGTCACCGCAGAAGCTATATTTCCTGCAAGATCTTGCGCCACAGCAAGGGCATATAGCACGCCATCACTCAAGGAAGTAAGATCTGCAGCTGCGACTTCCCATACGCCATTTTCAATCACAGCATCAAACTCAATAATACCGCGTGCGAAAGTGGCAACCTCAACAACGACTGTTTGGCCATTTTCAATATCCGTGGCCGTGCCGTGAATACGAACATTGCCTATTTCGTTAGCATTGAGGTAAGGGTCTCCACCGGTCTCAATCACGATGGTTAATCCATCTGTGGTGTCAACCAACACGTTATCAGAAGCGCTGGCCGTGTTGCCGGCTACGTCCACCACTTTAGCTGTTGCCAATAACACACCATCCACAAATGTTCGAACATCAGCTGTGGTTTGATACATGCTTCCTTGAACCATTGCTGTGACAGTAATCTGCTGTGAAGCAATATCGGTGAGTGTAATCTCAACCCACTGACCATCTTCAACATTCAATACCGTACCACTGATGGATACTGCGCTAAGCTCCAATGGATTAAGCAGGCCGTCGCCATTGGCATCTAACTCTAACGTTAGCTGTGCTTGCGTGTCTTTGATCACCGTGTCTGTTGCAGTTACGGTGTTTCCTGCAATATCGGTTATTGTCACTTGTGCTGTGATCAGGCCATCTTCAAAGTTAGAAAAATCGACCTCTTCAAGTAACCAATCGCCTCCATTTTTGACGATATTGAACATTTGTTCAGTGCCCGCTTGATCCGACAATTTCAGCGAAACATCCTGCCCATCTTCAACAAAATGGAACTGACTCAATATATTCACAGCCAACTGTTCAGCTGCATTCACGTATTCTGGAGAGTCGGGGTCAATGATAATTTGGGCGTCAATTTGAGTATCTTTTTGGGCAATATCAATACCGCTAGCCAAATTTCCTGCGCGATCCAATACCGAGGCTTCAGCGATGATATAACCTTCATCGAAAACCGAAAAATCAACCGCTTCAATCCGCCACGCTGAATTCAGAACACGGGTTGTAAGAACCTCAGTGTGCCCCCGAAAATCTGTCAGGATAAGAGTGACAGTACGGCCATTCTCAACATCTTCAGTAGTACCAAACACATCACGCACAGGCAGTTCAGAGGCGTTGATGTAATTGTCATCCCCACTATCAATGGTAATGGTCAGGCCATCGGTTAAATCAATATTGCCGCTATCAGAATCGGACGCACGATTGCCCGCGATATCTTCCGCTTGAGCAAACACATGAATAGGACCATCAGGAAATAAGCGAAGGTCGGCGGTGGTACTAAACGCGCTATTCAACACCGTAGCTTGCGTTGTAAATGTTGTGCCGTCAGTGGCTGTCACTGTAATGGTCACCACTTGACCATCTTCAATATTGGTGACGTTCCCTTCAATCGGCACGTCACTTAATTCTCTCGGGTTGAACAGCTGATCACCGTTAGGATCGAGCGTCACTGATAGCTCAGCGAGCGTATCTTTAACAGCTGTGTTGGAGTCACTTGCAGGATTTCCCGCAATATCGACAACCTTTACCGAGGCGCTAACAATACCTTCAGCTAGACTCGAAACATCGAGGTTGTCGAGCTGCCATTGGCCGTCGACCAAAGTGGTTTCGAACCTTAAAGTGTGGCCATAAATATCGGTCAATAGAACATTCGCTAATTGACCATTTTCAATGTGCGAGGCCGCCCCTGATAATGATATGGCCAGCTGTTCAGCAAGGTTAATCAGTGAATCGTCACCACTGTCGATCAATAGTGAGACTTCAGCCAGTCGATCAATAATTGCAAAATCAATGGCTGACGCTCTATTCCCTGCCTCGTCTTGTACAGTCGCTAAGGCAAAAATCGGGCCCTCATCAAATTCAGTTAAATTTTGTAAGCCTGCAGACCATCGCCCATCAATAACCACCGCTGAAAGAAACACTTCATGCCCGTGCACATCCGACAACACAATCGACACTGTTGCGCCATCGTCAATATCGGTTACATCACCCGAAACCAATGTGGCAGGCACTTCAAAACGATTTAAATAATTGTCGTCGCCCGACTCAATGTTGATCGTCATGCCGTCTGTGGTATCAATCGTGGCACGGCCACCCGCCACAGCAATATTCCCGGCACGATCTTGAACTTCAACACCCAGATTCATTTGCCCATCTAATAACGTTCTGACATCTAAAACCGTATACCATTGGCCATTTGTCACGGCCACTTGGCGAACGGCTGAATGACCAAATTGATCGGTCACAATCAGGCTGACGAGTTGACCATCCTCAACTCCTTGAACCGTTCCCCCAACTCTTAGATTTTGCAATTCCGAAGGATTAATAAGACCATCATCATCTAATATTTTTGCTTCAATCTGGGCAAATGTATCCTTCTCAAAGAGATAATTAGCAGAGGCTGGGTTTCCCGCTAAATCCGCAGTTTCCACATTTAACGTTAATGCTCCATCTGCAAGCGCCGATAAATCCGTACGGACTCGCTCCCAGCTATTTGTAGATGCAACAGATTCGAATGATAAAGTGAGCCCATTGATATCAGTCACCGAGACTTGTATGGATTGACCATCTTCAATATTGGACAGAGAACCAAACAACCGAACGCTACTTTGCTCAAAGCGGTTAATGATTTGGTCGTGTCCGGTTTCGGCAAACGCTGAAATACTCGCCAAGGTATCGATGGTTGAATGGCCCAATGCAAATGCAGGATTGCCGGGGGTATCAACTGACACAATTCGTGCCACGATTGAGCCTTGTTCAAAGCTAGTTAAATCTTGTTCTAAAACTTGCCATTTTTCATCGACGACTGAACCTTGCACTCGCAAATGGCGACCTGTGCCATCAGAAATCAATATCTCTACTCGGTGTCCGTCTTCAATGCCTAGCGCATCGCCAGACAAGCTCACTGCGCCCACTTCAAATTGGTTAATCGCTTGATCTCCGCCATCGCCAAAATCTATGGTGACTTGCGCTACGGTATCTTTAATGGTGTCGTCGTGCGCTTCAACAGAATTACCATAGGAGTCGGCAATACTTGCCGTGGCAGTGACCACTCCCTCGGCTAATGTACTCAAATCAACAGCATCCAGACGCCAAAGGCCGTCTATAACCAGCGCTTCAAAATTCAGTTGGGTGTCATTCACATCGGTAATGGTGATGGTTAGTGTTCGGTCGTCTAACTTTTCTGCCGTTCCATGAACATCCACTTTGGGGACTTCAAAGCGATTCTCAAAACCATCTCCACCATCTTCAATGGTGACGGTAATTTCTGCACCGGTTGGCACAATATCAGGCGGTAAATCGCCTCCAGCGGAAGTTTGAAATACGGATGTTTTTGCGGGGTTATCTGGGAGAGTATCGAACCCCGATTCCGCAATCATTTCCTCAGCATCTCGCCGAATCGTAGTAAAGAAAAAAGTCCCCGATGTTTGGGACTGACTGGCAGATGATGAGCCGTTCAATAAGTTTGAGTCAGAAGCAGCATCGGCCACTTGAGCCTTCGCTTGTGGATTTAGCAATGGCTGCATTGAGGATACGATAGCAGCGGGAATTTCTATCTCCACATCGTTGAGTACCAATACCCCCTCTGTACCATTAAGCAGTTTAAGGTAATCACTTAACTCACCGACCGGAGCATCTATTGATTGTACTTGCTCTTCGGTCATCAAAATCCAAGTGCCATCGGTACGTACTTGCCAGATTTGACCTTGATGATGCAAATAGAAAACAGCTATTTTATCCATAAAAAAATCCACGCTAGGCTAACTATAAACATAGCCCCAGCGTGGATTTTCATCCAAAATTTTTACATCCGCATTGCAAACAATGAGATGTTAAAGCAGATCATTCAGCATCACACCAAAGCCAATTCGAGTTTGGTTGTGATTGTAGTCGATAAGAGTTTCACCATAGCCTGTGAACACCTGTGCATACACACGCATATTTTGGGTGAGCTGATAGCTCCAACCTAGCTCAGCGCTACCTTTATTGCCTTCAAAGCTGTAACGCGTGCGTGCAGTGAATACACTTTGGTCATAGCGGTAGGCGAAGTCTAAACGATGGTTACCGAGATACTCGTCAATATCTGGGTTGTCATCGTCGTCTGAGTCTTCAGAAAGGCGAACCCAAGGACGCACATTCATACTAAAATCGCCACGCTCAAACAAAAAATTTGCGAACACTCGGTTCCAGCTACGAGAAAGATCTTGTCCACGCCCGTTAGATTGATGGTTAAAACCTGTTTCAATCCAACGTAATTTCAAGCCCAATACATCGTAATCGGTAAACCAAGCTACAAAAATTTGCGGCTCGTAGTTTGTTTCACGGAAAGGAGCTGAAATATCGCTGTTAGTTGCTTGCCACAAAGCCACTTGAGTAAATGATCCGGCTAGCGTGGTATTTTTACCAAAGATGCCACGATAAAGTGGGAACATCACACTCAACTGATATTTGATTTCGTGATCTGTCAAATCGTCAGCATCTTCATAACCCGCAGCCGTATACTGGTCTTTGTTAATATCGTCAGTATAGGTGTACATGATGTAATTTTGCTCGTAAGGAATGAGAGCAAATGGGTTACGAGCTGTTTCAAAAATGGCAGCTAATCGCCGATCTGTCGCTGAGTTAACGTCTAACTCAGCTTCCATTCGGCGCTCAATCGCTTCTTTGCTTTCTCCTCCTTCATCAAAAAGTGGATCAACTAGATCTTCAGCAGCCTCTTCAATATCGGTATTAGCCATTACAACATTTGGCGCAAATACTACAGCCAATAGCATAAACGGCAGGCATAGTTTCTTCATATCAACGTCCCTGAGTAAAGTGCATTGTTAAACGTAAGTCATTGTTTATTTTTGTTTAATATTTTCAGATGCGGTTACTAATAACTCAATCCATAACTGCTTTAATTGAGTCACCGCATCAGCGTAGTTTCCAACTTCAAAATTAGCTTGAGTTTGGAATGGCAGAGAAACAAATAATCCGCCTTTATCTTTAAAGTAGTACCTTCCACTCACTCGAACACTAGAATTTGAAGATAAATGAAAGCTAAACACTTCAATTCTTAAGTTAGCATCCGCACCATGATAATCAGATGACACCACCATATTGGGGTAAATTCGCCCCAATGTTTCTACAGTTAAACCGGTTAACTCGCTGCTCAAAGGGCCAGCCCATCGCTGTTGAGGCAACAACAATAATTCGCTCGTTCCAGACTCCATCACCAGCCTAGGATCATTCAAATATTCTGCTACTTCCACTCGATGTACGAGCAATATTTCGTACTCAAGCGGAGCCTGCGCAAGCTCCACATCAACCGATGACGAAAGCACTGAATAGTAATGTACGGGCGGTGGAGTGCTACCGCATGCGGCCAGTAGCAATGAAGCAAATAAGGTCGCGAATAATTTCTTAGTCATGCTCATTGCTCTGACTCCTTGTTAACATCATCCGTATTTGGATCGCTCATATCAGCGCCAAACACTAGCGAGTCAGGTTTGTTATTCAACGTATCGAGCAATGGTTTAAGCTCCCACATGACTTGGTCTAGCGATTGGTTTGATTGACGCAAGTCTTGATACAGCGGACTGCCTTGATCGTAACTTGCCAATGTTTGCTTCAACTGCTGCAACACTTCTCGCAAATCAGCATTGTTGGCATCAGAGTCGGCTTCGATCAAACGGTCAAGTTTTTCAACCGCTGAATCCAGTCGCTTCACTGCTGAATTTGCAGATTTAAGAGTGGTATTGAGATTATTTAACACCGGCTCCAACGGCAACGCGTTGACTTTATCGAGCAAGCTATTGATTTTATTCCCCACTCGTTCTAAGTCCCCTTTACGGGTATGCATAATAGGTTCTTCAACATGTTGTTCTAAGCCGATCACATAAGGGTCTCGTTCAACATCTGGAGAGTTCGAGATGTCGATATAACGCGCCCCTGTAAGGATATTTCCAGTCATCAAGGTCGCTCGCATGTCTTTCGATACTTGCTCTTGAATATGCGACTTCCACGCGTCCCCCTCTAAGTCAGATTTAAATTTATTCCAGCGGTCGTATTCGATATGGATAAGTACTGGAATCAGCCCCTTGGGATTAAATACATCTTGGTCGAAATAACGTAAATACGGCACTTCAACCACAGTACCCACTCGGACCCCTCTAAATTCAACCGGTGCATCTTTTACAAGCCCACCGATTGATTCTTCAAAGAACAGCACAAATGGCGTAAAGCGACGGTACGATCCCTCTAAAGCAATCGTTTCATTGGCAAATAGTTCATAATTCGCGTTATCTTCAGCGAGCCCTTGAGGCACCGAACCGTCTGGCAGCCCAAAGGTAATACCACCATTTATGAATGATTCTAACGAGTCCAATTGAAAGGTAATTCCCTTAGCATTCATTTTTACTTCAAATGCAGAGGTGATCCAAAACGCAGTATTTGTCGACACTAATTCATTAAAAGGTGCTTCAATGAAAATCTTGTAGTGAACCTGCTGTTTTTCTTTGTCGTAACTCGCCTGTTCAACTTGACCAATGGTAAACCCCTTAAAGTGAACGGGTGCGCCACGTTCAAGCGACTTATTGGCACCGCTGAATAAATGCAATGAAATACCTTGCCGTCCAGCTTCACCCAGCGGTGGTTCTTCCATAAGCACATAGTCAGTTATTCTAGTTTTACTTTGCCCGGGCCTTAACTCAATGTAAGCCCCCGATAATAAAGTTGATAAACCACTCACCCCTCCTCTGCCTATTCGGGGTTTAACCACCCAAAATTTAGAATCTTGAACAAGCATTCCTTTGACTTGTTTATTCAAGCGAGCTTTGACGATGGTATGCGAATAGTCGGAGCTCAGCTCAATGGACTCAATCATGCCAATATCGACACTTCTGGACTTAATAGTCGTTTTACCTGCAACCAACCCGTCTGCATTCACCGTGGTGATTGTGACCAAAGGGCCGAGCTCACTGACATGTTTATAAAACATCCACAGACCAATGAGCACAGCTACAACGGGTACAAACCAAACTGACGAAATTCTCATTTTTTTCATGTTAGGCAACAACGTCCTTCCTGTTTGAAGTTTTATCCCAGATCAGGCGCGGATCGAATGAACTTGCGGCAACCATGGTCATAATCACAACTGCAGCAAATGACACTGCAGCTGGACCAGGGTAAACAGCGACTAAACCATCGATGTGAATCAGTGCAGCTAAAATGGCAACAACAAAAACGTCGATCATTGACCAACGTCCAATAAACTCGGTGATACGGTATAGCTTGATCTGCTTGTGAGGATTGTAGTCATCAACATAATGAACCGAATAAGCTAACCAAGCCATGGCTAACATTTTGGCAATGGGAACACAGACACTGGCTACAAAAATTACAATCGCCACGGGGTACGATTCTAGTTGCCACAACAAGACCACCCCACCAAGAATGGTTGATGGGTCTCGAACACCCAGTAAACTGGTGTCCATAATCGGTAATACGTTAGCAGGAATGTACAACACGACGGATGCAAATAATAACGCCCAAACTCGTTGTAAGCTGTCTTTGAAGCGTACCGATATATCGCCCAAACACCGGTCACAACGCGCGTTCTCTTTCGGGTTCAACTGTCCACACTTATGACATAACACAAGGTCAGCTTCATCTGCGGTTTGCGCATTCGGCAAATGATATATTCGACATTCACCGTAAAATTGATGCCACAGCCAGTGCGAATCAAACAAAATCATGGTTTTAATAAAGAGGCCTGTGAACAGACAAAACGCCCAGAAACTTAAGCCAAACTCCACGTCGGCCATTCCCATGACTTTGACCAGTGCAACCAAAACACCAATCAGAAATACATCGACCATCAACCAAGGTTTAGATTCTCGAACGATCTTCAGCATCATACCTACGGCAACGCCTTTCACGCCCAATAACAAACACGTATGTAAATACAACACAATGACCAGAAAACCGATGGGCAGCACGACCAAAGTAATAAATAAAAGAAGAGCGAGTTGATCGTAGCCAAAAGAAAGCAGCGTTCTAATCGTTTCTGAAAACGTCATTGAGGCCGTATTGCCGCTGGCCGAAAATGATAAATAGGGGAATGAAAGCGATGCGAACATCATAAATAATGCTGCAATAGATGTTGCAATTGGCCCCTGAACAGGCTCATCACCCAAAGCACTGATGTGATGGTCGCAGCGCGGGCAACGAATATGCTCTCCAGCTTCGATTGTCTGGGCAAAGATAAGAACATCGCACTCGCCACACGCTGTGGAATAGTGAGAATTCGATTTGAGATCCCTTGCCTCGTTAGTGGTCTCTTTGCTCATTCCATCGTCCGCTGATGTATCATTCATGACTGAGGGGTCAACATTAAGCTATCACCAATTTGTTGCCACTCAAAATACTTTAAAAAGCTCATACCCAAAAGTACTACATCTCCTTGATTTGACGAGTTGATAAAGCCCTCAACTTGATAGCGAGACAAGCCCCCCAAACGAACTTCATCTATTTGGGTTTGGTACACCTTAATATGACCATTTGCAGTACTGACAATACTTTGAGCGCCTTTCTTTAGGCCAGCTTCGCGCGCTATGTGTGCAGGGATACTTAGGTTTGTGGCGCCAGTATCAAGTAAGAATTGCACACGCACCCCATTTATTTCGCCGGGAGCAATGTAATGTCCAGATTTATTTCTTTTTAAAACAAGTTGTTGAGTCTTATCAAAAGATAGAGCTCTATTTGGATCATCTTGGTCTGACAAGTAATCATTGAAGAAAATAGCGATCAAGCCAAGGAACGTCAGCCATGCCAAAATAGACATAATGCGTCCCATACCTGAAGAATCCTGTTGCTGGTTCATTACGACTCGATACGATCCATTCAATAAACTCATATCAGTTTAAAGATAACTATTCGTTATTGTTAGATTTTATTATTCTAATATTAGAAGACTTCGGTCAGTTTTCCAGCTCGTTTAAGTTTTCCGTCAATTCGCATGTACTACAATTCACCTGTACATAATTTAAGGAGAATCTTCATGCGTCAGCTGCTGCAAACATTTCTGCTAGGTATTGCTGTATTAACCTATTCAAATGCGTGTTGGGCAGAGTCACCTGCCGAGCAACGTCAAAACATTAAGAATATGTCTCTGGAAGTACTCCAAGACCTTTACAAATACGACTCCGCTTCCAAAGCTAATATAAATAAGGCTTATGGCTACGCCGTATTCTCGAATGTAGGCATTAACTTACTATTTTTATCAACCGCTAATGGGAGTGGTGTGGCACATGCCAATGGCTCTGGCAAAGACACATACATGGACATGTTTTCTGCCGGTCTCGGTTTAGGCTTAGGTGTGAAAGACTTTCGGGGTGTGTTCGTATTTTATACCCAAGAAGCATTCGATAACTTTGTGCAAAGTGGTTGGGATTTTTCAGGCCAAGCCGATGCAACAGCCAAGTCGGGCAAGAAAGGGGACTCTGCGAACACCGCGATGAATGTGGCTCCAGCAGTGGACTTTTATCAACTCACAGAAAATGGTCTCGCTTTGCAAGCCACGCTTCAGGGCACCAAATACTATAAAAATGATGATTTAAACTAATTCACGTCAATAAAAAGGGAGCCATAAGCTCCCTTTTCAATTCAAACTAGCTTTCTTGAAAATTACTTTTTCGATGCCACCCAAGCGTCAACTTGCTGTTGCAGCACATCCAGAGGAAGTGGGCCGCTTTCAAGCACAGTGTCATGGAAACCTCGGATATCGAATTTCTCACCCAATTCAGCTCGGGCTTTTTCACGCATTTCCAAAATCTGAATCTTACCAATGAGATAAGCCGTGGCTTGTGAAGGCATAACAATGTAACGCTCAATTGCTTTACGCGAATCATTTTGTGCATTTGGCGTGTTGTGTAACAAGTAATCAATGGCTTGCTCTCGGCTCCACTGGTAATGGTGCAGCCCTGTATCCACGACCAAGCGGCATGCTCGCCATAGTTCCATAGCTAAACGGCCAAAATCAGAATAAGGGTCTTCATAGAAACCAATTTCTTTAGGAATGAACTCAGAGTAAAGCCCCCACCCTTCACTATATGCGGTGTAGCGGCCAAATTTACGGAACTTTGGAATGCCTTCCAGTTCATTCGAAATAGCCAGCTGCATATGGTGACCCGGAATCCCTTCGTGGTAGGCCAATGCTTCCATTTGATAGGTCGGCATGTCTTCCATTTTATAAAGATTAGCGTAGTAAATCCCTGGACGAGAGCCATCCATTGATGGGCGCTGATAAAAGGCTTTGCCTGCACTTTTTTCACGGAATGCTTCAACAGCCTTCACTGTTAAGTCCGCTTTAGGCTTCACGGTAAACAAGCTATCAAGTTGACCTTTCATGGTATCGATAAGCGCTGTTGCTTTTGCAAGGTAAGCCGCACGGCCTTCATCGGTATCATCGTAATAGAACTGTGGATCATCACGCATGAATACAAAGAATTCTTGAAGCGAACCTTTAAAGCCCACTTTGGTCATGATGGTTTTCATTTCATCGTGAATGCGCGCCACATTATCAAGGCCAAGTTGATGAATTTGTTCTGCGGTCAAATCTGTGGTGGTGGTTCGCGCGAGTGCATTTTTATAAAAATCAGCACCATTTGGGAACTTCCATGCACCATCACGCGAGTCGGCTTTCTTTTCAAGTTCTTTTAAGTAGTCCACCAGCGACTCATATGCCGGTTTCACAGACGTTAACAACGCCTTGTTTGCCTCGGTGATCAACAGTATTTTTTGATCATCTGTTGCATCAAGCGCGTTCACTTTAGTGGTGAAGTCTGCCAATAACGTACTCGGAGCTTCTGAACCATCAAATGGCGCACCCACTAGCAAATTTTCGCTGTCATTGATGACATGAGGAAAAACAAATTTAGGCACAATAATGCCCTTCTCTGCTCGCGTATCGAGGTTGACTTTCAGCTGGTCAAATAAGGCAGGAATACCATTGAGACGCGCAATGTAGTCACCAGCATCGTCCACACTTGAAACTTGTTGCTGATTGATGAGCAAAGCCGGAACTTGCGAATGCAAGCCGTACATTTGATTCACCGGATAGGAGTGAAAACGCCACTTGTAATCATCAATATCGTTTTGCAACGTCGAGATAGCAAGACGGTGACTTAGCACATCCTGCGCATCAAACCCATCGGTGTTGAGGGCTTTCACTTTTTCAAGATACTCAATGTTCAATTGCTGCTTTTTATCAGCCATCGCTTCGCTCAAGTCATCCCACTTATCTTGATTGTCAGTGATGCCTAAATAAGACTGAGACATCGGGCTTAAGCCAACAAAAGTCATGAACATGTCATCATACAATGCATTGGCAATGTCACTGTTAGACTGCTGTTCAGCGGCGGCGGTGACTTCAGAAGTTACAGCGCTCTGAGTGGTTTGAGCTGGTGTTGATTCGGTCGTTTGTTCTTGGCTACAACCGGCTAAAAAAAGACCGATCGATATCGCCAGCAACGAGTGCTTCATGTTAATTGTCCTTGAATGTAGTAAACCTGACAGGTATTTATTTGTAGTAAATGAGCCATCTAACGTGGCCATTAGCAGTAAGAAAACCTCAAGTCAGAGGCAAGATCAAGGCATTTTGCATACAATATAAAATAAATTACAATTTAGCGGTGTGTGCTTTTTACGCTCACAGCAGCAAAATTAAACATCATACGCATAAAAATTCCACACACTTTTTCGCGCTGGTGTAGCGTCATATAGCTGTTGAGCCTGACGATTGTCGGGCGCGGTCACCCATTGCAAACGTCCCGCGCCTCGCTGCCGCGCAAAATATCGGCAATGTTCAATCAATTCTCTGCCTTTGCCATGTCCTCGATAATCAGGCACCACAAACAAGTCATTCATCACCGCTACCTTTTGAATCAAAGTGGAACTGAAACTAAAGTAAACCGTTGCAAAACCAATCACCTGTTCATCATCTCTGGCGACAAATAAGCAACCCAATGGATTATCAATATCAAACTGACTAAAAAATTTCCGATTGTCGGAGTCGCAGACGACTTTCACATGGTAAAACGCTTGATATAGTCGAATAAGGGGCAGCACTTGATCGATATTGTTGGAAGATACGGGTTCTATCATTTTGTTTCCTTGGCATAAAAGCCCGTGGGATTGGATACCTACAGGACTATCTCAGTGACAATTTGAGTTGTTACTGAGTTGGCAATGAAACATTGCTCATGGGCTTGATGATGCATTGTTTGAAGTTGTTCAAGGCTCGGTTGAGATTCGCCTACGAATTCAATCTTGGGTCTCAAAGTGAGTTGAGTCATTGCCATCTTACCCGACTGGTTTTTTGCCATGACGCCAACGGGCTGATCATAATAGCGCTGCACGGTCCATTTTCGTTTAGCCGCAATCGACAGAAAAAACAACATGTGGCAACTGGAAATAGACGCAACAAATGCTTCTTCGGGGTCGACATTTGCTTCCACCGAATACGGTAACGGCACCACATGTGGCGACGATGAGGCCGCTACAGTGAGGCCACCGTCAAACTCCCAAACATGAGCTCGGCTATAGGTATGATCAGAAAAAACTTCGTCCGGTTTTTTTTGCCATGTCACAACAGCAGTGTAGTCAGCCATTTCATATTTCCTCGTAGGCAATTCACATCGTTCAAGATAAAAACCTAGCCCATAATATTCATAAGTGTACTTACCGTTGGATGAAAGTAATTGAAAACACGAGAACGAATATGGCGCTAGCGCTAAATTCTATGTTTGACGTAACGTTTCGGGTGATTACCTTGAAGTTACTCCTTGGCTTGACTCAACCAGCCGATACTCAGCAACACGCAGGCAAGTCCAAGCATCTGCCAAAGTCCAAAAGGTTCATGCAATATCACAACGGCCATCGCACTGGTCATCACCGGACCAATAGAGCTGGCAGTTGAAGCCACATCAGATCCCAAACGTTTCACTGCTTCGCTAAATAGATACGACGGGATTACCGTGGCAAATACCGCCATGTAGAGAGCATAACCATATACAGCTAACTCTTGCTGTAACAGCACATCCACACCACCGACAACAATCGCGTGCACCACACTTGCCACCGCAGAGCAACTCATAGCCACACTGGTAAATAAACCACTGCCAAGCTTTTGAATCATCCCACGCGCAATCAATGTGTATATGGCATAAGTTACCGCACTACCAAACACTAAGGCCGAACCAAGCAGCACATGGCGACCCGCTCCCTGCCAATCGGCTAACATGCTAATAGCAATACCAGCCCAGCAGATCGGCAATGCAATCAGTACATTGCGTTGCAACGGTTGGCCGAAAAAAAAGTAACCCAAGACAATCACTAACATTGGATAGCTAAAGAGCACAATACGTTCTAACTGAGCGCTGACATAACTCAGCCCCATAAAATCCAGCAAACTCGCTAAGTAGTAGCCCAAAAAACCAGCGGTCAAAAAGGTGTAGCGCGCCTGCACAGCATCTGACTTACGCTTCACGGATGACTTTGTCCAGTAATAGAAACTCATCACCAAATAAATAGGTAGCGCCATGATCATTCGCAACGCTAATAGTGTTGTTGCATCGATTGAATACACATATGCCAGCTTAATCGCGATTGCTTTGCTCGAAAAAAGTACCGCCGATAACAAGCAGATCGCCCACCCCATAGTGCGGTATTTAATTCGGTTTATATGATGTTCAGAGGTCCTATCCATTTCCGCTCCTTTAATGCTTTGAGTAAAGGCTGCGAAAAGTAGGTGGGGAGACCAGCTGCTTGACGCAGCCGGTGTCGGATCAAATTACAGACACGCCCTTGGCTGCAGCTCAATAATTTTGAGCAGCCAGTTGAGGCGAACCATGATCATTGTTGAAGCGATCATCGTAAATATCCATAAAGTGACACAAATCTATTTACAAGCTACCCCCAACATCAGAGGATAGCAACACGAAGCACATTAATTTTTAACGACCCGGTAACGCGATAATGAAGTATTTGATTTTGGTGAGCACTCTCATGATGTTAGTTGCATGTGGCGGAGGTGGAGGAAGCGACTCCAACAGCAGCCCAGAAGACAACGAGCCCCCCCAAGAAGAGACTCTACTCTCGCGTATTGTTCCGGCCCGCAGCAGCTCTCCTTACAGCGCTGTTCTTGCGCCATGTTCAACCGCCTATCAAGACCAACAATCATGCCTGGTCGATGTTTTGCCTCCTCTTGATATTCAAGGGCAATCAGTGACAGTGGATGACATTATGGATCGACTGGTAGTGAGCCACCCTTGGATGGCTGAGCGTTTTGAACAAGCACTCAATGCGGCCCCAAACTCCTTGCTCCAAATGTTCGCACCGCTCACTGCCATCGTCATTAGCTACGACATTATCCCAGCCTTCTATCATCCTTTGACTGGCGCCATGTACATTGATCCTCGGTTTGTTTGGACCAATGCAAGCGAGTACAACACCATTGCCGATAAAGAAGACTATCGAGCAGGCTTTTCTAGCGATTTATCACTCGATGCGTTTTGGCGTTACGTTGATGAAGATGGCAATTCGGTCACCACATCCAACACTTATTCTGCACTCAACAATAACCGTACCATCAATCAAATTTTGCCGGGGCTGATGAATTTGCTGTATCACGAACTCGCGCATGCCAATGACTTCGTGCCGCCCACCAGACGCACCGCCATTGCGCTGCCCGCAGGCAACACGAGTTTTTACGATTTGATTGAACAAACCTTCAATGCCAATGAAGCCATTCAACAACAACTCGATGATCAAGTGCCACTCATCAACAATACACTTGCTGCATTGGGGCAAGTACTATTCGCAGGAAACACGGCCACGGCATCACAACGAGCCTTAAGCGCTGCCGATGCTGGAAGTCAGTTTTCTATTGATGGCGCAAACGACATGTACAACTACTCGTCTGATGCCGAAGATGTTGCGATGCTATTTGAAAATGCCATGATGTCGCATGTTCTTGGTGCCATTAGGGATGTTGCGTTTGTGAATCAACCCAGTATCGATGAGCCGGGTTGTAACGACTTCACCATTGGCTGGGGTGAACGCGGACGCTTAGGACAACCTTGGGTCGCGACACGCGCAAAGCTGGTGGTATCAGAAATACTACCGATGCAGGCGAGAGACATTAACGCTCATATTGACCAATTACCACCCGCCACTAGCCTACCGGTGGGTCTAGGTTGGTGTAATTCACGTCAAGTAAGTGCTCTGCCATTTAGTGTGTTAAGAACAATCGAACCAGAGCAAGATCACTCTGTGATAGAAGATTTTCGCGGCTATCGTTACCATTGATGACGATGAACAGAATTCGTTCATACGAATGCTGTTTAAGCAATTTACTGAGACACTCGATGCGGCTCAACATGAACATTCTGTAGCCGCTGACCTTTCATGATCACTTCGCCAAAATAACGCTCATGGCCGGTGGAAGTAAACTCAAACTGATAACGCCGAATAAAGCAGCGGCGACCGTCTTCAGCTCGACTTATTTCCCAATTCGACTGAATAACACACTCATCTAACAACTGAAGTCCCATACTTTTACAGTACGCACGCGCAGCCAATAACGCGCGCTCTTGAGCTTCTTTGCTTTTCCACCAAATTGTCGCAACAGCGCCAATGAGCATTAAAATGATGACTGTTGTTAAATCAAATACCATCGAACTTCTTTCCCTAAACGGGTTATAACGGATGCAAGCTCATGGCTTTGATATATGCCAATACTTGCATGCCTTGTTTTAATTCCAGCTGATCATACGCGCGACGAGTAATAGCGGCTAGCAATGTTTGCCCATCGAGACTGAGTTCAAGCATTAATTGCCCATCTTTGTGCTCTACAACTCGCTGAATATGAGTAGTTAAACAATTCTGAACACTGCAATGCTGCAACACTTGAGTGGCTAGAATGACTTCGTCAGCCGCAACTTTCACAAACAAAGCATCGCTGTGGGTGGGTTCTTCGGCCGGTACCGTAAGTTGCTGGCCAGCAAGGTTCAGTAACGTTAGGTGTTGGTCTGAATCATACCCTACCACTTGTACATTCAAGACTGATCCCGCCCGAGTATCAATTAAATGACTATATCGACTATCAGCACATAGGCTAGCTGGGCTGCCTTGGGCAATTACAGTACCTTGTTCCAACAGCAACGCATGTTGGCAAATCAAACACGCCTCTTCAGCCGAGTGCGTGGCAAACATTAAGCCAATATGACGTTCGTTCAGCCAAACCTTCAATCGCAGCAATATTTGCCTTCGAGTACTTCGTTCGAGCGCACTGACGGGCTCATCCAATAGCAGTAGTTCTGGCGCAGAGAGCAATGCTCTAGCAATGGCTACCCGTTGACGTTGACCACCCGATAGCTGATCTGGGTGTTGCTCCAACAACGCTTGTATTTGAGTCAAACTGACGAGTGCCGAAATATCGCACTGAGTATTATGCTGCTTGGCAACTAGCATCAAGTTTTGTATCACGTTCAGATGCGGAAACAGCCGACTGTCTTGATACGACAAGGTAATCGGACGCAGGTAAGCTGGCACCTGATGTTTAGCGCTGAGCAAAGCCTGCTCATTCCAGTGCAAACTCCCATGAGCTTCAATAGTACCGGCAAGTACATTGAGTAAACTGGACTTGCCTGCGCCAGAAGCCCCCAATACAGCGCAACTCAATCTCGATGATGGCCTGTGAGGCAGTTCAAAATCAAAGTGCCCTTGCCATTGGTTCAAAATGATTTGGGCATTTACTGTTAACGCCATGACCACCTCCGGCGGCGCATTAAGCCGTATACCAAAATCAACGTAATAAAGCTAAAGCCTAATAGCCACGCAGCGAGTTGATGTGCTGCGGCCAAATTAAAGCTTTCTACATGATCAAACAAAGCAATTGAAACGACCCGAGTTTCTCCCGGTATATTGCCACCAATCATAAGTACCACCCCAAATTCACCGACAGTATGAGCAAAACTCAATACCGCAGCGGCAATAAATCCAGGCCGACACATCGGCATGATAATCGATAACCACTGTTGATAAGGAGGTAAGCCTAACGTTGCAGCAACGTTCAACAAGTTGCGATCAAATCGCTCAAAAGTGGCTTGCAATGGCTGAACAGCGAAGGGAAGCGAATAAATCACAGATGCGATTACAAGGCCTTCAAAGCGAAATGCTAAGCCCACGCCAAACCATTCATGCCACACTTGACCAAGTCCATTCTCTGGCGAGAACAGCAGTAATAAATAAAACCCCAGTACCGTTGGAGGTAACACCAAAGGAAGCGCAATTAAACCTTCCACCAATACCGCAACTCGGCGCTGTGTGGAGGCCAACCACCAAGCAATAGGCGGTGCAATCAACATCAAAATAAATGTCGTAGCCAATGCTAACTTGGCTGTAAGCGTAATGGCCTGCCAGTCACCTATCACATTGATTCTCTTATATATTTAGGAAGTTCATAGCCTTCATGGTGAATTAGACGTTGCGCAGTCTTACTGGCCAAAAATGAGACAAACTGCTGCGCCAGCATAGGCTCAGAGGAAGATTTAAGGATCATGCCTTTTTGCACAATCGGTTCATGCCAAGACAACGGAATATTGACGTAATGCTGCGCACCTAATTGCTTGACTTGAGACAATGCCACTAACGCACCTTTGACGTGGCCAGTCGCAACATATTGGCTGGTTTGAACCACATTGTTCCCCATCACTAACTGCGATGGTTTCACTTGAGTGTGTACATCTAGCACTTGTTGAGCAGCGGCACCGTAAGGTGCTAAGGCAGGATTTGCAACGGCGATTTGCTGGGACCAAGACCTCAAATCGCTCAACGTAGGCATATAACTAGGCGTCCAGAAAACAAGTTTACCTCGTGCATATTCGAAGCCGCCACCGATCGATAAACCGCGTTGAGTGAGGTCGTCCACTCGCATGCCATCCGCAGAAAGAAACATATCAAAAGGCGCCCCATGAATAATTTGCTGATGCAAAACGCCACTAGCCGCCGATGTTATTTTGATGGACTGAGTGTGCTCAGTCGCCCATTCATTGATGAGCAGTTCAAGTGTATGTTTGAAGTTGCTCGCAACCGCGATCGTTAAACTAGGCGATTGCGAATATGCTGATGCCGAGCTACACAGAACAAAAAGACTCAACATCCAGCGAAAAAAAAACATCGCGACTCTAGAGATCATTGTGATCTACTTTACTCGCAATCACATGATCCAGCACAGGGGTCATTGTGACCGGTTTTTCTTTACGCACAATGGAGCTCATCATTTTTTTGCGCGCTTCTTGGTCAGAATCATCAATGCGCAAGGCTTTAAGCCAGTGATCTTCGCTAGGCCAATACGACAAAGAACGCCACCATCCGTCGCTGCATTTGCTCAACCGCGAGCCAAATGCTCCGTATTTATTGACATTTCGATGAACAATTTCACTCCAACCCTGTTGAAATTTTTGCTCACTACCTGGCTTCAATTGCCAACGATACAATACATGAAACATAAGTCACTCCGAGTACTTCGACTGCACCACTAATAAACTAAAGTCTACCCCACTCATTTTGCGAGGTTTATGCTGCAATTCGACAAAAATAAACACCCCATTGTTTAATAATGGGGGCAAATTTTGGTTTTGGCTATAGGATGTAACAAGGTTGTATAAAAATATTTGCACTGGCAGCAAGAAACACTAAGGGATTTCAGTATGTTTTTGGATTATTTCGCTTTATTTCTCATCTTCTTTGTGGTGATCACCATGTTCTACTTGATCATTGTGGTTCACGACATTCCTTACGAAATCGCGGTGAAGCGCAACCACCCCCATCAAGATGCCATTCATGCAGCCGGGTGGGTCAGCTTGTTTACGCTTCACGCTATTTGGCCTTTTTTATGGATATGGGCCACCATTTACAGGCCCGATCGTGGCTATGGGTTTTCGTCATCACCCTCGTCTAATAACGAAGAGTTAATCGCGCGAATTGAAGTACTCGAAGCACAACTTGCTGCACTTCAACCCAAAGACGCTACCCAACCACGCGATAAGGAGGTCTAAGCATGGATTTATTACTTATTCTCACATACACGGCTCTTTGTTACGCCATTTTCAAAATTTTCGATTTGCCGGTGAATAAGTGGACAGTCCCAACCGCGGTGCTCGGTGGGATTTTTCTAATTGGTGCCATGTTGCTCCTCATGAATTATAACCACCCGTTTACCAAAGTTGCTCAGGCCGCATACGTGACAACACCGATTGTTTCTCAGGTGCGCGGGCCTGTGACAGAGGTACCAGTGGAAGGAAACTCAGCGCTGAATCGCGGCGACATCCTGTTCAAAATTGACCCCGTGCCGTTTCAAGCACGAGTTGATCAGATTAAAGCAGAGTTAGCAGGAGCCATACAAGACGTGGGCGGCCTAAACCAAAGCTGGGAAGCGGCAAAGGCTGAAGTCACACAGATTCAAGCCGAGCGTGATCGCACAAAGCAAAGCTTTGATCGCTATCTTGAGGGCTATACCAAAGGCGGCCTTAACTCTCCTTTCAGCGAAAATGAAGTTGAAAATCGCCGTCAAATGTATCTTGCCAAAGAAGGTGAACTCCAGAAAGCGCAAGCTGAAGCTGCTAGAGCCCAACTTGAATTCGAAGCCAATTTAGAAGGCGAAAACCCGATTGTTGCGCAACTCAAAGCAGAATTGGTTGAGGCCGAGTACGATCTTGCCAATACCGTGGTACGAGCCCCAACAGACGGTTACGTTGCGCAAGTCATACTTCGCCCAGGAATGATGGCAGTGCCCTTACCACTTAGACCAGTCATGGTCTTTGTACACAAAGAAAAGCCACGCATGCTAGCTGAATTTCAACAAAACCTTGCCCAACGCATTGAGGTAGGGAACGAAGCTGAAATCATTGTCAAAGGAGCCCCAGGCGAAATATTTAAAGCACAAGTTCACACCATCATGCCGGTTATCTCGCGAGGAAATTGGCAGGCCAGTGGACAATTGCAAGGCATTGACCCCGCGGCATCTCAGGGCAGAATCCTAGTTGAATTCAAAGTGCTTGATGACATTTCTGAATACCACCTACCTGCGGGTGTAACGGCAGAAGTCGCCATTTACACTGATCATTTCCATCATGTATCAGTCATTCGCAAAGTCTTATTGCGAATGACGAGCTGGCTCAACTACGTATTCAGCGAGGGCCATTAAACCTCAAGTCGCGGCCCGCCTCTTGGTCGCGACTCTCTCCCTTGCCCTCCCTTCATGTTCTGTGCAATTAAAACCCTCAATTCCGGTCTACTATTGATACAGGTGAGATATCCGCTCGTAAGCTCCATAGAGCGTTTCCGCAGGGCCAATGCAAAGGAATCAATCTGTGCATATCGCCATTCCATCACATTGCAACAAACGACAAACAATCAAAGTATTGGCTTTGTTGTCGATAATACTGTGGATGACGAACACTACCAAAGCAGTGGTATCCAGCACTTATTTTTCCATTGATAAGGCTCGAATCGAGCTTAGGTATCAAAATTCGTTCACAGCCAAAGAACGTGCAAAAATCAGCTATTGGCTGCGCCAGCACAGTGTGGGATTAACCTATTTATACGGGCAATACCCACTTGAACATTCACGTTATATCATCAAAAAAGCGAGTTCTGGATCGGGACCGGTTCCGTGGGCTCAGGTCGAAAGGGGCGATCCTGACAGTATTGTTTTTCACGTGAATGCCCATTATTCGCTCGACGAATTAATGGCCGACTGGACCACTCCGCACGAACTATCGCATTTACTCATTCCCTATCCCGGTTATGACGACATTTGGCTATCTGAAGGTCTGGCAAGCCTATATCAGTACCTTCTACCTATTAATGTAAATCTCACATCTGAGCATCAAGCCTGGCAAAAATTACACCTCGGATTCGAGCGTGGCCGAAACGATATTCGTCTCAACCATTGGTCACTACAAAAGCTCGCGGCTCGAATGCATGAAACAGGAAGCTTTCGACGCGTGTATTGGAGCGGTGCAGCTTATTACCTCAACGTTGCTTATCAGCTGCAATCGTTGGGTACGAGCCTACCGTATACGCTACTACGCTTTAAAGGGTGTTGTAGGGAAGCTAACAAGGAGTGGACTGGTATCGAATTTGTGCGCTCACTAGACCAATTTAATCAACATCGCCTATTTGAAAGAAACTATTATCAATGGTTAAACCTACAGGGAATGCCAGATTTACGCTTAGCTTACAATTGGTTTGGTGTGCATGTTAATGCCCAACGAATCACATTAGATTCCGATCCAAAATATCAGCAAAGGCGTCTTGCGCTTTATCACTGGCAACCGAACCAAATTATTTCTAATGAATGAATATTAGGGAGTTGCCGGTCTATTCCCGAGTACGCTTTTTTATCCATAAAAATCCAATGGACTACGGAAAAATAATTCAATGAAGCTGATTAAAAAACTTATCATTCCTTTTGCATTATTGTTGTCATTGCATGCTCACGCTGCAATTCCGACCATCGCCGAGTCGGCAGAAACAATTGCACCGCTTTTAAATGGCGAAGCGGTTCCCAATGTGACGCTCAACGATGTAGATGGCACCCCAGTGGCGCTGGCAGAATTAGTAAAGACTAAACCCACCATCGTGTTTTTTTATCGTGGTGGCTGGTGCCCATTTTGCACAATGCAAATGAGCCAACTGCAAACGATTGAAGCTGATTTGCAAGCTATGGGTTATCAACTGATTGGTATTTCACCTGATAAACCAGTAGATTTGAAAGCCAGCATTGCTGACAAAAAGCTCAGCTACACACTTCTATCTGACCGCAATTTAGACGCGACCACAGCATTCGGTTTAGGATTCTTTTTATCCGACAAAGTTGCCACCATGTACCGCAACAACATCCAAACGGAATTTGTCACTCGGGGTGATGAGAAACGCATTGTATTGCCAGTACCCGCAGCTTACGTTTTTAACACCCAAGGTATTGTTCAATTTCAATATGTGAACCCAAACTACAAGGCTCGTGTAGAACCTGAAGTATTAAAACTTGCAGCAAAGCTCGCGTTAACCAAATAACAACGAGAGGTTCGGCCTGACTTTGAACAGGTCGAATCACTTTTTCACAGATATCTGCGATCCTTTTTACAGAAAACCTCTTATACATGATTTAAGCATTGCTTTAGGTTGTCGCCTATTGGAACAACCGATATCCTGTGCGGCACGCGTTACCCATGCTGCAAAATGAGAATTAAGTCATGTATCTTTCGTTAAATAAGGTTCCTGCCCTTGCCCGTTTCAAGCCATTAGATCGAGTTGCGATTCTAAATTTAGCGCTAAAACGCCTTTCTGCAGTGGAAAAAGTAGGGCTCAACCTGATCAAATTAGCCATTATTGTGCCACCATTTTTAGCGCTAGCTCAATTGGCCCCTTGGCAGGCCGTGATTGCAATAATTTTTGTATTGATTGGATTCGGAATTGTCACGCGTCCCATACAAATTAGCTTTGCCGGACCTCATTGGGATAAGGCTATTGACGAATTTAACCGGAATAGAAATACCGAAGAAAATGAAGGTGACGATTAACGACGCCCTACCACAAGGCTAAATACATCTCTGCCGCCTGACTGGTTGTCGAACGGTTGTGATAACACATCTGACAACGGAGATGGCAACGCCCCATTGACATCAGACTGTGCCAGCATTCGTAGCTGCTCACCTTCTAAATGGCTAAACACCAATGGACGCGATTCTTCCACCATAAACGCATGGCTGGAATAGTCCGAAGCATCGCTATCGTGTAAAGATGGTCCAGCATCGGACAAGGTTTGAGTTGCCGCTCCTAACCAAACATATGGCCCTTTATCGAAGGATGCGCTAGCCCATTGCATTTGACCTTTTTCAACGTCGAGTAAGGCATAAATCAAAGCAGGTGATTGCTTAAGTTCTAATGATTTCAGGTAATAACTCGCCCACCCCATCACGCCGTCAGGACTTGCCAGCAACTTGTTATTGCTGTGTCCAAATTCACGAAATGCTTCGTTAAATACGACTTTTAGCGCCCCACTTGCAAATGCAGCATCGGGAGTGTCTTCACCAAAATCTGCAATATAAAAAGACACATACTGACTGGATAGTGCAAATACGTCGAGAAAGTAACGACTCGGTTGAGGCCGAAGAGGCATACGCCAAGATACACGGAATTTACCTAAATCAAGCTGCTGCTCAGGCAGTAGGCTTGCTTGAAACAAGCTCGCCATCGACTCATCTTGCTCTAAAGATTCTCGATTATAACGAAGTTCGCTAATGGCCATTTCCATTTCGTCTTGCATGCGTTGAGCATCATCTTTGCCCAATGCCGATTCTAAGGCATGCGACAAGACTGAAGGTTCAGGTAACGGTTTGGTAATAAAGTCATGCGCACCATGGCGCAAAGCTGATAAAACCCCACTCATATGACCTTCTTCTGACGTCATGATAATGGGCACATGCGGATGACTTTTACGCAACTGCACAAGCAAATCAATGCCGTGCATTTCATTAAATTCTAATTCACAAAATACTGCATCAGGATGTTCGTCTTCAAACAAAGTTAAAGCATCTTGTGTATTCATAGCGGCTTCAACCACATAGCCTTGTGAGGTTAAAAACTCCGAGCATCCGCGGATAAATACAGGGTCTTTATCTATGATAAGAACACAGCCTTTGGACATTTTTTTGGATGTAACCAACGTGATCTCCGATAAAGCCCGACTCTGATTAAATCAGAATTCAGCCGAGTCTATTTCATCTAAATAGTCGTCAAGAAAGTCGTCATTTTCAGGCTCCACTTCAGGAAGCTTGCCGTCATACACGCGATAGCGCATATATTGAAAATAACCTTCTTTAACGAACGAATAAGGGTCAAGGCTGTTATACAACATTTGCTCTTGGTCAATGAGCTGAGCACGCGTATACAGTCCTTTAAAGCCCCATCTTAATAGCTTAGGCCAGAAGCTCAGAGTCGACAACGGCCAATACAAGTCATCAACGTAATCACCCACTTCTTCTCGAACCGATGAGGGGCCGATCACAGGCAGCATGAGATAGGGCCCATCATCAACACCATAATGACCCAACACTTCCCCAAACTCATCGAGCTTCCGTTCCATCCCCATATAACTGGCAACGTCGATAAAGCCTACTAGTCCAACAGTTGTATTAATCGCAAATCGGCCAACATTGTTGGCCGAATCTGACCAATTTCCTTGCAATACATTATTCACAGCGGAAGAAGGTTCATCGATATTCCGAATCACATTGTTAATGCCTTCTTTACCAAAATCTGGCACGTAATCAATGTAGAACACGGTTGTTGGACGGTAAATATACTTGTCTAGTACATTGAAGTTGAAATCAAAAATGACCCGGTTTAAATCTTCAAGTGGATCTCGATTGTCATAGATACGATTGGCATAAATCGCTTCTAAACGCGCCTCTTGCTCTTTTTGAAGCGCAGCATTTTCGTAACCGGCCTTAACCGAAGTTACAAATGACAAACAGAGCGCTGATGCAAGCAGCACTCTGGATATATTGTTCATGGCAATCCTATTGCTATTGCGGTGTTCTCAACGTCAAATTCACAGACGTTGGTAGATCGGCTTTGGTCAACCCTTTGCTGACGCTTTCCAATTCACTTTGAGCCGTGGCAACATTTGCGCTCATTGCAACTTTGGCAACAATCTCAAATGGTTCAACGGTGCCGAGCTGATAATTTTCCATCATTGCATCGGATTGGCTAAGAGTAATAGAGACCGGCAAAGCTGGCAACTCCATTCGTTTTACTGCCATAGGCATGGGTGGACCACTCACCGCTCTGGCAAAAACCACCAAAAATGCATTGTCAGGTAAGTCAACTCCAGGAGCAACATCAACTGTGACGGTGACGCTCAGTGCATCAGCAACACCCTGTTCTTTTGCAACCGGCTCGGGCGGAGCTGCCTCAGCAGCGGGGTGGGCAACGGTACCATGAGGACCATCTCCTGCCGCACTTCCTTTAATCATTGCCAATGTGCGAGTGATTTGAGCATGACGCGGATGATCGCTTGGCAGGATTTCAAGCATTCGCTGCCAGCTTGCAAAAGCGCCTTGTTGATCTCCCATCTCGAACAGGGTAAAGGCTTGCTCACTTAAGATATCTAGATCTTCAGGCGACTGCTTTAACAAACGCTTGTACACACTCTGGGCGTAAGCCATTTTGCCTTCATCGCCAGTCATCGCCAATGCTTTGGCATAGCTTAGATTCGCCGCTTTATTGTCAGGAGCTAGATGCAACGCTTCAACAAAGGCTTCAGTCGCTTCATTGATTCGTCCGAAAGACATTTGAATGCGTCCAAACAGCAACCAACCCATAGCGTCATCGCCATTCTCTTTAAGCTTGGTACGTAGAGCTAATGCAAACTGTTCAAGTTCCTCTTGAGACATATTGGCAGCGTCTGGCCCCATGAGCTTTTCTGCCAATTGTGGCATGTTTGTCATGGCGGTTTGCCAATTTTCTACTTTCTGGTAATTGCCCATGCCAACATACAAAGCAATCGCCGCGGCAAAAATAACGGCTGATAGAGCCCAAATTGGCCGCATGGAGCCATCTTGCTCAGAGGCGGGAACATCCATCGTTTCGGTATCATCCAATAAGCCCGCTTGTAGCTCTGCATTGAGTTGCTCGAAATCAGCTTCTGATATATCTCCACTGTCTTTTTGTTTTTGTAGCTCAGCCAAGCGTTGGTTAAATATACGTTTATTCAAAGCCAACTGTGTATTGTTCTCGCCTACTTTGGGTTTACTCGCGTTGAACAAAAATGGCACTAGCGCTAATGCCAACAATACTAATGCGCCAATCCAAAATACCATCATGACTTGGAGTCATCCTTTTTCATTAGTTCGTCCAAACGTGCTTTTTCTTGCGCTGACAATTCGACGGTTGATGTTGTGGTTTTTCCGCGCTGGCGAATAACCACAACAATGGCGATAAATGCCACCAGCATGAATGCAAATGGGCCATACCAAAGTACCCAGGTAGAACTTTGAACCGGTGGTTGGTAATGCACAAAATTACCATAGCGATCAACCATATAACCAATCACTTCGCGCTTGGTTGCGCCTTCTTGCACCATTTCATAAGTTTTGTCTTTTAGGTCTTTTGCCAGACCAGCATCGGAGTCAGAGATGGTTTGGTTTTGGCATTTGGGACAGCGTAGCTCGTTGATAAGCTCTTTAAACTCAGCTTCCTTGCTTTCGTCCTGAAAAGGGTAGGCATCAATGGTCGCATTGGCAGACAAAGATATCAGACCTAACGTGGCGGCAAAGCCAATCGATATTAAGCGGTTAAAGCTCATTCACTTCTCCTGCTTCGCGGTACTTTTCGGCCAGTTTATCGCGCCAAACTCGTTCGTTAACATCACCCACATGACGATAAACAATAATGCCATTGGTATCGACAACATAAGTTTCTGGAGCACCGTACACGCCAAGGTCAATGGCGAGGTCCCCTTTATAATCCTGAACATTCAGTACATAAGGGTCGCCAAGTTGTTCTAACCAAACTCGAGCTTTGGCCGGTTCATCTTTGTAGTTAATTCCCACAATCTTCACACCAAGTTTTGCCAACTTATTCAGGTATTCATGTTCTGCTCGGCAGGTAGGACACCATGTTGCCCAAACATTGATCAGATAATGGCCTTCGCCAAAACTTTGTTTTGTTAACTGCCTTGAAGGGTTGAGTAAGTCAGGCAACTCAAATTCTGGCACGGGCTTACCCACCAATGCCGATTCCAACTCTCTTGGGTCGGAAAACAAGGCCGTGTAGAAAAACGCCCCTACAAACAAAAAGCATGCAAGGGGAACGAGCAATATAAGGCGCTTATTCATGAGTTCGGAGCCTCTACAGGTTGTGCTACAGGCTCGTCCTCGGGTTGCCTGCGCGCCAGTCGGTAACGTTTATCAGCAATCGCTAAACAACCTGCAAACGACATGATTAATGCACCAAGCCAAATCCAACGGATGAAAGGCTTATAATGCAACCGCACAGCCCATGCATCACCCCCAAGAGGTTCGCCCAGAGCGATGAATAGGTCGCGGAACAATCCGGCGTCAATGGCGGCCTCAGTCATGATTGAACCGGATGCTAGATATTGGCGTTTTTCAGCATGTAAGGTCGTCACTAAACGATCACCATCAAATACAGAAAACTCGCCTGCAGTACCTCGATAGTTGGGTCCATCAAGCTCGTAAGTTTCGTCAAAACGGACAGTGTAGCTGGCCATCGGCTCAACATCGCCTGGCTGCATTCTTACGTCGTGCTCTGTGGTATAAGCGCTTGTCAGTGCAATGCCCACAATACTCACGGCAAAGCCTAAATGACCTATGACCATGGCCCAATGACTTCGGGTGAGCTTCGACAATGCTTTAAAGAGGCTCATATTGCCTTTCTGATGAGTCAGCAACTCTTGAATGGTACAGATCACCACCCATAAGCCGAGTATAATACCCAATGCTGCGTGAAACTCTTCAACACGTCCAAACATGGCGTTTAACCCGAGGCCTGCGGTCACACTTAAGCCGCCCGCAAACAACAGGCGATTGCGAAGCTGTGACCCACTTTGTCTGCGCCAACGCGATAGAGGCCCAACACCTAGCAAGAAGACAAACGGCACAATCAATATCGAAAACAACAAATTAAAGAATGGAGGGCCCACCGAAATTGTGCCCCATCCCAATTCTTTGTGGATCAATGGCCAAATGGTACCAATCAGCACCACAAGCGTAGAGGTCACCAACAATAGGTTATTGCCTATGAGCATGGTTTCTCGGCTCACTACTTCATATTTGCCGCGACTTTTAATGGCTGCACCGCGCCACGCAAAGAGACTTAACGAACCACCAATCACGATAAATAAGAAAGCCAGAATAAATAGGCCCCGGCTCGGATCACTGGCAAAGGCATGCACCGATACCAATACACCTGAACGGACTAAGAAAGTTCCGAGCAAGCTTAAAGAGAAAGCAGATAGTGCAAGAAGCACCGTCCACAACTTAAACACGCCACGTTTTTCGCACACAGCCAATGAATGAATCAAAGCGGTACCAGCCAGCCACGGCATAAACGATGCATTTTCTACTGGATCCCAAAACCACCAACCGCCCCAACCAAGCTCGTAGTAGGCCCACCAGCTGCCTAACGCAATGCCAATAGTCAAACTGATCCAAGCAGCCATTGTCCAAGGACGAGACCAGCGAGCCCACGCTGCATCAAGCTGTCCCGACAACAAGGCTGCAATTGCAAATGCGAAGGCAACAGCAAATCCTACGTAGCCCATATAAAGCATGGGAGGATGCATGATCAAACCAATATCTTGTAGCAGAGGATTAAGGTCACGTCCGTCCACAGGGTAGAACGGCAATAAGGTTTCAAATGGGTTTGATGTGAATTGAATGAACGCTAAAAAACCGAACGAGATCATCCCCATCACTGCCAATACTCGCGCTACGGCAATTAAAGGCAAGCCTCGACTAAAAATAGATACCGCGCCTTGCCAACCTGTGAGCATCAAGATCCAAAGTAGCAAAGAGCCCTCATGAGCTCCCCAAACAGCAGATAATTTATAAAACCAGGGTAATTTAGAATTCGAGTTTTGCGCAACGTAGCTAATGGTGAAGTCGTCCTGCAAAAATGCATAGCACAATGCAGCAAAAGCTAATGCGACCAAAACAAATTGCATTTGAGACAACGGTCTAGCCAACTGCATCCAGTTGTTCCAGCCCTTGCTTGCTCCAACGAGAGGAATTATCGCGGTCAGCACTGAAATAGCTAACGCTAAAATCAGTGCCACATGGCCCCATTCAGCAATCATGTATTAATAACTCCCTTCTTTAGCTTTATTTCCAACACCATTTGGATGTACTTTGCCCACCGCTTTGGCAACGTCAGGCGGCATGTATTCTTCATCATGTTTTGCTAATACTTCGTCAGCTTTAATTGTTGTGGCGTCCACCAGTACGCCGTTGGCAACAATGCCCTGACCTTCTCGGAACAAGTCGGGCAGAATTTTGTCGAACGTCACCGTGACTGTAGGGCCCGTATCAATCAGATCAAATTGCACATTCAAAGAGTTGTCATCTCTAACCACTGTGCCCGCCACCACCATGCCACCAATTCGTAAACGCTGCCCCACACTGGGCTTAATCCCAGTTTCATTTTTACCATTGATGATCTCACTTGGCGTGTAAAACAGGTCAATATTCTGTTTCATTGAGAAGAGAATAAAGCCCACAGCAATCCCCAGGCCGCAGATCACTGCAATACTGGTAATCAATCTTTTTTGGCGTCTTGGGTTCATAACACTCTCTCTGTTTTAGCTGCTGACTTTCTACGGGCACGACGTTCTTGAAAAGAACGCACGCCTGCAATGATCTTCTTACGGGTATAAACGGTGTGAGCCCATGCGCCAACGAAACAAATTAAAGTTGCACCAAATGACAACCACACATAGAAGCCATACCCTCCCATATGCCAAAATTCACTCATGGAATCAAAAAACATTAGTTTTCTCCCTCTACAATTTTTTGAACCCAAGGCCGATGTCCCTCCGTTCGCAACAAGTCGTTTCTTAAGCGCATCAGAGCAAGCGCCCCTAGCAATAACCCAAACGCCAGCACATTGATGAGCAATGGCCACAACATGCTCGTATCCATAGACGGCTTAGCGAATTTAGTAATGGTTGCGCCTTGATGCAGTGTATTCCACCACTCCACCGAATAATGAATAATCGGTAAATTAATAACGCCAACCATCGCCAAAATACCAGCAGCACGAGCGCCACTTCGCTTGTCGCTATAAGCGTTATACAAAGCCATTACCCCTAAATACAAAAACAACAAGATCAGCTCTGAGGTGAGACGCGCGTCCCAAATCCACCAGGTTCCCCACATTGGCTTGCCCCAGGCTGCACCGGTAAATAACGCCAAGAATGTATAAATCGCGCCAATTGGAGCAATCGCCATGACCATCATGTCTGAATGCTTTTGTTGCCAAACAACGCCAATAAAAGCAGCAATAGCCATTCCTAGGTATCCCCCCATAGACATCATCGCCATTGGCACATGCACATAAATAATTCGGAAACTATCGCCCTGCTGGTAGTCGGCAGGCGTAAAACCTAGCCCCCAAATGGTGCCAACAACTGCACCAATAAAGCCTAACCAACCAAACCAGAGCAAAAATTTGCCGCTAAGGCGATAGAGATTTTCAGATTTTGCGTAGGGGTGTAACCACTTAAACATAACTTATTGCACACTAATTCTTAATGCCGCAATAACGGCAAATGGAGCTAAAGTAATAGCTCCTGCGGAAAATGCTGCCAACAACGATAACTGGCCAATATATGGCAATGTCATCGCTGCCGCATCGATTGCGGAAGTCGCAAAGATCAGTACCGGAATAAACAACGGTAGGATCAGTAAACTCAATAATACGCCACTTCGACCCACTCCAACGGTCAACGCAGCACCCACGGCACCTAGCATATTTAATGCCGGAGTTGCCACCAATAGTGTGAGCATAATGGCCGACACCGCTGAATCAGGCACTCCCATCAATAATGCAGCCAACGGTGACAGAATTAAAATAGGTACGCATGTCATCAACCAATGCGCCATGACTTTTGCTAAAATTAGCCCTGCACCACCATTCACAGACAACAGCATTTGTTCAAGAGAGCCGTCACGGTAATCATCTCTAAACAAACGTTCAAGAGACAACATAACACTCAATAATACTGCAACCCAAATCACACCTGGAGCAATGCGCGCTAAAATAGATGGCGCAGGCCCAACTCCCAATGGAAATAGACTGATAACAAGAAGATAGAACACCAGAGGGTTGAGCACATCTGACTTTTTACGCAACACCAACAAGCTCTCGCGTCGCAGTGTTTCAAACCAAGCACTCATGATTCCACCTCCTGCTGAATCTCTCCCAATCGCAATTGAATGGTGGCTTGCTGCGGCAAAATCGCGGCTTGATGAGTCGTAACGATAAGCATACCGCCGTTGGCGACATGATCAGCAAAGCGTTTTTCCAGCCCGGCAACGGCTCTTACATCGAGCGCGGTAAGCGGCTCATCCAATATCCATAGCTTTGAATTAGACAACCACAAGCGGCTCAACGCCACGCGCCGCTGTTGGCCCGCAGATAGATTTCCAGAAGGCACATCTTCATAACCAGCCAAACCGACTGCGGCAAGTATTTCAGCAATAGATTGTGGGTTATCACCATGTAAGGCGCTCAGATAACGTAAGTTTTCAAATGGTGTGAGCTCGAGATTTACCGCAGGCTGGTGCCCCAAATATAATAGGTCGTCACGGAACAGTGCTGAATTGGATATTTTTTCACCTTGCCAATACACATCGCCTTCATCTGGGCGCGCTAGCCCAGCTAAAATTCGAAGCATACTGGTTTTGCCTGCACCATTTCGCCCTTCAAGTAAAAGAGCTTGGCCAGGCCTAAGCATGAAGCTTATATGACTGAATAATTGTCGTGATTGGCGTGCAAGGCTCAAACTACGCGCTTCGAGCATGTTGATATTTTCTTTTTAGGTTTATTCTTGCTAAGCCGATAATAACAAAGCTATGTCAAAAAGGGCACGATTCATCTATGAGTGACGTGAACATACCATCTAGTCAAAGTCCAACACCTGTGTCGCAAGCTTCTGAGACAGGTCTGACCTTGCCTAAAAATGATTCTCGCAGCGTTTCAATTCCGACTCCGAGTACCACCACTATTACCTTTAACGAGACCTCACTGAAACTCACTGAATCGAGCCCAGGAAAATCAAAGCAAGGCATACAGAGTCCAACTCAACTTCATGTAAGCAACGCCAATGGTTCCGTTAACATAATATTGAACACCAACAACAAAACAAATGTTAATCCAGCCAAAGACAATACTCAAATAGCTGCATCACAACTCTTAAAATTAACCGCAGAACACCAACTCATCACTCTGAGCCTACTCAAGCAACCACAGTTGTTGGCTTCTGAAGCTTCTCCTCAACTGGTTTCGATTCCACTAAATCAAAGCCAACTGGTTGCTTTGGCGAACTTAATTACTCAATTTAACAATATTCCGACTCAACAACCTCAGTTCAACAGCCAAGTGCTTGCGACGTTAACGGAAGCATTTGACCAGCAATTGTTGGTGGCTCGACCTAGCCCAACTCCAGCATCCATTCATATAGAGCGCTCCGGTGACACCACAGAATTTGTTCGTATACCTTTGCCAATGCAGCCATCTGCCGAGGTTCAACAAAACAACAGAGAGTTGCTAAAGTGGCTCGCTCAACACTCTATACCTCTTCTATTGAAGCTCGACACAACTGCTAAAACCTTAGGCCAATCAAATCTTGAGATCACAGTGCCGCCACAGCCTGCCACCTCCAACGTTCAGCAAGCTGTAGCGAGTCACATGACGGTAAAGCCTGTAGATGTGTCGATTGACCAACTCAAAGCTCTGATGCTGATAGGTCAAGCCGTATCAGTTTCATTTAACGCTAAGTCAGATGGCTACACCATCCGAAACCCCGAATTCCAATTGAACTTAGCGGTTGCCAATCCGTCACCCAGAACTCTAATGCAAGAAACGCCACTCCCAAAGGGTATAGGTGAGCTCGTTGTAAAGCTCTCGAGTAACATCGTTGCAAGCATCCAATGGAAGACACCACAGGTGAGCATTGATATTTCACCATCAAACGCTGCGGTAAAGCCCTTCATCGCCGCGTTTGTTCAAGCCATACAAGAAATGAAGGGGATTGTGACTACGCCGATCACACCTTCTGTACCCACCATGCCACCGTTACTCTCTGCGGCATTAATGACCCCGACAAGTGAACTCAAAGAAAATTGGCAAGACTTACTGAAACAGCAACTCCTAACGTCAGCATTGAATAAATCAGCGCCTATAACCTCAACTCACTCATCCTCTTCTCAACAACCAGTTGAAGTTAACGCCAACGATGAAGACATTGCCGTGCAACAGCGAATGCAAAAAGCGCTTCAATCATTGGCACAATTGCCCACTGATAAGTTAATCAACGCGGTGAGTAAATTGCTCAACCAACCTGTGGCAGAAAACAAATCACCAATCCCCTCTGATCCACTCAGTCAATCACATGTAAAATCGGATCCGACAACTCCCCCCCCTAAAACAGAGTTGTCGCAACCACATTTTGGCTTAGCAAGGGCACTGCAAGGGGTCGACATCTCTCAGTTAACGCAAATAAAACCGAGCTCAGCTCCATTAATGCTAGAGTTATTCACATTGCTTTTTCCTGTGATTCAGGCCATTCCTAAAGCGGATCAAACCGCTGACTTCAAAGCCATAGAATCTCTGATGCTGCAGCTTTCGCCGTTAAAGCCGCTCTTCACATCGAGCACCCCGTCGCCTGAACACTCTCGCCCCACTAAAATCGAACATGCAGTGGCTCTGCTGAGTGCTATGCAAAGTTATTACTCAAGCCCACTTAGCGCTGCTCCATCTCCTGATAAGGAAGAGTCAGAGAGCATTACGCAGCAAGCTTTAAGTCACTCGGTTAAGCAATTGCTACCGGATCTACCCGCCTCTGCCGTCGCCCTGTTGCTTAAACGTATGGCCGGAAAACTCAGGACACAAGAGTCGGCCCGAATACAGCTCGAACAAGTGACACAGTCGCTTTCAAAACTCAACCATCATCAACGTGCCGCACAACATCAAAGTGCAGAAACAACCCAAACTGCCCAACAACTCAATCAGCACATGACAATTCCTGTTCAATTGAATGGCGATGTGCAGCTTTTTGAAATATTGATTCAACAACAACCGCAAGAAGATCAATCTAGTAGCGAGACATCATCGAAAAGTTGGCACTTAAAGCTTCGATTTGATTTACCTAATACCGGAGCGATTTTAGTTCATGCATTGTATGGCCCAGATGGTTTGGATTTAGATATTTATGCCGACAAGATATCCACGCAACAGCGTGCCGAAAAAGCCTTGGAAGGATGGCGCGAACGCCTCAATGATTTAGGTTTTCGTCCCAGAAACCTCACAAGCCAGCAAGGCAATGTGCCTGACAGGTTGGTTTCATCTATTCAGCAACTGGTCAATACGGAGGCCTAATGAGTGATATCCCTGAAGACTTAGAACCCTATGCAATCGCACTAGGCTACGACGCTAAAAACACACCCACAGTGCTGGCTAAGGGCTTTGCCGAGCTGGCCGAACAGATTGTTGAAATTGCAGAAGAGGAAGGCATCTACATTCACAAAGATGCTGAGTTAGCGAGGTTTCTGAGCCATATTGAAGTGGGCGATAATATTCCAAGAGAGCTTTATGTACTAGTTGCTGAAGTCATCAGTTTTGCCTACTTGTTAGAAGGCAAGTTTCCTGAACAATGGGCTAAACTTTACAACAAAATTTCAACCCAAGCTTAGCTTTGTTTTACCCGCAGCATAAAAAGCAGAGCACAATAAGCTCCGCTTTTTACAAGGCTGGAGTGAGGCGTGTGCGCTATTTAAAGACTACATCACCTTCAGCCTTCGTTTGAATATCCATCAACCCCAAGGTTGCCGCATTGTCGGCCGTTAATTTTTGCCCACCAATGGTCATATTTTCAATCACAAAACCTTGGATGCGTCCGCGATCTGCTTGATCAATAATGGCGTTGAACGGACGGCGGTTAGGACCAACAATCGTGCCGTTTCCTGAACCTTCAGAAAAGATCTTTCCGGGATGTTTTCGCGTGCCGTATTCTTCCGGTTGCACCAACGCGTCGAGCTCTACATCTTTGACTAACCAGTTCGTAAAAGATTGCGCCGTATGCCGAGGCTGGTAGTTCTCAAACCCGAAGAATCGCGTGACAGGACCGTAAACTCTGAGCCCTTCAACACGAATATTTTTAATATCAGATTTCGGTGCCTGAGTCTCATGCTTACGCAACTTTTCAGTTCGCTGCGCGTAATTGAGGATACTCGCATTTTGGTTCAAGCCCGTTGTCTCAGCATGAATCACGTCAATATTTCGGATCACAGCATGAGTGACATTTTTCGGAAACCACCCAAACTGGAATACAGCACCATTGTCCATTTGCCAAACGGTACAATTTTCAATCACCATGTTGTGATGGTAAACCTTAAATGCGTCATCATAGGCCGATACAAAACAGTCATTGATGACATCATTATCATTAGGACCGAAACCGTCATTGTTGTATAACCAGTTGCCAAACAATTTAACATTGTCGATACGCCCCTGAGATCGCTTCGGGTTCACAGCTTTCGTGATCAACGAATAGTGAGGCGCGTTTACGATGGTTACACCTTCGACTAAGTAGTCATTTGATTTAATACGAACCAGCTTGACCGAGTTGGCCCAACAATCCGCCGATTGGCGCTCGCCGTTGACCATAGTTTCACAGGCAACTAAACCGTCTTTGTCAGCATTTGCGCGCCACGGGAATGGGTCGCCCGACAAAACCCCACGCCCAGACAAAGTGAAACCGTTTTTGTATTTAGTACCTTTAATACCCGCATCAATCGCACCACGCACATATGCTCCGCCAGCAATGTACACATGCTTAACCGACTCAGGTACACGCCAATAGCCCAAATCATGAGTTCCTGGCTGAAATGCAACGGTGGCTACCTTAGCTGCAAATTTGGCGTTAAATGGCTTATCGGCTGATACAAAATATGTGTTTTGATCCGGTTTAGCCGGTACTTTCGCCAAATCTTTCGACTCTGGCTGATCGGCAAAAAGCATCAATGAATCGAATGGGATCTGGCGATAAGGCATGTAACGCTCATCCACATATTCAACCGACAGTTTTAAGTTTGGTTTAAATAGTCGAAGTTTGATTTCGCGCTTTTTCAAATCTTTAGACACGACTAAATAGTCGACGCCTTCATTGTGTGAAGGAAGTACTTTAATGTCGCTTACTGACCCTGAAGTGGCGTCAGTTTTAGTCACAACGACCTCAACAGATTGCTTAAACGAAAAACCGGTCCAAGACATTGTACGATTATTTTCGCGATAAACTTTCGCCCCATCGCAACGCGGGTAGTTGCCACACAAACCGGCATCGCGAGGAAAGGTCTTGAGAACCGTTGACGATACACCGTCAACCGTTACGATGTATTTATCTGACAAGAATTCGCCGAGATCCCCATAGTCATAAACAATAGAATTGGCGACGGGTTCATTCGATTCCGATGTGGAAGGCGCCAGAGCAGCCTGCGATGAAAATGAAGTGATATGACATACCACACCGAGCAGCATTACTGCGATAAAACTGGACTTCATTATGAGCGCACCATAAGTTACATATACGGATGTCACTGTAACCTGCTAGGGTCACTTCACCGATGTGAATTCAGGTCGATCAAATGGAAGTTTCCCCCAATGCACTAAAAGCAGGCCTCACCGAAGACGGGTCGGTAAGGAAATTAATTTTTGGTATGAAGGTTAACGATCAATTCTGCTTCAGCTCGGGGCAGTTCACATTCTTGCATAATTTCGTCAATATCAGCGCCCAGTTCGACCATACGAACCGCGCGACTATAAATACGGCGTTGCGGTTCGAGATCGTCAACCGTTGGCTGTTGATCGACCAAATCTGATAAACGCTGCTCTAGAAGGCCAAGGCGACGGCCCACCGCCAGCGAGCCGGTTCGTATTTCTTGAATATCATTTAGAATGGGGTCGTTGGCTCGACTCAATTGGCGAACTATTTGCTCAATCGCGTTCAATCTTCGGTCAACTGATTCTTGATCAGCACCTCGACGCCGCACGATTTTGCCAATCCACAACGCGAACAGGAATGCAAAGGCAGAAAGCGCCAGAGCCCCCCAAACTAAATATTCAATTGGAAGTGTCATATTAAAGAGTGTTTAACTCTTCCCACTCTTCATCACTCAACAACTTGTTGAGATCAACAAGGATCAGCAACTCATCATCACGGTTCGATACACCCTGAATGAACTTAGCACTGTCTTCTGTACCCACATTAGGAGCAGAATCGATTTCTGAGCTTCGCAAGTAAACCACTTCGGCAACACTATCAACCAATATACCGATGACTTGCTTTTCAGCTTCGATAATCACGATACGTGAATTGTCTGTCACTTCAGAACCAACCAGACCGAAACGCGAGCGAGTATCAATAACTGTGACAACGTTGCCACGTAAATTAATGATCCCCATCACATAGTTTGGAGCGCCCGGAACCGGAGCAATTTCGGTATAACGCAATACTTCTTGTACCTGCATTACATTAATGCCGTATGTCTCATTGTCGAGTCTAAAAGTGACCCACTGCAACACCTGATCGTCGCGTTCAGCATTTGCGGCATTAGTTCTATCATCAGCCATCGTGTTACTCCGAATATAATTAAGTGGCCTGGCTATTCACACCAGTATCGAGCAATTCTATCAAGGCATCAACGTTCATCAAGGCACACATCTTTTGTTTTACCATGCCTCTGAGCCAAGGACGCTTGCCCATACTTCCCCGCCAATTGACATCAGCAGGCTCTAATTGACTAGTCGTTATTAGGCGTTCGCATGCAAAACCCCAATCACTATCTTTTAACATAACAAGATATTGATAGTTGAGGTTTTCTGCCAACGTTTCATCATATTTTTCTGGCATGACCCACAATGCAGTATCCACCACATTTAATTGGCGGTCTCGATGCGGCATTAAGCCTAAAAACCAAGGTGGCTTACCAAATAAATGTCGCACGCCATCTTCTTCAATATTGTAGATACCGCCCAGTTCTTCCAACGGCACAGCAAGTGTCATTCCTGCGACGTCGAAAAACAATGCCTGAAAAATTTCAGTAGGTATAGCGGGTTGCTCAACTAATGCAGAAATAATTGCAGGAGCGACAACTTCTGGAGCAGTAGCAATGTCTACCGGTGTTTCAACAACATGAACAAGTTCAGGTTTAACGTCAATCTCTGCTGTTTTAATCTTAGCAACAGTCTCTGAGCGCTGCTGCCGTTGTGAGCGCAATGGGACCAATTTTGAAGGTTCTTCAGCCACTTCCGTGACAGGTGCCACCTTGAGATCAGACACTTGCTTCGGTTCTTCAAGTTTTGTGTCAGCCTGCACCGGCGGCTTGGACACATCATCCAATAATTTTTGCAGTGGAGCAGGTTCGATGATCTTATCACTTGGCTCTTCGAGCAAAGCAGAGAAGTAGTCTTGAATCGCTTTATCACTCGACTTCATGAAGCTACCTCGGTGTGTTTGGCAACATGTAGGTCAATCAAATCATCCAATAGCTCTCGGTATGCAACCACTCCCCTTGCTTGTGCTGCAAAAATTGAGGGCGGCACATGTTCTAACGATGCATCTCTAAATCGTGTATCCACTGGAATCACAGATCGCCAAACTCGGTCGCCGTATTGCTCGTTTAATGTTTCCATTGCTTGCCCACCAGCTTTGGTGCGCTTATCGAACATAGTTGGCACAACAAGATAGTCAATGCTCTGGTTAGGCGACATTTTCATGATATCTAATGACATAATCATGCGCTCTAAGCCTTTTAATGCTAAATATTCTGTTTGAACCGGCACTAATATTTTATCGCTTGCGGCTAGCGCATTGACCATCAGAACTCCCAAAACCGGAGGGCAGTCGATTATCGCTATATCATAGGATTTCGCCACAAGGCTAAGCGCATGCTTTAAGATTAGTCCCATTCCCTCGGTATGACCGAATTTTCGGTCCAGCGTTGCCATTGCCATATTCGCAGGCATGATGTCGATACCGTCTACACCTGTTGGCGCAATGCACTGTTCAATATCAATCGCGGAGGCTTCTCGGGCAGCAACAAACATGTCATAGCCAGAACAATCTAGCGACTCTGTATCGATATCGAGGTAATAACTCAAAGAGCAATGCGGATCCATATCAACCAATAGCACTTTATAACCGCGCTCAGACATGAGTCCGGCTAACGAAATGGCTGTGGTAGTTTTGCCAACTCCGCCTTTTTGATTCGCCACTGTCCAAACCATCATGGCTGTGGCTCCTGAGCTGCAGGATCATCCGGGGAGCGACGTGTCGTAATACGGATACCGCCGCCAGGTAATTCGATCACTTGAATGCTGTCGTAGTCATCCAGTTTTTCAAGTGGCTTAAGTGCCTCTTCTTGGGTGACCTCCGCAGTATCATCTTCTGTGGGAGATGCCCACTTAGAGACGGCAATTTCAACTCGACGGTTTGCCGCTCGCCCTTCAGAGGTTTCGTTGGTCGCGCGAGGAAAATTAGGGCCAAAGGCTTCCAAGGCTAACAAATTGTCACGAATGCCTTGGCCGATCAGACCATCTAATACTTTTGCTGCACGCGCTGCTGACAAGTCCCAGTTAGAGCTAAATACTTCGTTATCAATTGGCGCCGAATCAGTATAACCACGCACTCGAATATAATTATCTGCAGGGGCTAAAACTTTGGCCACAACTGGAATCAATTCTTTTAAATTGCTTGAGGGATTGGAACTGCCACTCGCAAAAATTAGATTTGAGCTCAATGACAACACTAACCAATCATCTTGTCGTTCAATATCCGCAAACCCCGCATTCACCAATTCTTGCAATGCTTCGTTCAAGTCATTTTCTAAATTAGAAAGCGCTGTACCTTCGTGCTTTTTACGGATATTTAGAATATCAGATTCGGCGTCGACCAACTCTGGACCGCCTTCTTTCATCAAACCGTGGCCATAAAGGTGGTCATCACTGGCTTCGAGCATGAGCCCTGAATTTGGATTCGGCTCTGCCTGTGAGGTCTGCTTAGAATTGAAGATGTCACCGAGTCGCTGTGTTAGTTCTTCCAATGAACCTTCTCTGGCAAGTGCCATTGCGTACAACACTACAAACAAAGCGAACATCAGGGTCATATAGTCGGCATATGAGACCAACCAGCGGTCTATATGTTGATCATTGCGGTGACGTCGAGCGCGATTGTATTTGTACACAAGGCCCCCAAATTATTGTTGGGTAAATGCGCGTAAACGCATTTCAATATTGCGAGGATTTTCACCATGAGCAACTGCAACCAAGCCTTCAACCATGAGCTCTTGATAGTTGGCTTGATTATAAATGTGGTAGCGAATTTTATTGGCAATAGGTAGGTATATAAAGTTAGCAAAACCAACACCGTAAATGGTAGCGACAAAGGCTGTCGCAATCCCAACACCAAGGCGCTCTGGTTCGCTCAAATAATTCATGGCTTCAATGAGCCCCAAAACGGCACCGATAATTCCAATAGTCGGAGAGTACCCGCCCATGGCCTCATATGTTTTAGACGCATCGAGTTGCAACTCACGTTGCATCACCATATCAATGTCCATGGTGGCGCGAATTTGTTCAGCCTCTGCGCCATCTACCAATAGAGTAAGACCCTTGCGAACAAAATCATCAGGCTCATCCATAATCTGATTCTCAAGCCCTAACAAACCATCATGGCGACTGATATTCGACCAATGGAGAATTTTTTCAATTCCTTCATCGAGCGGAGGCAAAGGCGCTTTGATCATCCAAACCAATTGGCCCAACGCTCTCTTTGCAACCACAAGAGGTGTTTGAATAAGTACAGCACCAATAGTGCCACCGACAACGATCAAAAAGGCAGGAAAGCTCAGAAGGGAGTATAAGCTGCCCCCTTCCCATACTTGCCCTAAAAACAGAGCTCCAAAGCCCAGTAATATGCCCAGAAGTGTTGATTTATCCATGAGTCTCTATGACGATTCGTTCTGCAATGTCGGCTAGGTCGATGCTGTCTTCAGCGATTCCAGCACTCGCTACCGCTTGAGGCATGCCATATACAACACAGCTCGCCTCATCTTGTGCCCAGACCTTAGCACCCAAATCTTTCAACATTCGGGCTCCGTCTCGCCCATCTGCGCCCATTCCAGTGAGCACTATGGCCAACACGTCGCCACCATAAACTTTGGCTGCCGAGGCGAAAGAAACATCAACTGACGGTTTATAATTCATTCGTTCCCCCCCATCCACAATTTTGATACGGGCAGAATTAGGTTTACCATCAAGCATCATTTGGGTACCACCAGGTGCCAAATAAGCACACCCTGCTTTTATAACGTCACCATTCGCAGCTTCTTTAACATTAATTTTGCATAAGCCATTGAGTCGCTGCGCAAATGCTCCTGTGAAGGCGGCTGGCATGTGCTGAATCAAAAGAATTGGCAAAGGGTAGTTCTGCGGCAACTGCGTTAATACAGTCTGCAGCGCAACAGGTCCTCCCGTAGACGTTCCAATGGCCAGCAGCTTGTATTGCTTACCGCTTGCCGATTTTCTAGATGTACGCGCAGGCGAAGCCGCCAATCTTGGTTGTACAGAAGCTTTGGCTATTGGTGTTTTACGAACTTCAGGTTTTGGCCCCTTAAGTGCACTTGATGCAGCTTTCAAAGATGCTTGTGCTTTGTTCAGCGAAGAATTTGAAGTCGGCGAAGCACGCTTAGTAATAGGCCGAAGACTAAACCGCCTCCGAGCTATCTCTTTAATGCGCTCAATTAAAACATGGGTTGCTTCTTTACGATCTCGAGCAATGTCTTCAAATTTCTTGGGAAGAAAATCAAGAGCGCCGGCTTCCAACGCATCTAAGGTCGATTTCGCCCCTTCGTGCGTTAAAGAAGAAAACATCAAGATCGGCACTGGTTTGGAAGCCATAATAGACTTCACAGCATCAATGCCATTCATAACGGGCATCTCGATGTCCATTGTAATAACATCAGGCTTAAGAGCCTTAGCTTTTTCAACAGCCTCTTTGCCGTTTACGGCAGTATCAATCACGGTTAAGCCGCTGTCAGAATCAATAATTTCGCTGACACGGCGACGAAAAAAGCTGGAGTCATCGACGACCAGAACTTTCAGCTGCATTTAGGCCTCGCTATTCCTACGACTTACGTGCGTAAAACTTCAATAAACTAGGAACATCTAAGATGAGTGCAATACCGCCATCGCTGGTAATTGTTGCACCGGCCATACCAGGCGTGCCTTGTAACATAGTACCCAATGGTTTAATCACCACTTCTTCCTGTCCAATTAAGGCATCTACAACAAAACCAATTTGTTGCATACCGACCTGAACAATGACCACATGTCCTTTCGATGCGCTGCGATCTTGTTCTCCACCGGCGAATTTAACGAGCCATTGGTCGAGGTAAAAGAGTGGGATAGCTCGGTCACGAACCACCACGGTAACTTGGCCATCAACGACATTGGTTTTGCCTAAGTCGAGATGGAAAATCTCATTGACGGATGCAAGTGGTAATGCAAATGTCTGCTTGCCCACCACAACCATTAGCGTCGGCATGATCGCGAGCGTTAACGGCACCTTAATCTCAAGTCGAGTTCCTACGCCTTTGTCCGACGTAATATGAACCGAGCCATTGAGTTGAGTGATTTTTGTTTTTACAACATCCATCCCCACACCTCGACCAGAGATATCGGAAATCTCTGTTTTGGTCGAAAAGCCTGGCGCAAAAATCAAATTGTAAGCATCTTCATTGGACAATCGAGCAGCGGAATCCGCATCCAGTACACCTCGATCGATGGCAATGCCTTTTAAACGCTCAGCATCCATTCCCGCGCCATCATCTGTAATGGTCAGCAGAATGTGATCGCCTTCCTGGCTGGCAGAAAGTTTGACAATACCGGTTCTATCTTTGCCTGCTGCAGCTCGGATGTCTGGCATTTCGATACCGTGATCAACCGAGTTCCGAACCAAGTGGACGAGCGGATCGGCTAGAGCTTCAACCAGATTTTTATCTAAATCTGTATCTTCACCTTCCAACTCAAGCTTGATTTCTTTTTTCAAGCTTCGCGCAAGGTCTCGAACGACCCGAGGGAAGCGTCCGAATACTTTTTTAATCGGCTGCATTCGGGTTTGCATGACTGCACCTTGCAGATCAGCAGTCACCACATCTAAATTAGCAATGGCTTTGCCCATTTCTTCATCGTTATGGGTCAAGCCGAGGCTAAGTAAGCGGTTTCGAACCAGAACGAGCTCACCCACCATATTCATAATTTGGTCTAACCGAGCTGTATCAACACGCACGGTTGTCTCACCTTGGCTCGGCTTCATTGGAGCTTTGGGAGCATCTTTTTCTTTGGGTGCAGCTGGGGCTGCGGCCGCAGGTTTCGGTTTTGCTACGACAGGTTCTGGCGCTGGAACGGGAGTTTCCGCAGCAGGAGCGGCAGGCGCAGGTATTTCTGGAGCAGTTTGAGCCACATCCGCAGCACCTGGATTAGGGGAGCCACCTTTTCCATGCAATTCGTCCAGCAAGGCTTCAAACTCATCATCTGAAATCGTATCTTCAGTACTGCCTGAATCTGGAGTTGGTACCGGCGCCGCAGCCGCTTCTTCTGCTGCACTGAAGCTACCTTTACCATGAAGCTCATCCAACAGAGCTTCGAATTCGTCGTCGGTAATGTCATCACCCATGCCCGATGACGCGGCAGGAGCTGCCGGTGCAGGGCTAGGAGTCGTTAAAGGCTGAGCGCTGGCAGCGGTGGGACTGCCACCTTTGCCGTGTAGTTCATCCAATAGCCGTTCAAAATCGTCATCATTGATATCATCAACCGGACCAATGGCAGTATCAGCGGCATTGCTTTCTGGAATGACCTCAGGAGTTGGCTCTGGAGTGACGGTAGGAGCTGGAACCTCAGGTGCAGCGGGTGCGACTTCTGCTTCAGGAGAGCTGAGTCTGTGTAGCTCAGCCAAAATAGCAGGGTCTGCAGCACTTAAAGCTTCTCTATTTTGCACCTGAACAAACATTTCGTTAATAGCATCGAGCGCTTGTAAAATTACATCCATCAATTCAGATGTAACCGCTCGTTGACCATTGCGCAAGATATCGAAGACGTTTTCTGCCCCGTGACACGCATCAACGAGTTCCGTAAGAGAAAGAAAGCCGGCCCCTCCCTTAACGGTATGAAAGCCCCTAAAAATAGCGTTTAGTAAATCACTATCTTCCGGATTATTCTCAAGCTCCACCAACTGCTCTTGCAGTTGCTCTAGAATTTCAGCAGCTTCAACTAAGAAGTCCTGCAGGATATCTTCATCAAGATCATATGACATACATCTTTCTCCTGCTAAAAGCCCAAACTTGAAAGCAAATCATCAACATCATCTTGATCGTTAACGACATCTTCTCGGTTTTCTGCATCCATAACAGGCCCTTCCGCTTCCACAGCTTTGGCTGCTTTATTCTCCGCCACAGTGCTTGATTCCTCAGCCACTGCAGTGTTTTCCATGTTTTCGCCGAAAACTTTAAGCATGTGAATTAGGCTGTCTTCAACTTCTTGTACAAGCTGAATAACACGTCGAATCACTTGGCCTGTAAGGTCTTGAAAATCTTGAGCCATTAACACATCTGTCAGCTTGCCATGCAGTTGATTGGTGTCATTGTGCGCCTCTGTTAAAAAAGTATTTGTGTCTTGGCACAAACCTTTAAACTCATCCAAGCTGGTTGCTTGCTTCATCAGCAAAGACCAGCGAGGTTGGAGGTTTTCAAATGATTCACTCAATTTATCTGCAACAGGTAGCGCAAATTCGACCGCATCCATTGTTTTATTGGCTGCGTTTTCCGTCATTTCAATCACGTAATTTAATCGAGATTGTGCATCTGGCATTTCTGTTCGGGCGAGATCTGTAATGCGGGGATCCAGTTGAAAATCCGACAAAGCGGTGTGTAGTTGTCGAGTTAACTTACCTATCTGTTCAAACAGGTCATTATCGAGCTGAAGCAGTCCGCCCGCTCGATTAATATTTTCTTCAACTACAGAATCAAGCAAGTTATTAGCTTTTTCCTGCTCTCCCGTTTCAATCAACTCAACAAGCTGCTTTGCTTGTTCTAGGGTGATCCTAGGCGCTATCGTCGTCATTCGTTGGTTGGCTCCGCCGCTCTACCGCGTTAAGCAATACGCTCAAATATTTTATCGAGCTTTTCTTTCAAAGTCGCAGCTGTAAAAGGCTTCACAATATAGCCGTTTACTCCAGCTTGAGCCGCAGCAACAATTTGTTCTCGTTTCGCCTCAGCAGTCACCATCAATACAGGTAAGTGCTTTAGCTGATCGTCCGCTCTAATAGCTCGGAGTAAATCAATACCTTGCATACCAGGCATGTTCCAATCTGTGACTACAAATTCAAACTCACCATTTTTAAGCATAGGCAACGCTGTACTACCATCATCAGCCTCTTGAGTATTGGTAAAGCCCAAATCACGCAAAAGGTTTTTAATGATTCGCCTCATTGTAGAAAAATCGTCCACAATCAGGATCTTCATGTCTGTTTTCAAAGCATGCCCTCCCACAGGCGCATTAAAACTATATATCGGTCAATCTTGCCAAGACTTTAGTCTGGCTTTCAAACGATGCATCGCTTGCGAATGAATCTGGCATACACGAGATTCGCTCACTTCTAATACATCACCGATTTCCCTCAAATTCAATTCATCATCATAATACAAAGACAATACCAAAGCTTCTCGCTCAGGTAAGGTCTTAATTGCTTCAGAGAGTGCTTTTTGGAATTGTTCGCGACTGATGTCATGAAACGGTGTCGAATCATCATCATCCTGCGACTCCACTCTCACAGCATCTTCACTGACCCCAAGGTCTTCGATGCCAACTATTTTTCCAGTATTCAGTGTTGCAATCAGGTGATGATAATCCGTCACCGACATATCAAGCTTACTTGCAACTTCTGAATCAAGCGCATCACGCCCTGTTTCTTGCTCGACGCGTTGTATTGCTTCAGAAACTTTTCGACTTTGTTGATGCACTGAACGAGGTGACCAATCTCCGCGTCTTAGTTCGTCAAGCATAGCGCCTCGAATTCGGATGCCTGCATATGTTTCAAATGCAGCACCTTTGGCATTGTCATAATTTTTAAGCGCTTCGAGCAGTCCAATCATGCCTGCCTGAATTAAATCGTCAACTTGAACGTTTGCAGGTAACCTTCCCTTTAGATGATGCGCAATGCGTTTCACTAAATCGGCATGCTGCCGAACCAGTTCATCTCGTTGTTGCGCCATATAGGGAGCGGCTTTACTCACTTATAGTATCTTCCTGCTCTCTTACATTGCCGTTTAAAAGCTGCTCTACAAAAAACGTCAAATGTCCTTGAGGTTGAGATGGAATTGGCCACGTCATGGCCTTTGAAGCCAGCGTTTTATATGCGATAGAAGAAGCAGACTTTGGATACTCTTGCACGACTACTTTTTGCTTACGCACGGCTCGACGGACATTTTCATCAAATGGAACCGTTGCAACCAACTCCAATGCGACATCTAAAAATCGGTCTGTTACTTTAGAGAGTTTGGCAAAAAGTTCTTGGCCTTCACGCAAGTTTTTCACCATATTGGCGACAATTTTGAATTTGAATAGACCATGCTCACGGTTTAATAACTTGATTAAAGCATAAGCATCGGTAATTGACGTGGGTTCATCACACACCACCACGACTACATCTTGCGCAGCGCGTGAGAAGCTCAAAACCATATCAGAAATGCCTGCGGCGGTATCTACGATCAACACATCATAGTCGCCCTGCAATTCACTAAATGCTCGAACAAGGCCCGCATGCTCTGTTTGCGTGAGTTCAACCATGCTGCGCATGCCTGAAGATGCGGGAACAATTCGAATGCCGCCGGGACCTTCGAGCATAATTTCTTCCAAGTCGCATTCGCCTGAAAGAACGTGAGAAATGTTTTTGTGGACGCGAAGTCCCAACAATACATCAACGTTTGCCAACCCAAGGTCAGCATCTAATACGACGACTCGTTGCCCTTGTGCCGCCAACGAAACCGCGAGGTTGATCGAAACATTGGTTTTACCAACGCCTCCTTTACCGCCTGTTACGGCTATGACTTTAACCATCTTTCGGCGATTCATCTTTCTCAACCCTGTTGCTTGGTCCAGTTCCATACTACTCGCTTACATTCTTGAATTTTCGGCGCGACCTCTTTTTTCGGCTGGCCGCGGTGACTGACGTCGTCCTGCCGCTAAGGCTACAGCCTCGCGCACCAAGTAACTAGCATCAGCAACTCTTAAATCTTCAGGTACTCGCTGTCCATCGCTAAGATACCCGATTGGTAATGCATTTTGAATCGCTACGCTTATACACTCTCCGAGGCTGAGACATTCATCCAATTTGGTGAAAATACAACCACGTAGCGGAATTTTTCTAAACTGTTCAACGGCTTCCTGCATCACCACTCGTTGGGCAGTTGCAGGCAAGACCAGATAGCTCTTGATTTTAACACGGGTATTGCTGATTAGGGTATTTAACTGTTCATTGAGACGCATATCACGCTGTCCCATTCCCGCAGTATCGATCAAAATCAACTTTCTGTGTCGTAAGTTATGTAATTGCTCTGTTAATTCTTCCGAATTTTTAGCACTACGAACCGGACAACCCAAAATTCGACCATATGTTGCCAACTGATCTTTGGCCCCAATTCGATAGCTATCCGTTGTGACTAAGGCAACCTGATCAGCACCATGTAGCGCTACGAATCGTGCTGCAAGCTTAGCGATAGTCGTTGTTTTACCAACTCCTGTAGGCCCAACTAGCGCAACCACACCTCCTAAACGTAGCACTTCATCATCAGTTACAACTAACTGTTCTGTAATTAATTGCTGCAGCTGACGCCAAGCATCGCGTCCAGTAACGTTCTCCCCAATATAGCATGCAAATTGGTCTGCTAAATCTGAACAAATACCAATTTTAGTTAATTGTTTCACAAGCATAGCTCTTACTGGTTCAGAGCGCTCCATTTCAGTTTTCATTAATCCGGAAACTTGATGTTCTAGAAGTTGACGCATTGCCTGCATTTCTTCTTGCAATGCAGCTATTTGTTGTTGTGCTTCGTTTGATGATTGGGCTGCGTGCTGCGGCTGTTGCCCATTTTTATCCCAATCCGAAAACGCTGGATTCACTGTGCGCTCTTGAGCTCTTTTGGGGACTTCCATGCTTTGCACTTGCTGTTGCTGACGCTTGAGTAAGCTTTGCAAAGAATCTTCAGATTCATTCGTTGGCGCATTCGATTTCGCGGCTTGATTTTGATTAAACGCAGCAATCTTATTTCGCAATCCACTCAAATTCACTTGATCGTCGGGCAGATCCCGTGATGCTTGAACGGCTGCAGCAGATTTCGTCGGTGCACGTTTGACGGGCTGTTTAATCGCAATCGATGGCGCTTCGTGAACGGTGGAATTCAAGCTTGCTTCAAGTTGTTCAGGATCAATACCTGCAACTATTTCGATGCCACCCGTCACTTTCTTACTGGACATAATCACAGCTTCAGCTCCCAACACTTCCTTTACTTCGGCAAGGGCTGTTCGCATATCTTTGGCAAAAAAGCGTTTAATTTTCACGTCTGCTACTCCTCAAATATTCCGCTACTGACCAATTGAACTCACAATTTTTATTTGCTTGTCATCCGGGATTTCTTGATAAGCCAACACTCTCATGCCTGGAATTGTATTCTTCACAAATCGAGACAAGGTGGTGCGCAAGGCTCCCGAGGTCAATAGGATTGCAGGTTGACCTGCTAATTCCTGTTGTTGTGCAACATCATGAAGTGAGCGTTGCATGCGTTCAGCCAGTCCAGGCTCAATCGCAGCACCTTCATTTCCCGTCGCTTGTAGAGACTGGTGCAACATCTGTTCCAACTCTGGCGACAATGCCACTACCGGCATCTCACTCTCTAAGCCGTTGATTTCCTGAACAATTAACTTCTTCAATGAAATTCTAACAGCTGCTGTTAATACGTCAGTATCTTGACTCTTCGGCGCATACTCTCGAAGCGTTTGTAAAATACTGCGCATATCTCGAATGGGTACGCCTTCATTGAGAAGGTTTTGAAGAATTCGAGTGACCACACTCAACTGCAACAGATCAGGCACTAAGCCATCCACAAGTTTTGGATATTTACGCTCAACCATATCCAACAGGTTCTGAACTTCCTCATGACCCAGCAAGCTGGCGGTTTGATTAGTCAGCAACTGGCTTAAATGAGTGGCGACGACCGTTGATGCATCAACCACGGTATACCCAAGCGCTTGTGCCTGTTCGCGAGTATTTGGGTCAATCCATACGGCATCGAGCCCAAAGGCTGGATCGGTCGTTTTCACCCCGTTCACTTCGCCAAACACTTGTCCTGGGTTAATTGCTAGCTCTTGCGAAGGCGTCACTTCGGCTTCACCCACTGACACGCCCATAAGTGAAATGCGGTAGCTGTTTGGGGGTAAATCGAGGTTGTCTCGAATATGGACCGCTGGCACCAAGAAACCAAATTCTTGAGATAACTTTTTACGAACACCTTTAATTCGGTTGAGTAGCTCTCCACCTTGCGCTTTATCGACCATAGGAATTAAGCGGTAACCCACTTCCAACCCAATAACATCAACGTGTTGCACGTCATCCCACGACAAATCTTTTTGCTGTTGCTCTTGAACTTGAGTTTGCTTTTCTTCGACTTGTTGAACTTCTTCCTGAACCGCTTGTTGTTTTTGCTTTCTGATCGTCCAAGCCGCTGCTCCACCGCACAATAAGGCAAGTGATAAAAAGGCAAAGTGAGGCATGCCGGGCACAACGCCCATGACAAAAAGAATTCCCGCTGAAATGGTCAACGCCTTCGGGCTGTCGAACATCTGGAAAACCATTTGTTCGCCCATGTCACCGTCTTTATTTTGACGGGTGACCATAATGGCCGCAGCAATCGATAACAATAGCGATGGAATTTGTGCCACTAAACCATCACCAATGGTCAGTAACGTATAAATTTCAACCGCCTCACCAAACAGCAGGTTGTGCTGCACCATACCAATCACGAAACCACCGATGATATTGATAAATAGAATCAAGATACCGGCAATTGCATCGCCTTTTACAAACTTACTCGCACCGTCCATTGAGCCATAAAAATCAGCTTCTTGAGCAATATCTTCACGACGCGCTTTGGCTTGTTCTTGGCTAATTAGCCCAGCATTCAAATCGGCATCAATTGCCATCTGCTTACCTGGCATTGCGTCCAAGGTAAATCGCGCACTCACTTCTGAGATACGACCCGCACCTTTAGTCACAACCACAAAGTTAATAATGACGAGGATCAGAAACACTACTAAACCAACGGCATAGTTACCGCCAATCACCACGCTACCAAAGGCTTCAATCACTTGCCCCGCAGCGTCACCGCCCATATGACCTTCAAGCAATACAACCCGTGTGGATGCAACGTTCAGTGCCAAACGCAACAGCGTGGCGATCAACAAAACCGTAGGGAAAGCGGAGAATTCCATAGGACGTCGGGTATATACCGATACCAACAACACAACCATTGACAGAGAGATATTGAATGCAAATAAAATATCCAGCAGCAGCGGCGGCATTGGCAATGTCACCATTGCCAGCGATGCCAGTACCATGATCGGTACGCCCAGACCATTCAGTCGGATGCCCTTGGATTTAAAACTTGTGAATGTTGCAGCAAGGTTCATTAATTGTGCTCGTCAGCGCCAAAGAATTGTCGTTATAAAGAGCGGGTTGCAAGGAGTAGGCCAATCGATAAACTCAAGCGAATCAGCGATTATTCATCAGGGGGGAATATTTGTTTACCGTCTTGGTCCAGCAGTAATTCACGAGGGATTTCTTTATCAATGTTCAAGCTCTTAGGACGAGAGCCTTTACCTTTTTGATACATTTTAAGTTGAAAAACATAGGCTAAAATCTGTGCCACAGCCGCAAACAAAGGGCCTGGAATTTCTTTTTCTAATTCTGTGGTGTAATAGACAGCCCTAGCAAGAGCCGCTTGACGCATAATTGGAATTTCGTGCTCTCGCGCCATTTGTTTGATTTGCTCGGCCACAAAATCAATCCCCTTGGCGACGACCACAGGAGCTTTTGCATCGCGACTGTCATATCGTAATGCAACCGCAAAATGATCTGGGTTGGTCACCACCACATCGGCATTGGGTACTTCGCCCATCATACGACGTTGCGCCATTTCCATTTGAACTCGCCTAATACGACGCTTAATTTCAGGGCTACCTTCGGTGTCCTTGTATTCGTCTTTCACCTCTTGCATCGTCATGCGCAGTTGCTTATTGTGGTTGTATAATTGAAACGGCACATCAATTACCACAATCAATAGCATGGAGCAGCAAAGCCCCACAAACATCCATACGAACATGGTAATCGCATGAATAATATTCCCCGGCGCAGACTCGCTCGAGAGTTGCAAAATCTCAGGGAACAGAATATTTAACAGCATGACTGCGACGACAGCCACCACTGAAAATTTTGCAATGGCCTTCACCAATTCCACAACCGCTTGGGTGCCGAACATTCGCTTAAAACCTTGCAGCGGACTCATTTTACTCAACTTGGGGCGCGCAGCCTCAGCACTGACGGTAAGACCACCTAACGCGATAGATCCCACAAACGCGCAAATAAATACCAAAGCCATAAACGCTGCCATAGACGGCAATAAGCCTTTCAAGGAACCCGCAATACCATTGATGTAGGCATTCATATCGTAGATTCGAGCACGCTCAATGGTTAACGAATCAATAAAGATCTGCTGCATGGCCATGGACGCATCGCGCCCGAACCATAAAAAGCCGATAGCACTCGAAATAAGTACCATTGCTGTAGCCAGTTCTTTGGAGCGGGGCACTTGGCCTTTTTCGCGTGCCTTCTCCTGTTTTCGGGGGGTGGCTTCTTCTGTGCGTTCCTGGTCGGTCTCCGCCATAGCGCCCCCGTCAGCAACTCATCAGCAACAGGTCGCACACTAAATCAATGTGCCGAATCCACTGCCGTTCAAAGTGTTCAACAAAATTACCCACGGTTAACCAAATAATGAGCAAGCCCGAGAGCATGGTGATCGGAAAACCAATCGCAAAAATATTGAGCTGGGGAGCCGCGCGCGTCATCACGCCAAAAGAAAAGTTAATCAACAGCAACGCCACTACAGCTGAAAGCGACATACTCAATGCCATGGTGTACATCCATCCACCCCATTCAACCATGGCAGAATAATTCACTTCTGACATGCTGGTGAGCCCAACAGGCAGGGAATTGAAGCTTTGAACCACCATGTATATCAGCGCGATGTGGCCATCAAACGATAAAAACACAAGGCTCGCCAGTAACAAGTAGAATTGCCCTACTGCTGGTACTTGTTGGCCGTTAATGGGGTCAACCATATTGGCAAAGCCTAAACTGGTTTGCATACCAATAATTTGTCCGGCGAGGACAAAACTCGCGATCAAAAGTTGAGATGCAATCCCCACTGAAAAGCCTATTAGCATTTCTTGCATGGTGATGATCATGCCACCCAACGAGAACATATCAACATCAGGCATGGGAGGTAAGATGGGCTGAACGGCCACTGTAATTGCAACGGCCAGCCCCATACGAACGCGCATGGACAAGTTCTGAGAGCTCAGAAGTGTCATTGAAGCCAGTGTGGAAGAAATTCGAGCTAGTGGCCAAAGTAGCCCCGCCAGAAAATCCATCACCACATCCAGTGGCATTTCCATCAGCTAATCACCGCAGGAATGCGAGCCACCAACTCCAAGGTAAATTCAGTAATGGTCGCAGTCAGCCAATGACCTAAAGCCATCAGAGCACCAAGCGTCACAAGAAGACGGGGTAAGAAGCTTAAAGTTTGTTCGTTAATGGATGTTGCCGCTTGAAACACGGCAACAACAAGGCCAATTGCTAAGCTCGGTAGCACAATAGCAGACACCATAATCACGATAATTTGCAGTGCATCGCGAAAGATGTCGACAAATACCTCAGGTGTCATGGTTGCTCTCCTTTTTAATGCCTTCGCACAATGAATGGCAGCTAAAGCCCAAAACTATTAGCCAATGTACCCAGAACCAAATTCCAACCGTCCACCAATACAAACAACATAAGCTTGAAGGGCAGCGATACAATCATGGGTGATAGCATCATCATACCCATTGCCATCAACACACTCGCCACTACCAAATCAATGATTAAAAACGGAATAAATAACATAAAGCCAATTTGAAATGCAGTTTTAAGCTCGCTGGTCACAAATGCGGGGATCAGCACAGTGAGTGGCACGCGCTCACCCGCTGGAATGGGCTCAATATTGGCGATATTCATAAAGGCTTCAAGATCATTCACCCGAGTTTGCGCCAGCATAAACTCTTCTATCGGAACTCGCGCAGTAGCAATTGCATCTTGGAAGTTCATGGATTCTTCCATATAAGGCTCAACCGCGGCGGTGTATACCTGATCGATGACCGGACGCATCACAAACAGCGTCATAAACAGGGCTAAGGCAATAATGATCTGATTTGAAGGGGTTTGCTGCAGACCCGTTGCTTGTCGCAAAATCGATAACACTACAACAATACGCGTGAACGACGTCATCAACATCAGAATTCCGGGAATAAACGATAGGGATGTCATGATCGCCAGAATCTGCAAGGTTACAGAATAATCTTGCGAACCATCAGCATTGGTTGTCACCGTAAATGCCGTCAGCGCACCTGGAGCTGCCGCCGGATCGGGTGCAGATGCTGGGTCTTGAGCCATCGCAGCCATCGGCAATGCCAATACGAAGGCCGTTAGCAACGCGCTAAAAAGTCGAATTAAGTTTTGCTTCGCCATAACTGCCATGTTTGAACTGGTTGCTGCTTTACAGCCGAAAGAGCTTCGGGAAGTTCGTCGGCAGTAAATTCAGCGAGTTGATTAATAGATTGTGGTGTTGCTCCGAGCAACACATAACGTTGGCCAACTTTTACGAGTAGCAAACGTTCTCGACTGCCAATATTTCGACTGGCTACGATATCAAGTCCGTGATGACCCGTGATACTTTGCGGCATGAAGCGTCGCCACAAAAAGGCAAGACCAATTGCGATGGCTAACACCACCATGAGCGAAATCATCATGGAAACAAGCTGACCAGTTGTATCAACTGCCGTACTTGGCTGTAACACTTTTGCCGTTTCTGATGCAGCCATTAACCATGCAATCATCATTCGATTATCGCAACTTTTTAATGCGTTCGGTCTGACTGATCACATCGGTTAAGCGAATACCAAATTTGTCATTCACCACAACAACCTCACCATGCGCGATCAGCGTACCGTTAACTAATACATCCAAGGGTTCACCCGCCACTCGATCCAGTTCAACAACAGATCCTTGGTTTAACTGCAACAAATTGCGAATATTAATTTTGCTACGCCCCACTTCCATCGAAATGGTCACGGGAATATCTAGAATACCTTCTAAGCGCTTCTTATCAGCCTGTGTAATAGGCGCGTCATCGTCAAATTCTGAGAAATCTTGAAGATCTGCGGGCTGCGCATCTAGCGCTGCATTATCAATACCATCGGACGTTTGCGCCGCAAGAGCTTCGGCCCATTCGTCGGCCATAGCCTGATCGTCTACCGCTTCATTTTCGTTTTCGTTGTCGCTCATAGGTCGTCCTCATTCAACGTATCTTCTAGGCGCTCAATGTCAGCTTGCCCATCGATCCGGACACCGCCGCGCGTCACCAGAGCGAGTTCGCTCTTCACGCCGCTCGGCCGTTTTATTTTTTCTTTAATTTTCAATGCTAACATGTCATTGCTTTTACCAACCGTAGCCCGATAAGACGGCAGCTCTTCAACAAACACGGTTGCAGTTTCTGGCATTTCGACAGGAATAATATCGCCCGCTTTATAGTCCATAATATCGCGCAGCGATACTTCGGTATCGAGCAAATTTGCACGAAGACCAACGGGGACATCTAATATTTCATCGCGCAGAGCCATAGCCCAGCGCAAATCAGTGTCTTCCTTATCGCTTTGAACACCTGCATCAAGCAACTCGCGAATGGGCTCAAGCATTGAATACGGCATGGCAATATGAAAATCACCACCACCACCATCGAGGTCGATATGAAACGAGGACACCACAACAACTTCCGTTGGACTGACGATGTTCGCCATTGATGGATTCACTTCACTGTCTAGGTATTCAAACTCGCAATCCATCACCGGCGCCCATGCTTCCTTGTAATCGATGAATACAAGCTTGAGCAGCATTTGAATAATTCGGCGTTCGGTAGGCGTAAATTCGCGACCTTCAATCTTTGCATGATAGCGGCCATCGCCGCCAAAGAAGTTGTCCACAAGCACAAATACAAGACGGGCTTCCATGGTGACCAGAGCCGTTCCTTTAAGCGGACGAAACCGAACCATGTTTAATGATGTAGGTACAAATAATGTGTGGACGTATTCGCCAAATTTAATCATTTGAACGCCGTTAATCGACACTTCAGCCGAACGACGCATCATGTTAAATAGGCTAATTCGCATGTGGCGAGCAAAACGTTCATTCACAATCTCAAGGGTCGGCATACGACCCCGAACAATTCGATCCTGAGAGGAGAAGTCGTATTCCATGACGCCTTCACCAGCGCCCTCCTCGACTTCCTCTTCTTCAACATCTTCTGCGCCATGCAATAACGCATCAATTTCATCTTGTGATAACAGATCGCTCACGATTACACCTTACTGCAAAACAAAGCCGGTAAAGAGTACTTGTTCGACGACATCTTTGCCCTCAACATCAAGGAAGGATTGACGAACATCGCTCAGTGCTTGCTCTCGCACTCGTTCTTTACCAGCTAGTGAAGCCAGTTCCTCGGCGGTTGAAGAACTAAAAGTTTTGAGCAATGTTCCCTCAACCAGAGGAATGTGTTTTTTGGCTAGCTGCTCGGCATCTAGCCCTCGTACCAAAAGCTGAACCTTAATTTGAACTAAACGCTCACGGCCTTGCCCGGGTACACTAAATACAAAAGGTCGGGGCATCGCTACATATAAAGCATCACCTAACTCTGCCGATGCTGCAGCAGCTGCAGGAGCTGCCTCTGCTGCTGACGATTCCCCGTCACTTGAAGAGTTACCAAGCAAGAAGTAGGCCGCAACGCCACCTCCGACTAATAAAACAACAACAATTGCAATAATAAGAGGTAATTTGCTCTTTGCGGGTTTTACCTCTAATTCGACTTCTTCAGCCATTTTATATAATTCCGTAATATTTGGTCAGTGACGGCGACAAGGTTATCACAGCCCAGCTTAAGCGTAGAAGTCTACATGCCCTGCTTTCAACATTATCTGCTGTGGTTGTGATACCTGTGCAATGTCTTGTTCGACTTGTTGCTGTGAATTTTGTGCATGAGAACCTTGCTGTTGCTGATCTCGTCCACCACGATCACCTTGCTGGTAGGAAACATTGGCATTCACAAGCTCCATTTCTTGTTGTTGCAGCATTTCCTTTAAGCGCGGCATGGCTTGCTCGATGGCATCTTTGGCTTGAGCATTTTGGGCCACAAAACTCACTTGAGCTTGATCATTTTGAACTTGAACCCGAACCATTAAGCTCCCCAACTCGGGCGGGTCGAGCTGAATATCTGCGGTTTGTATGTTCTTATCCATCATCATCATAAGTCGTTGGCCCAAAATAGGTGCTAGCTTGTCTTGCAGAAGCTGCATTTTCTCTTCCACTATGGCTAGTTCTGCCGCCATTGATTGAGGCGCAGCAGCGACATTAACAACGGCTTGTTGAGCTTGAGAAATAGAGGTTGAAAATTGCCCTGTTGATATGGAAGAGTCCGGTGCTGTTTGCCCAGTGGCAACCGAAGCAAAAATATTACCGGCGCTGTGGCGTGGTTGTTGACGTTGCTCTGCATCATCTGCCAAACCATCATCAGCGGCTAAATCAGCATCGAACTGTTCTGCATCATCGTTGATTTTCGTCGCTTCAGCTTGTTTCAAGTCCGTTTTCAATTGCGTTTCAGTTTTACCATTAATCACAAGTGCCGCTGGATTAGATTCCGATGGAACCGCTTGGCCTTCAACAGGCGCACGCGTTGGTGATACTGAATGGGTTTGGCTATCTCGCGTTTGAGCAATATTCAGCTGCTCTTTGGCAAGCTTTTCCGAAAAAGCCAGTTGGGATTCTTCTTTGGAACTGCCAATTTTCACATTAAATTTGCCCGCTGTATTTTGTGCAAGTTCTTGGTCTGAAGTGCCGGGCTCACCTTGTGTTGATTCGGCCTTATTTGTGAGCATATTGGGCTTGCTGCTGTCATCCGTTGACTGTTGATCGATTTGACCTGAAGCTTTACTTTCAACGGCGGTAACCGCTATCGGTTTGAGATCAGCCAAGGCTCGCTCTGAAACCGGTTGTTGACCATTGACTTTAGATTGAATCTGCAATTCGTCTTCAATAACTGCTTCATCAACAGGGGCCATATCGTTGGGTTGAAGCTGCGCAAGTTCTCGTTGGAACATTTGCTGAAGCGGATCATGTTTGGCGGTCGGAGGCGATAAAATTTCAGAGGCCTTTTTGGGTGCCGATGGCAATAGTTCTTCTTGTTCTAGTAGGTTTTCATCTATTTGACCATCCGTGTTGAGTGCCATTTTTGACGGAATATCTGACAGCATATTTTGAGCATCACCAATCTCCACCCCACCAATTGAATTGGTTTGGCTTTTCAGCTCGGCCGAAGTCATTTGTAGGTCATTCCATACACTTGAAGCTTTTGCTTGATCTGATTGGGACTCTTTGAAGCTCCGCCCCGATTCTGCATCCGTCACAGTATCTTCCTTCTGAGCCTTTGCTTCTGCCTCCGACAGTTTCAATTGCTGGATGAGCGAGGCAAGTGCTTGCCGCATAGACTCGGTATCGTTGTCTTTAGCTATAAAAGATGGCGCTGTTCGATTTGAATCTTCTTCTTTTGCTTCTACTTGCGTTTCATCTTGTGCCAGCTCAGTTTCGTCGCTTATGACAGGGGCTTCATTATCGTACTCGGCTATTAGCCCTAAGATATCTTCTGCTCGCGCCATAGTTTCGGCATCAAGTGGCAACTGATTGCCTTGTTCTTGTTGCTGTTTGAGCCAATTCAACAATTGATTGACCGATTCTGATGGTGAAAGCCCCGATAAATCTAACTGCTCCGCTTGCTCGCCTTGCAGCATTTGTACAATGCCATCCGCCTCTGACTCAGACAGATCTAACTCATTAAAAAGGCTAGCGAATAATCCTCCATCGCCATTTTCAGACGACGCATCTCTATACGCACTCGATGCATCTGCAGAACCATTTAACGAAGAAATTGGTAGCATGTATTTACCCTTACCCAATAGTAAGCGCCTCAAATTTTGAGACGAATAGAATTAACTAGACAGAGTAAAAGCAAGGTTCATACCATTCATATGGTGGTAGAAGAGAAAAGAACTCGGTTGCCTTGAATAGAAGTCTAAAAAACGCTTGCACCGCACAAAGTATGCAAGCGAGATCAACAAAACAATTAAATGGTATGAGGACGTTTGGCTGTAAATTACTCAATTTTATAAGTGGGCGTTTGCTTCGCCTCACGTACATTTTTTTGGTGGAGAGTTTCATAAAAGTCACTCACCGCTTTTTTATATTCCCAAGACTGATACAGCACACTATTCACATTCTTAGAATTCCATTCATTCCACAGCTCTGCTAAATAAGCCTGTTTCTCTGGATACTGATCCACCAAATTTTCTGTTTCGTAAGGGTCTGCCAACATATCAAAGTAGCTTCTCCCCACATTAGGTAGCGGCTGTCTCATGTACTTTGCGTCCATGGTCCGAACGGCATAAATATTGGCTGCTTCCTCCAGCCGCCAAAACAGAGCATGATGCGGGCTTCCACGTTTTTGTCCGGTGACGTATGGCACCAAATCGACGCCGTCTAAATCACCGTTTCGAGCCCCCGCAAGTGCAACTGATGTAGCCGCTATATCTAACGATGAAACGAGCCCCTCAAATGTTTGGCCTCTTTTAATTTTGTTAGGCCAGTGGGCAATAAAGGGCACATGAACACCGCCTTCTAGCAACGCTACTTTACCGCGTCTAAAAGGGGTGTTATCCGCCCAAGAGAACGTAGGCAGCCATTCTTCTGGGTACACACCGCCATTGTCTGATAAAAAGAAAATCAATGTATTATCAAACTTTCCCGCTTCTTTTAATGCGTTAATCAGCGTGCCAATCCCGTCGTCCATCGCATCAACCATGGCCGCATAAATACGCCGTTGTTTATTCTCAATATGGCTATATTTATCTATGTATGATTGAGGGGCTTGCAACGGAGCATGCGGTGCGTTGTATGACATGTACATAAAAAATGGCTTATCCGAAGTCTGCTGAATGTACCTTGCAGCATCATTGCTCAATGCCGTCGTCAGATATTCATCAAACTCGGCAACGCCTTTGTTTCTCATTAAGGGCAATAGGTATCCACCACCGCCAACCGTTGCCTCACCGGGCATATAGTTATGGCCGCCGTCTAAGAAGCCATAAAAGTAATCAAACCCACGATTATTAGGCTGAAAGTGAGGCGCGCCACCCAGGTGCCACTTTCCAAATACAGCCGTTTCATAGCCAGCTACTTGCAAGCGCTTTGGAAACGTTGTTTCGGTGACGGGTAAGCCCATATATTTATCATCTGGCGCATACGACACATTGTTTTCCATGCCGAAGCGCGCTTGATAGCGTCCAGTCAGCAAACCCGCGCGCGAAGGGCCGCAATACGGGTGCGTCACATAGCCATTTTTGAAAATAATGCCGTCGCTCGCCAATTGATCAATATTCGGCGTTTGAATCTCAGTTTCACCCGTAAAGCCCACATCGTTATAGCCAAGGTCATCCGCTAAGATCAGAACAATATTTGGCCTTTCATTTTCTTCGGCACACGCCACAAAACTGCTGAGATATCCCATGACAGCAATTGCAATTTGCTTTGTATAACTCAATTTTTTCATACTTCAATTTCCAACTTAGTTCATCGATTTATCTGGCGTGTGATTTCGAAATTCATCCATTCTTTGAATTGCACTTCCTTCAAATTCTCGTTTGAGTTGCCATAAAGGACGCTCCAATGTCAGCTCCCATGCAAACAAACGCTTCAACAATTTATTGACGATCTGCGGGTGTTGCGCGGCAACGTCATGTGATTCAGAAACATCGGTTGATAAGTCATATAGCTCTGGAACACGGTCTGGATAACGAATCACTTTCCAGTCTATGTCGCGGATGGCTGCACGATTCTCTTTTTTCCAATACAGGGTTTGATGCGGCCTGAGCTGCGACTCTTGTTGAACAAAAGGCATTAGGTCGACACCATCAAGCTCCTTCATTTCAGCAATATCTCCACCTGCTGCTGCAACAAATGTTGGAAATAAATCAAGCGATGACACAGGGAAACGATACGTTTTACCCATACTAATTTGTTGTGGCCAACGCATTAGCATGGGAACTCGAATCCCCCCTTCGAGATGGGTCGCTTTGGTACCACTTAATGGGTAATTGTTAGACGCATTTTGGTCTGTAGGGCCACCATTATCGTTCATGAAAACAACGAGCGTGTTCTGTGCAATATGAAGTGCATCGAGTTTCGACATCACACTCCCAACAGCTCTATCCATCGCTAGATTCATCGCCGCGAGTGTTTTTCTAGGTTCGGTTAAATGAGGAAAAGCAGCCAGATCGTCCAGTTTAGCTTCCATTGGTGCATGCACCGCAGTAAACGAGAGCGTGGTGAAAAATGGCTTTCCATCCTTTACGCTTTGCTCCATAAAAGCGTTAGTTTCGGCTGCGAGTACATCGGTCAAGTAACCTTGGTGTTCGACGAAGTGACCAAAACCGCGCTCCATGCGCTCATTTTTACGCTGGGCTAATTCCTCCTCGCTGTAGCTGAAATAACTCCTAGCTCCGGTTCGCATCCCGTAGAATGTATCGAATCCACGACGCGTAGGGTGAAATCGGTCACCATCTCCCTGATGCCATTTGCCAAACAACGCCGTTGCATACCCTAAACCTTTCAAATGATCTGCAACGGTGGTTTCTGTGAGTGGTAGCCCCATATCTTCCCCAGTTAAACCGGAGGCGCTCATGTAGCCAGGTACATTATTTTCTTCAAAACCAAATCGTTGTTGGTATTTTCCGGTGAATAAGCCCGCTCGAGACGGACCACATACGGCTGCCGAAACATATGCCTGGCGAAACACTACACTTTGCGCAGCTAATTCATCCAAATGAGGTGTTTTCATGGTACGACTGCCTTGAAAACCAAAGTCGTGGTAACCGGCATCATCTGAAATGATCAATAGGATGTTCGGCTGAGCCGCTAAAACTTCACAGCAGGCCCCAAGGTAAGCGCACAATACAAAGAAAATTTTCTGTATTGTTCTTCCATACAACATATTCATTCAACCTAAGCTAGTTAACTTGTGTGAGTCACAACATGGCGATTTCAATAGTTTCTAGCGTAAAATTCAAAAGCGCATTAACAATCCTCCAAACGAATTTTAGAAAAACAGCAAAAACATAAATAACAACAACTTAAGATGGAATTTAACTTAAAAAATATAAAGAAAAACAACCTCATACAAGTGTTCTGAGTGGCACATTCAGCAAGATAATTTTTAGAGTTCTGAACCGCCTCATAGAATGATCAAACATTCGTTGATTTTACGAGGCACAGACAACATAGTTGAGCCTCAAAAGCGCAGGGAGTCTGAAGTTTTTATGAACGATATTGCTTTGAACTGGGATGTTTTTTTGCGGGCGGTCGTGCCATTTGCCTCTGCTAATATCTTTGCAATGGTGCTTGTATACTTTTTTATTGTTCGTGGCAGGTTTGGCCGCACCTTTGCTCTGTACGCCACATTCCTCATTTGCTTTATTTTGTTTTTGTTGGGGCCGACTCTAAATTTAACGCCTTTAGGCGAAAGCAAACGCTGGTTCGATATATTCCGAAATATCGTCCTTTTTAGTATCGGAACTCCGTCATTACTTTTAGCTTTACTGATCCAATCGCGTGTAAAAATCACTCGGACTATTGCGTTTCCATCGGTACTTCTTGGTATTAGCTGGTCGGTACTGTTTGTGCTGGCTACGCCTTTGTATCACTACCAAAGCCATGAAATTCCGTGGTTGTTTCAGCTCCACAATATTAGTGATCGAACGGTCCATAGCGCACAAGTTTTGCTTGTTTCGTTGCAACTGCTGCTACCTAGCCTGTGGCTCATAAAGCGAAATGCAGTGCCGCAAGTGAATACTTACCTCTATGGCGTCGTTGCGTTCTGTTTAGCGATAGGTATAGGCAGCAACTTGAATCATTGGGGACTTTATTACGGTGGCTGTAGTTTGACAGCTATCATTTGGGCATGGGCCGTCTACCAAGATATTCAATTGCTCAATGACAAAGTAAAACTTCATTCTGAGCACCAAAATAACTTAGCGATTGCTCAGTATTCAGCCCCCAAGAATGTAGGGTTTGCGAACTACTACCCTGTTAAGTTCAATGAATCTTATCCTTTTAGAGAACGTGAAGCCTTGTTGCAAGCGGTTCAAACCGGCAGTGCAGGGATCATTCACAGCAGAGTTACAGAGCTTGCTGACACGTTGGAAAAGTTTACCTCCGGTGACTTAGCCACTTATCAAATTCGAGCCAAAGAAATATTGTTTATGATGGTTGATGCTGTGATTTTCAACAGTGGCAGTGCTGCTGAACGTATCGAACGACTTGAGCAAAAAAGAATCAGTATTTCTGAGGCTCAAACTATTCATGCGATCTCTGAGATTCTATTGGTCGAAGCTGCGCATCTTACCGAGTCCTTCAGATCAGAACCAAATGCTGGGGCTGAGAAAGTATTGGTAGACCGGATAAAATCCTATATTCTCACGCATTATCATGAAGATGTGAGCATTCGCGATGTAGTGGAAGAGATGAGTGCAAGCCGCTCGCATTTAATGAAGATCTTCAAAAATGTCACATCGCAAACCATTAACCAATACTTGGTCGAGGTTCGAATCAACAAAGCTAAAGACATTTTGTTGTCAAAATCAGTGACTGATACTGCATTCGAGGTGGGCTTCAACAACTCTACATATTTTTCCACAGTATTCAAAAAGCACACAGGGCATACGCCTAAGGAATATCAGCTTCAAGCCAAAACGTCAGGTAATAGTTTGCACTAAGTTGAGCGGCGGCGGGCAAACTGCATGGATGCAAATTCATCCATTTGCTTTTGCTCACGACGTTGAGTTTGCTGTGCGATGATCATTTCTTCTCGCTCGATCAACATCTCAATGGCTTTGGTGTCAGCACGGGCATCGATCCAAACTTGTTGGCGCTGTTGCCATACTTGTTGGGCCACAGCGACTGACTGTTCGGCTCTGCCTAAAGCGTCATCGAGCTTAGTAACAAAGCCGTGGTAATGTCCGTAGCTTTGCGCTGTGAGCCCTTCAGCACTTTCAGATATCATTTTTTTGAGGTAGTCATTGCGATAATCTCGCAACGTTTGAACCTGTTGTTGTTGCATGTCGAGCGCTTGTTTAGACTCCTGCATCATTCGTGCAGCTTTGTTTTCGGCTTCTTGGCGAATACTCACGATCATTTGTAATTGCTTGATTTGTGCCATTAGTTAAACCCGCCTAATCGTTGGCTCATTTTGGCAGCAAGTTCAGCCAAGTTTTGGAGGCTACTATCGTAAGGTGTCACATCTTTCATTTTTTGTTGGAAAAAGCCTTCGATCTGAGGCAAGAACTCGATCGCAGCGTCAACTTTCGGATCGGCTCCACGACTATAAGCACCAATGTTGATGAGATCTCGATTAGACTGGTACGCAGCATAAACTTGTTTCACCATACGCGCGCACATCAAATGTTCATCACTGGTAACTTGGGGCATCACACGACTAATCGATGCTTCTACATCAATCGCTGGATAATGGCCAGAATCAGCAAGACGACGAGAGAGTACAACGTGGCCATCTAAAATAGCGCGTGCTGCATCTGCAATCGGATCTTGCAGATCGTCACCCTCGGTCAAAACCGTGAAAAATGCAGTAATTGAGCCTTGATTTTCGCCACCGTTACCGGCGCGCTCCACCAGTTGAGGCAATTTTGCGAATACCGAAGGCGGATAGCCTTTTGTGGCTGGGGGTTCACCAACAGCCAAAGCAATCTCTCGTTGTGCTTGAGCATAACGAGTGAGCGAATCCACCAGCAAAAGCACGTTCAAGCCCTGATCCCGAAAATATTCGGCTATCGATAACGCGGTTTCACAACCTTTGAGGCGCATTAATGATGAGGTATCTGCTGGAGCTGCCACTACAACAGAACGTTGTCGGCCTTCAGGTCCCAAAATTTCATCGATAAATTCTTTAACTTCTCGTCCCCGTTCTCCAACGAGTCCAACCACCACCACATCGGCAGAAGTTCCACGGGTCATCATTCCCATGAGCACACTTTTACCTACACCAGATCCCGCAAACAACCCCATTCGTTGTCCTTGACCCACGGTATTCATCGTGTTGATGGCTCTGACCCCAACATCTAAAGGTTGAGCAATGGGACGCCGTAATAATGGGTTAAACGCTTTAGCGCGTCCAGACACATGATTTTGACTATAAATAGGGCCGAGACCATCGAGCGGTTTTCCCGTGCCATCAATGACACGACCGAGCAGTGCCATACTCACTGGAATTCCGTCAGATTTCCCCATGGGCACCACGCGCGCTCCAGGTACCACACCAACGGCATCATCGGCAGGCATTAAATAGAGCGTATCTCCATCAAATCCAACCACTTCGGCTTTAATGGTGCCGCTTTCAACTTCAACAGCACACACATCTCCCACTGCGGCTCTGCAACCTACGGCTTCAAACGTGAGACCAACCACACGGGTAAGGCGGCCTGCCATGACGGGGGCTAAGGATTGAACGCCCAGCTCGTATCGCTTTAAGCGATCACTCAGCGAGAGTTTCATCTTGCGAGCCTGATTTGGAACTAGGTGAGCGGGATGGATCGGAAGAATTTGTGTTCGGAGCGACTTCTGTTTGCGGCTGTGATGTTGCTTTTAAGTGATGATTTAACTGGCTTAAAAAGAGCTCATTGACTCGCTGCTGACGCTCCTTCATATCGATGGTGACATCAGAATGCTCTGTGAGGAGTCGAACATCCCCAATGGCTAAGTCGGGCTCAGCTTCTAACATCCAACCGCGCTGTTTAATCTGCTCATCTGAATAGGCATCGTGAATGAGGCTTAAATCTGATGGGTTCAACTGCACACGCACTCGCTGTTGCTGAAAAGGAAGCAACTCAACGGCTTGTCGTAATGTGTGCAAAATAACCCGACCGTTAGTCACCAATTCATGCTGAACCACAGATTCGCTCAGTTGTGTGACTAAATTGACGAGCTGCGCCTCAACATCCTGGTCGATTTGCTGCTGTGGCTCATGCAGTGCTCGCATGAGCGCTTCTAAACTGGTAGTTCGTTCTTCAACTTCTGCCTGGCCTTTTACCAATGCTTCTTGGTAGCCAGCTTCGCAACCTTCTGTATGACCTTGCGCTTTGCCTTGTTCTAAGCCTTCGGCGTGTCCAGCCTCGAAGCCGTCTTTTTTACCTTCTTCAAACCCTTCTTCATAAGCGCTTTGGCGAATTTCTTCAAGTAATTCAGCCGTCATTGCAACCGGCTCTTCATGCTCTTCTTCAGTTGTTTCAGCATCAACAACTGAAGCGTGAGGTTGCACGTTCAGAGCATTCGAACGCTGGCTACTTGATTCCAGAGTTACATCAGGAATAGCCCAACGCTCAAGCAATTCAGCTTCTGTTTCGTCAAAAGCTGGCTTTGAATGCGAATCTAGCGGCTCAGAGCTCATCTATAAACCCCTATACAAAGTCATCGCCACCACCGGCACTGAGCATGATCTCTCCTGAATCTGCTAGGCGGCGAGCAACGGACAGAATCTCTTTCTGTGCAGCTTCAACATCACTGACACGAATAGGTCCCATAGCTTCTAAGTCATCTGCAAGCAGTTCTGCTGCACGCTTCGACATGTTGGCAAAGAATTTTTCTTTAAGCTGATCATCAGCCCCTTTCAATGCTTTTTGCAATACGTCTTGTTGTACTTCACGCAACAGTGCTTGTACCCCTCGATCATCAACATCAATGAGGTTTTCAAAGACAAACATCAAGTCTTGGATTTGCTGCGCCATTTCTTCATCGCTTTCGCGCATCATGTCCATGAGCTGCCCCTCAATAGTAGTATCAAGGTAATTCATAATGTTGGCCGCTGCTTTCAAGCCGCCCATTTTGGCCGCTTGAGCACCGGATTGGCCAGCAAATTGTTTTTCCATAATCTCATTCAATTCTTGCAGTGCTGCGGGTTGCACTTCTTCGAGATTGGCAATACGCATCATTAAGTCTAAACGCACTTTATCTGGGAACTGCGACATGATTTCTGCCGACTGCTCTGGTTCGAGATATGACATCACAATGGTTTGAATTTGCGGGTGCTCGTTTTGAATGATGCTTGCTACTTGGCGCGCATCCATCCACTTCAACGAGTCCATACCTTTTGAACCGCCGCCCAAAATAATTTGATCGATTAAGTTTCCAGCTTTGTCTTCGCCCAATGCTTTGGTCAATGCATTGCGAATAAAGTCTGCACTGTCGACACCGATGGAAGAGTACTTTTGAATGTCGGCTAGGAACAGTTTGTGAACAGCGGTAATACGTTCTTGCGTAAAATCGCTCATGCCCGCCATTGCCATACCTACTTTTTGAACCTGTTTGGGTTCAAGCTGGCGCAAAATGCCCGCGGCGTCTTCTTCAGTCAAACTTAAAAGTAGGATTGCCGCTTTGTCAAAACCAGACACATCTTTTAGTTCTGGATCTGTCTCTTCGGTCGCTGCAATTGTAGCCATGATTTATCCCCCGCCTTAATTAGAGCTGTCGTCGAGCCAGCCTTTCACAACTTGCACCGCTAGCTCAGGTTCGTTCGCCACAAGGGCTCGAACAGCTTTGAGCACATCTTCATCACGGTGTAAATCGGGTAATTCAAGTCTACCACTAGTGAGCGTGCTAATCAGTTCGTCGTTATCAGATTCTAATAAGGCTTCTTGCGCTGCAAGCATGGTGTCGTCGAGTTGTCCGGCTACAGGGCCGTCCATCAGCATTGCATCTTCTTGTCCATCTGTATCAGATCCCGTGAGGCGTTTAAGCATTGGACGCATCACCCCCAAAATAAGCGCAACACAAATGAATGACAATAGGAGCCATTTGGACAAGTACTTAAACCACTCCGTTTCATAGAAGGGTAATTCTGGCGTCATTTCAAAATCAGTGCGTACAAATGGTACAGAGACGACTTCTAGCGTATCACCGCGTTGGAGAGAAAACCCTAATCCGCCTTGAAGTAAACGCTTAATACTTGCCAAGTCAGCATCAGAGCGAGACTCTAATGTTGGATTTCCTTCTGCATCAAAACCGCGCGTATGATCAATTGCAACAGACACACTCAAACGTCTAATCACACCCACTTGTTGACGCGTGTGACTGACTGTTGTGTCTAGCTCATAGTTTCGTGTGGCTTCTTTGTGATGACTTGTGGGTGTTGCACGCTCAGCAGCCCCTTCCCCCACTGCATTTTCTGGAATATCGGCATTCAATGGAGGTTGATTCGTTAGCGCACCAGGAATGCCGACCGCGAGATCTCCCGAATTCATATTTTCAACCGTCATTTCCGAGCGTACGGCGGGTAAGTCTGGGTTAAATACACGCTGAGTTTGTTCCACAGATGTGAAGTCCATGTCCACGTCAACTTGCGCGGTATAGCTATCAACACCTACGGTAGGAATCATGATGGTGTCGATTTTTTCCATGTATTCTTGTTCACGCTTACGTTCTAATTCGTACTCGCGACGCTGCGCCATGCTCAGAGGATCTTGTGAACCAGAGTTAAGTAAGCGTCCGTTTTGGTCTGTTACAGTCACGCGTCCAGGCGCCATTGCATGCACTGCTGAAGCCACAATATCGACGATCGAATCGACTTCTTCTTGGGTGAGGCTCCGACCACGAGATAACGATACAACAACTGTCGCACTGGGTTGTTTTACTTTTCGAGCAAACACATTTTCTTTTGGAATTGCCAACAGGACACGCGCTCTTTTAACAGGATTGAGTGACTCAATGGCTTTTGCCAATTGTTGCTCTCGGCTGAATTTGAGACGTTCGCCTTCCAAACGCTGTGACACACCAAATCCCATATCTTGCATGAGAATGTTGTCGCCTGTTTCACCTTCTGACATCAAACCCGCGCGAGTCATCATCAATCGAATGTTTTGATAATCACTGCTTTCAACCATTACCACACTGCCGTCGACATTGTAGTTAATTTTATTTTGGTCCAAGAAGTTTAAGGTTTCGATGAGCTCTTCGGTGTCCATTTTACCCAGCGGCCTCATTTCAGGCTCATAGGCCCACATCAAAATGAAAATGACCAAGGCAAGAGAAATAGCCAGGGATAAAACAATCACGACCTGACGAATCAAATCGATATTGTTCAAGCTGTCGAAGAAACTCGACTTTTGATCATCCACCTCAGCTAACTCAGTTGAAGAGTCTGACAAGGTAAGATCTGTTGATGGGGTTGCTGCTTCAGCCACGGACTATCCTCCCGATTAAACCGGCATGCTCATGATTTCTTTATACGCTTCCATCAGTTTGTTGCGCACCTGAACGGTGGCATCAAATGCAACGGATGATTTTTGTGAAGCAACCATGACATCGCCTAATGACACAGAGCGGTCGCCCATTTCAAAAGCAGTTGCTTTCTCTTTGGCGTCACCTTGCAAACCATTCACGTTATCGATTGCATTCTTGAGCAAGTTGCCGAAATCAACGGCGTTGGAATTATTGGCCTCAATTGGAGCGTGCGTCATTACTTTGCTACCGGCTTCAACCTGCATGCCTTGCATTTGTTGGAGTAGTTCGCTTCCCATGACTTTCATGATGTATTTCCTCACGCTGCCAAAATATTGGCGGAATAAACAATGTTCTCTAGATAATTGCAAAGAGTTTGCCAAAAACGAAAAAAGCAGCCCGAAAGCTGCCTTAAAAACATAAACGCTTGATTTTAATATGGTATTTCTATTCCATTATCTCGCATCTTAGCAATTTTATATCGTAACGTTCGGGCGCTAATCCCTAATTTATTTGCAACTTCTGATCGTTTCCCGTCACATTCGGCCAAAGTTTTAAGAATAATGTGGTGTTCTTGAGATCTCAGCTCACTGCCTAAGTCATCGGCAGCAATGGCAGCATCGGCCAATGCATTTGCCTGTTGAGCGGGCATACTCGGTACCACTGAAGCCACGTTGGCTGTAGGACTCATGTGCATTTCAATCATCAAATCTTCTGCATCTATTCTGTCGTGATGCAAAATCAACGCACGTTGAATCACGTTGTCCAGTTCGCGCACATTACCAGGCCAGTGATAACTGCCAAGCTTGGCAATGGCTGCATCTGTAATCGAGGGCACCGCACAACCTGAGTGCTGACAATGTTTTTGAATCAAGTGACGAGCCAACGGTACAATATCTGCCGAACGCTCACATAAAGGCAGCCAAGTCAGTGGAAAAACATTCAGACGGTAATACAGATCTTCTCTGAATTTTCCTTCTCTTACAGCTTGCATTAAATCTCGGTTACTGGTGGCCAACACTCGCACATCGAGCGATATGGTCTTACGTCCACCTAAACGTTCAACTTCTCTTTCTTGCAGCACGCGAAGTAACTTCGCCTGAAGCGACAAATCCATCTCAGTCACTTCATCGAGCAATATAGTACCGCCCTGAGCTTGCTCAAATTTGCCTGGACACGCTTGTATTGCGCCAGTAAACGCGCCTTTTTCATAACCAAATAGTGTCGCTTCCAACATGTTTTCTGGAATCGCGGCACAGTTAATCGCAACAAACTCTTGTGTGCTTCGCGATGAGCAATCGTGGATATAGCGGGCCAATACCTCTTTGCCGGTTCCCGAAGGGCCCAGCACCATTACGCTTGCGTCTGATTTTGCAACTTTGGCTGCTAACTGTAACAAAGCCTTAGAGTTGGCATCGGCCACAATTGGCGTGGTGGATTCGACGCGAGTAACGGGCGCGTATCGTCCTACTTGATTTAGCAATACTTCAGGTGAGAATGGCTTGGATAAATAATCCGTGGCTCCGTCCTGGATTGCTTTAACGGCATCTTGCACATTGGCATATGCTGTCATTAACAAAACGGGAAGCTGTGGGTATGAACTTCGAACAGAGCGCAGCAGGCCAAGCCCGTCCATACCGTCCATTTGCACGTCCGATACCACAATATCGAATACAGGTTCCTTCAACGCTAATAGCGCCTCTTCACCACTGGTCGCCTCAGAGCATTGATACCCTGCAATCTCGAGCGTATCGACCAATGCTTCTCTTAAACCTGCATCATCTTCTACTACAAGTACATGTGCTGTCATAAGTTATTCTCCTACGACCTCAGACGCTAAAGGAGCTTGTAGCCCTTCAACCAATGGTAAACAAATGCAAACCTGCGTACCTATGTTCATTTGAGAACGAATTTTTAATTCACCTTGATGGGCCTGAACCACAGCTTTCACTACGGCTAAACCAAGCCCTGTGCCTTGGCTTCGAGTGGTGTAAAACGGCTCTTGAATTCGTTCAATCATATGCGGAGCAATGCCACTACCATTATCTGACACGCACAAATGGAGCGACTCACCTTCTGGATGTGCTTTGACTTGAATACGACTTGCATTGGCTTGAAGTGCATTATGCACAAGGTTACTGATAGCACTCGACAGCGCGCTGGCATTGCCCGCAAGAATTTGGTCGGGCTCAGGCAGCAATACTTCTAGCGTTGCTTTGTGCTGTTCCACCATGACTTCAACAGCTTGTTCAATGGAAGTGAGTAATTGCTGACTCGACACTTGCCCTGTAGATAACCCTTCGCCAGAGCGCGCAAATAACAACATATCACTGACCTGACATTCTAAATCTTTCAAGCGATCGAGTAGTTTTTTTTGGAATTTTTCTCGCGCTACTGGGTTGAGCGATTCATTCCCCAAGTTGGCAGCGTATAACATAGCCGCAGATAACGGAGTTCGAACCTGATGGGCTAATGATGCAACCATCTTACCGAGTGACGATAAACGCTGTAAGTGAGCTACCCGCGCTTGAAGTTGGCGAGTTTCGGTTAAGTCAGTCAAAACTATAATTTGACCGCTACCACACTTTAAAGGGCGCGTGACAAATTTAATCAGTCGGCCATCTTTTAGAGAGATTTCATAGCCATCATCATCTTGAGGGCTGAAAGCTCTTGAGATGATAGTTCGCCAGCGTTCACCTTCAAGCGGCTCACCCAGCATTTCGATCGCGGCCAAATTGGCTTCGACTATCATTCCTGCAGCATCCAATACAATCATCGCCGATGGCAAGCCATCCAATATGTCAGCCAAGTATGCCGAACGTTGCTGCCATTGAGCAGCATCGTCCTTCACCGTCGCGTGGGCCGATAATTTCCTCGGTTTCATATCGATGTTGCCAGACTGCATGCAGGCCTCTGTCAGAAAATTGAATCTAACAGTACAATGCAGTCGCCATGCCAACTTATTATTTGATGTTTTTCATAAGGTTAGATAAGAAATGTAGGTGTCATGATTTCGACACCTGTTCAATCAGGCACTATCTTTAGACAAAGAATACTTTCTCATTTTCTCTACGAGAGTCGTACGACGCATGCCTAACAAATCAGCGGCTCGAGAAACAACCCAATCGGTGGTTTCCAACGCTTGATTGATCATGTCAATTTCTAGTTCGGTCATCATCTCTTTGAGATTTAAACCTTCAGGTGGAAGCTGAGTCGACATGGAACTTTCAGGTGGCTCGTATACATCATTTTGGAACACGTCATTGAGCATGTCTTGTTCCAATAGCGACTCGTCATACTCGTGATCGTACTCTGGCGCATCCACATGGCGGTATTTAGATGGTAAATCATTCACATCGATCAGGCCATTTGGAAACAGAATCACAAGGCGTTCAACCAAGTTTGCTAGTTCACGCACATTGCCCGGCCAAGTGTGTTCCATGAGGGAATCAAGTGCTCGTTCAGTCAGCCGAATTGTAACTTTGTGGTCAGACGCTAAACGTTCGATAAGTTCTTGCATTAACAATGGCACATCTTCACGTCGCTCACTCAATGAAGGCATTTCAATTGGAAATACATTAAGACGATAAAATAAATCTTCGCGAAAATCGCCTTTATCGATCATGCCTTCAAGATTGCGATGAGTTGCTGCTACAATGCGGACATCTGCATCAATGGATGTTGAACCGCCGACACGCTCAAAACAACGTTCTTGGAGCACACGCAGAAGTTTAACTTGCATGTTAAGCGGCATATCACCGATTTCATCTAGAAATAATGTGCCACCTTGAGCCATTTCGAAACGACCTTTGCGGGCCGAGATCGCTCCCGTAAATGCCCCTTTCTCATGACCAAAAAGTTCACTTTCTAGCAGATCTGGCGGAATCGCTCCGCAATTGACTGGAACAAATGGTCCTGAACGGCGTGCAGACATGTAGTGAATGTTTCGGGCAACCACTTCTTTACCTGTGCCTGAATCACCTAACACCAGTACATTGGCTTCCGTCACGGCCACTTGCTCGATTAACTGGCGCACTTGCTGAATGCCACCACTTCGACCAATTAAGCTTCGGAATAGTATTTCTTGATGCTGGCTCGTAGGTTTTGTCTTGGAAGGGGCTTTCAAATGATAATCTTGGCAGCGATGTAACATCTGAGTCATTTGGCTATGACTAAATGGTTCTAGCACGCTACCAATTACATTTGGCAGATCTGCCACGCAATCACCTAATTCACCAATCAGTAAAAAGGGCTGAGCCTTATACTGACCAGCAAGTTGGCTCACCAATTCAAATGGGGAGCCAATATCAACTTGTCCCACAACCACTGCCCGCCAAGCGACTTGCTCGGTTAGCACTTCTCCAATGTTGGCCGAACTCACCAACTTACATGGTTCGCCAATAAACTGCAGCAACAGCTCGACCTGCTGTTTTCGTTTCATGTGGTCATCTATGACCAAAACCTCAGAATTACCTTGCATTCGTGTCGACTACCTTGCTGCCATGCGTTTGTTGCGATTGAATTTTTGTATTCTTCAAATATACATCAGATTTACAAAAAACGATTCAGTTTATTCTAACCAAACAATGCAGCATGACAACCGCACAAAGGTGTTGGAATGAATCTATTGTTCAGAATTCCTTTGAAATTTCGACCTAGGTCAGTTTGTTTAACAAAATATTTAACTATGATCCGTGGATAATCGACTCACGCTCCGACTTACAAGTAGGTACAATCTTTGCAGCACTATTGCCAGATGACAGTTTTTCGGCAGTGCTGGAAACACTAATAGATAATTGGGGCACTGAATCAATAGCACCTCAATTCAGATAAAGAGAAGTGACTTTAAAATGGCCCGACACTCGATTCAGCAGTATCGTAAAAATACGGTAGCGTCCTTGAAAGAGGCATCTCCTCATGCTCAAGTAACCGCTATTTTTCAACATATTCTCGGTAACCTTGTCGCCGCTTCAAACGCAATTGAGCGTAAAGATATCAAACAAAAAGGCGAATCCATCAGTAAAGCAATTCGCCTTTTGGACGTTTTGAAAGTGAGTTTAGACTTGGACAAAGGCGGCACTATTGCCAGCAACCTTGATGTGCTTTATGACTACTGTACGCAAAAATTAATTATTGCCAATATCCAGTCTGAACAAGCCCCCATCGATGAAATCGCAGGCATTGTTCGAGAATTAAAGGAAGGTTGGGACGGCATCCCAGATGAATATAAAAATGGACAAGTGCCAGGAACCCCAAGTGCTGAATGACGCCACAAAACAACTAAACGAGCTTAAGGTCGAGCTTCAAAAGGCACTTGAAGAGCTCAGCTCACATCGAGACGCAAGCGAATTGCAAGTTGCCCTTGATATCATTGGGCAACATACGCAAACTCTTCAGTCTGTGGCCCAAACTTTGGCTTCCCATGCCCAATCTCAAACCGGTGAACAGCAACAACAAGCGATTGTTCTGCTCACTGAGGTGCAGTCACTCCTTGTGGAAACGATTGAGCTCGCAGGCATCGAAAAAGAAAAGGCGAAGCAAGGTGTGCTGTCGCTTCGTCAAACTTCTGCGGGCGCAGCGGTTTATCAAAGCATCAAAAAAACTCGGTAGTCTTGTGAAAACATGGCGAGCACAAAAAAGCTGCCTTTTCCAGGCAGCCTTTTGTCTCAATGTAAAGCCTGATTATGAATCTTGGCTTACTACTCCAGGCAAATTACTCAACTGACTTGTCACAAAACTCAATGTATTTTGTAAGCTTGCAACTGTTATATCCATAGCATTAAAGCGAGAGTAGAGCTGCTCTTCTTGAGTGGCAAGCCGCTCATTGAAGGTTTCAGTTTCAATATCAAGACGTTCTACTTGCCCGGTGAGTGTATTGATCCGCGTACTGACAATACCATCAGCCCCAGAATAAACACTAATCTTCTCTTCAAAACTCACCGCTAAACCAGGCTCACTTTCAGTGCCAACAAAGAATGACTGAAGGTCTTCTTTATTGTTTTTCACCGCGTCAGACAAAACGTCGCTATCCAAGTCAAGATAACCTTCCTCATTAGTGGTAATCCCCAACTGAGAAAGTGAGGTAAACACTCCGCTCCCAAATGCCGATGACGCGAGTTCCCTAAACTGTCTATCCATCATACGGACAGTTGAGTCACCGTTCAGAGGCGCCGTTATTTCTGCATCAAGATTCACGTACTGCAAGCTTTTAGATGTTTCTGTATAGCCGTTGTATGCATCAATGAATGCTTTCACTGCATTTTCAACTTGGCTGTTATCTTCACTAATAGTGATGGTTGTTGTGTCACCATCGTCGTTCGCAGATTTTAAATCTAAGGTCACACCCTGAATCGCATTCTCGATAGTATTGGAGGAGTTCGTCACCGTTAACGAGCCATCAATAATAACGATTGCATCTTGCGCTGCTTGAGTTTCCGACATTTGGCTGTTAGCCACATCAGTAGAATCAAATTGTAATTGACCTAAGCCTGTACCGTCAGTTATTTCAGTGCCGCCCGCATCAAAAGCAGTGATATTAATTTGATTATCAGTACCCGTTTCAGTGGAGTTTAATACCAAGTGTGACCCCGTATCATCAGTCACAATTGAAGCGCTGATACCGGGATTTGAATCTGCATCATTAATGGCATTTTTGATATCTTCAATCGTAGCATCTGCTGCAATATCGATGGTAAAGGAAGATGAACCTAACGACAGCTCCAAGCTTCCCTCACCCACAGCATCTTCAGCAACAAAGCCTGTTGATGTCAGCTTCTGTGCCTCAGCAAGTTGCTTTACTTCAAGTTCAAATGAACCAATATCAGCGGTGTCGTCAATCTTTGCCGAAAAATTGCTCGCACTACTCATAGACATGCTCATGCCTGAGTAAAGATCAGGATCAGCTAGTTTAGTCAAAGACGTCTTCAAACTGTCGACGGCGCTTTGTAAAGTGCCATATCCAGTAATTTGATTAGTATATGTCGATTGTTTTTCTGCTGTTCGCTCTTCAAACGGCACACGAGAAGCGTCAATATACGCTCCAACAATCGCATTGATATCAATACCAGAACCGATGCCTGGGGTAGAAATAGTTGACATAGTGACTCACTTACACTTCAGTGTTTACAAGCAGTCCGGTTGCTTCTGATAACCTTGCGGCAAGAAGTAGCACTTCTTCGGAAGGAATTTGCCGCACCAACTCTCCGGTATCCCGGTTTGTTACCTTGATTACATCTTTACCTGACTCATCGTCCACCTGAAACGCTATTCCTCGATTAAGTGTGGACACAAAATCTTGCAATTGTTGTACCACTACTTCGAGTTGCTCAGGCGTAAGATTTTCAGCATTTTGTCCTGCTTCTTGAATTTTCTCACTGGCCGCAACAGCTTTTTGCTCTGCAATTTCAGAAGCAGTCAGATCGTGCTGAGCTGTCCCCGTCGTGCTATTGGATTGTGCACCAGTTAGGGCAGCCACAACTTCTGTTGCTACATTTGCTTCAATTGCCATACACCACCTCCAAAAACAGTTCTTGTATAATTATCGTCCGTAATTCAAAAAACTTTAATAGTTTAAACGCAAAAAGGAGCTCACAACCGTGAGCTCCTTCTGAAGTTGACTTAAGTCCTTGAATATTAACCCAAGAGACTTAATGCTGCCTGAGGTAACTGCTGTGCTTGAGCCAAGATAGATGTACTTGCTTGCTGCAAGATCTGGTTCTTAGTCAATTCAGTTGTCTCTTTGGCAAAATCAGTGTCACGAATACGGCTACGTGATGCAGATGCGTTCTCAACAATGTTATCTAAATTAGAAATCGTTGAGTTCAGACGGTTTTGAACCGCACCAAGCTCCGCACGAGAACTATCAATGAAGGTCAGGGCGCCATCGATAACAGACAATGCATCTTGTGCACCTTTCGCTGTTGATACATCAATATCTGCAACATCATTCAACGCCGAGACATTAGTTGCAGCAGCGGCGCCAAACAACTCTTCAGGGCCAGTACCAGCTGCAGCGTTTGAACCAATCAATGTTGTTGCATCGCTACTTTCTAAGGTATATGCAGAAGAGCCGTCAATTTTAACAACACCTGCCGCGTTGACCGCACCATATGCGCTCAAGGTTGCTGCACCTACACCTTTAGTAACACCATCGTACTCATAGCTTTCCAAATCGAATGTTGTATCGCCCAGGTTGGCAATGCCAATATCGTCGCCAGATTCACTGATTAAATCAATGTTGCCCGAGTCGTTCACACGTGCAATTACACCTGTATCGCCCGACGTTTTATTAATTTCGTTCGCAAGTGACTCGAGGTTGCCATCATCACCCACAATAGCAATCACCGTATTGGCATCGCCTGGGTCATTCGCGCCATTCAAGTTAATTGCAATGGTATCGCCCGCAGTGAAGCCACTCAGCTCAACCGCTGTGCGTGCATCAGCAGTCACACCTGAACGACCAGCACCGTCATTAATCGCTTTAGCGATATCTGCTGCAGAAGCGTCTGCAGACATTGTAATCTCTGCTTGCTCTCCTGATGAGGTGATCGTCAGAGTACCACCAGCAACGCCGTTACCGGGTACTGTACCACCAGCGGTGGTGTTACCTGATGCACTTGCAACAGCACCTAAACCTTCACTTGCTTGGCTTGCAACGAGCTGTTGTTGGTACGAACCAATATCTGTTGCACGGAACGCAGCCAGTGTCACATCGATTGTTTCGTTCGCCTGAGCACCGACCTGGAATGTTTCAGTACCAAACGTGCCGTCAAGTAGTTTACGATCACCAAACGATGTTGTTTCAGAAATACGTGTCAATTCTTTCTGAAGTTGTGCAACTTCTTCTTGAATCGCTGTACGGTCTGAAGAACTGTTTGAACCGTTTGCTGACTGAATTGATAGGTCTCGCATACGCTGAAGGATGGTCGTTGATTCTTGCAACGCACCTTCTGCAGTTTGCGAAATAGATACGCCGTCGTTTGCGTTACGGACTGCAACGTTCAAACCGTTAATCTGAGAAGTCAGACGGTTAGAAATTTGCAAGCCGGCCGCATCGTCACGTGCGCTGTTAATGCGAAGTCCAGAAGACAAACGCGTTAATGATGTTTCTACGCCAGCAGATGCGCTACTCAGGTTACGAGTTGAGTTAATCGCTGATACGTTAGTTTGTACTGTTAAAGCCATGATTCGCTTCCTCTATACCTGCGGACCTGAGTCTCGCTAGATGTGTTTCTTAGTCTCACTAAAGTTAACGACTCTTCGTAGAAAACCTTTAGAAAAAAAATAAAAAAATTAAAAGCGTTTGAATAACAGCAATTTAAACCTATCTTTTTATAACTACACCTTGCCCTGTAGGAAGTTCCAACACAAAATACCCTTTTGCATTTAGCCAGCCATCTTCCACTACTGTTTGCGCTTTATAAGCTGTCCACCCATAATCATCTAAAACAATCACTCCGCCAGATACGACGCGTTCAAAAAGATGTTCTAGTGCACCTAGTTCGGCTTCAGCATGGTTCATGTCGATGTGAAGCAGAGCTACTTTTTCAGGCATACCTTGTTCAAATGAACTGGGGACATACCCCTTAATAACGTTCACGTTGTTATATGCTTCGAATCGTTTTTTAACAAACTCAAAAGGGTCAGAAATCGAAGCATTATGACTTCCCATAATAGTCTCTGGGTTAAATACGTCATATAGCCAATATTGACGATTCATGTCAGAAAAGCCGACAAGATCAGCAACGACTTTTGCTGTATACCCCCGATAGCATCCACACTCTACGAAATCCCCTTCAAGTTGAGCCGCATGGCGAGCAGCCCAAGCTAAGGTGTGCGTGCGCCAAAGAAATGATAACTCGAGATCCTCTGGGTTGTTATCCTGAATCACTTTGACGAATTCGGGGTCCGTCATAAACCCCATATTTCGACCAAATGTCATCATATTATCGCTGGCATATATATTCTTATTGTGCCCTACGGATTCCAACACCATCCGCATGCCTTCTGAGAATTTCGCCGCGTCAGATACGCCATAAAACTGGTTGGTAATTACATCATTCACAATCTAATCCTTGCTCAAATCTTCTTCAAGAAACCGCCATTACACGCAGTGGCTACTAATTTATCGTCGTAATCAGAGCGAACGAAATCAGTACGAGTCGTAAGCCACTTGTTCACTGCAGTCATCGGACTATTACCAACATCCCACGGCCTGTTGTCGAAATAGCCTTTGGGTAACTCTTCCACAACAGTATCGAACACAACCAGGTAGCTACCGGAGGTGACAAGTTCGGCATATGCATTGAGTTCTGCGATCACATGTTCTTCAGTATGCATGGAATCCAAGCACACCATCACAGGGCCCGTTTCATTGGCCATCAGCTGTTTCACTTGCGCGACGGTACTATCAGCAACAGAGGATCCTTCGACGAGGTCGATACGCTTGAACATTTCATGAGATTCAATGGCTTCGCGATTGTGTGGTCGAATTTCAATATCCACACCAATCGCCTTACCTTTGCCCAGCATTTCTAACTGTGATGCATAGAAAATTAAGGCTCCACCGTGCGCGATACCGCACTCAATAATGACCGAAGGTTTGATTTCCCAAATCAACTCATGCATTGCCCAGAAATCGGCAGGCATTTGAATAACCGGGCGGCCCATCCAACTAAAGTTGTACATGTACTGATGATCGAAGGCCTTCTTTACCCACTTTTTATTCAATTCTTGCCACTCAGCATCTTTGCGATAGCCGGCAATACGTTGCTTCTTTTCTTCATGAAATTGAATGACCGCTGGAGATTTCTCGTAGCTCATTAAATTTTCCTCATGGTGTTGGCAAAACCATCGCTTTTAAGTAGCGCTTCTATCGATGGCAAAAGTAATTTAGGAGTGACATTGAATTCATCATGAATTCGCGCGATATCAATGGATGCAAGCTTACGAGTTTGCCCTTGGGCCGCAAACTTCACCGAATTGGGAATAAATTTTTCAACTGCGTGAGCAATCTCAAGGTGCGTCACATTGTGACCCGACGCAACATTATAAATCCTGTGTTGCCCCCTTTGTGAGATGCTCACCAGCATCTTCACCACATCATCAATCGAGATGTAGTCTTTCGAGGAGTCTGGTGCTTCTCCAATTTCAACTTGGCCAGACTCTCTCAACGACGATAGTACTTGAGGTAGAAAGACATTACTGGGTTGCCCCACACCAAATACATTTGAAAGGCGCGCAACCCGAACTGTGGGCAAAGACTGCGCTAAGCAAAGGCTTTCCCCAAGTAGCTTGCTAGAATCGTACACACCGCTCAATGAAGGTCGAATCGAAATCGCATCGTCTTCTTTTGCTGCTCGTTCGCTTTGCAAGCCATACAAACGAGTTGATGATAAATAAGTCAGTGAATCAAATCTCTGATGACATAAAATTTCAGATAGCAGCCCAGCGTGCGCTTCCAATGATTTTTCTGGATGCTCACGAAATCCAGCGGTCAACCCTACGGCATAAATGACATGCCCCAGCGAACGTGACTTCCATGATGAATCGCCACGGGCGATGGCCTGCACTGGCACATTGAGTGAACAGAGATGCTTGACCAATTCACTGCCGATATAGCCCGTTGAACCAAATATAGTGAACATCATGTGCGCTCTGATATTTGTCGCAGAGGATTCCCCGCAACAACGCTATAAGGAGCAACGTTCCCCCTCACCAAGGACATCGCTCCAACGACAGCTCCATCAGAAATACATGCTCCATCTAAAATGACACAATTCGCGCCAATCCAAACATCATCTCCGATAACAATACCGCCTTTACTCGGTAAAAAGCGCTGCTCTCGAATTGTCCGGTTTTTGTCCATAAAGGCATGGTTTACTGGAGCAAATGTAGTGTTTGCCGCAACAGCAACACCATCACCAATGGTAAGACCGTTTCCGGTATAGACTACACACCCGGAGTTTAAAACACAGTCAGCGCCAATCACCACATCGCCTTTCCCTCCGGCGGGTTTGAATTTTACAAACGCATCGATGACAGTGCGCGGGCCTATGACAACTTTGGTTCCTCGGACGGAAACTTCTATATCGGCCAACGCAGACACTTTGGCTGTAGGATGAATTTCGATAGTCATCTAAGTTCCCTCAAATGTGCCAAGGCTAATACCATTAAAAGTACTGTCAATGAACGAATGCTCTGAATCTTTGGCAGACAGCTCGGTCACAGGGAGTGGCCATGCAACCGCAATACTTGGATCAAGTGGGTGAATTCCGCTTTCTAAATCAGGCGCATAATCAGTGCTGTTCAAATACATCATGAGTACGTTGTCACTGGTGGTTTGAAACCCATGAGCAAACCCTGGAGGCACAATGAGGCTGCTGTGAGACTCACCAGAAAGCTGTTCACCGTACCATTGCAAATAAGTATCGGAGTCGGGTCTTAAATCAATCAACACATCAAATAATGATCCCGACATTGCGCACACAATTTTAGTTTCTGTCGCAGGTTCATGCTGGAAATGCATTCCCCGAATCGTGCCTTTTTTCGGAGTCAGCGATGCGTTGACTTGTCGTGGTTGAGCATCAACACCTGAGTCCAACAAACTTTGATGGCAAGACAAACGCTTAAACATTCCTCGGTGGTCTGAAAAAACCTTATGCCGAACTCGAAATGCACCTTTGAGTGGTAAAGTTTCTACACTAAAGTCTTGTTGCATCGGTAACCACTCCTTGCATGAATGTGTTAATTTGAGATTCTGTAACGGCCATTAAATCCGCTGAGTTTGCCCACGCTAAATACCACTGCAAGGAGTAATCAAGAGCTGTAGAAAGTGACCATACGGGTTGCCAATCGAGGTTGGTGTGGGCTTTATGACTATCAAGCAGCAGAGAAGGGTTTTCATGATAAACGGCGGCTTCGATCTGAACCGAGACCTCTTGTTTTGTTCGCAATTGCCATTGCTCTTGCATATGCTTCACAATGGCCTCAACAGGCCACATATCAGCTTGAGCCGGGCCAAAATTCCAAGCTAGCGCGCTTATTTGAGGCGTATGGAACATCTGCTGAGCCAATAGTAAATAGCCATGCAAAGCATCCAACACGTGTTGCCAAGGACGAACCGCTCTCGGTTGGCGAATAACCAGTGGCTTAGCTTGGCTCCAAGCTTTACAAATATCGGGAATCAAACGGTGCTCAGCAAAGTCTCCTCCGCCAATGACATTCCCCGCTCTAGCTGTCGCAATTCCAACTCGTCCGTGTTCATTAAAAAATGAGCGACGATAACTTTGCACTACCAGCTCGGTACAAGCTTTACTTGCACTATAAGGGTCGTATCCACCGAGTGGATCTGACTCCATGTGAGGGGTCCCGAGAGTACTCGGTTCATAAACCTTATCGGTTGTGATGACGACGACCGAACGCACAGACTTACATTGTCGGACGGCTTCCAACAAGTGCACCGTTCCCATTGTATTCACGTCAAATGTGTCCACTGGAAACTTGTAACCATCGATGACAAGTGGCTGTGCCGCCAAATGAAACACCACATCTGCTTTAGCTTCGACGAGTGCTTTGGTAAGCCCCTCGCTATCACGTATATCACCTAATATGTGGTTCATTCTCGTTTCCAATTGTAAGATCGAAAACAGCGAATTAGACGATTCTGGTGGCAGCGCATACCCGTGAACTTGTGCCCCCATTTGCAAAAGCCACTGGCTAAGCCATGCCCCTTTAAAGCCAGTATGACCGGTGATGAACACTCGGCGATTTTGCCAAAAACTCATCACGATTCCCACACCTTCCAAGGCGCCTTGTTGGACTTCCACAAATTTTCCAAATGTGTCTTGTCTCTCAGCGTATCCATGGCTTGCCAAAAACCTTCATGTTTGAATGCCTGCAACTCACCATCGCTTGCAAGCTGATTCAAGGGTTCAAGCTCCCATGAAGTTCCATCATGAGCAATATAATCAATAGCTTTCGGGTTTAGGATAAAAAAACCCCCGTTGATCATGCCACCATCGCCACGTGGTTTTTCTCGAAATCCATTGACCTGACTACCTGAACAATCAAGCGCCCCATATCGCCCAGGAGGTAACACAGAACTAACAGTTGCCAGCTTTCCATGGGATTTATGAAATGACACGAGATCATGGATATTAATGTCGGCTACCCCATCACCATAGGTAAATAAAAATGGTTCATCATCAAGGTACCCGCGAACTCGTTTGAGACGGCCCCCCGTCATCGAGTCCTCGCCAGTATCGACCAATGTCACTTTCCAAGGCTCTGCTTTTTTATTGTGCACTTCCATGCTGTTTTGTGAGAAGTCAAAGGTCACATCGGAGTTGTATAAGAAGTAGTTACTAAAATACTCCTTAATTTTGTAACCTTTGTATCCTAAACAAATTACAAAATCATTGATCCCATAAAAAGAGCATATCTTCATGATATGCCAGAGCATGGGACGCCCACCCACATCAATCAAGGGCTTAGGTTTAAGGTGCGACTCTTCACTAATACGTGTGCCTAAACCTCCGGCTAAAATCACTGCTTTCATGAGAACCTCTCGGATAGAATATGTTCATAAGCACGTTCAACTGAACGACAAAAGCCCTCTCCATCATAGAGCTGAGATGTCTTAAAGTCGTTGCGTAAGCTTTTCGTGATCATTGCCAATCTCTCTCTATCAAGAGCGAGACTGACAGCTTTTTCGATATACTCTTCTACAGAGTCCGCAATCCACTCTGGTCGGCCCACCCCTTGCACAATCGATACCCCAATTCGCCCGACCGATGGCCGATCTCGCTTTGTAATGACAGGGGTACCACACCACAACATCTCAAAAATAGTGGTGCCTGAGTTATGCGGAAAACAATCTAAACAAATATCCATAGCGGCAATGGTATTGAAATAGTCACCGGCATGTTCAATCTTTAACTGTTCTCTTGGAATCCCCGCATCGACGAAGCGCTGAGTCATCTGTTCGGCTGAATAAGGATCAGCAAAATTAGGGTTATCTATATTTAAAATAGAGTTAGGAACTCTTGATATTATTTCAGCCCATGCGGCGATAAGCTGATCGTTGATTCTTATCGCTCGAGTTGCAGATCCAAACACAATGGGCGAACCATCAAAAAGGTCTCTACGTTTAGGTTCAAAATCTAAATATTTCTGATGTGGCTTAATAGTGAAACTAGGTCTATCGAGGCGTAAAGGTGTTTCATAAAATAACATCTCAGAACCCTCAGGCGCCATTTCCCAATCACACAAGAAGTAATCAACTTGCGGCAGCCCTGTGGTATAACCATAGCCTAACCAACTCATCTGAATAGGAGCTGGTTTAAGAGCCAAAACCGATAACCGACTGCCCGATGTATGACCACTGAGATCCACTAGGATGTCAATTTCATCGCTTCGAATTAGTTCTGCTGCCTTGTCATCACTGAGCTTTGCAATATACCGCCAATGATCGACCTTACCTTTGAACAAGTCAGTATATTCATCTTCAATATTTACCCCTGAGTAGGCAAACACTTCAAAACGGTCATGATTATAGTGAGAAAGAAGGGGCTCAATAAAATATGCGCATGCGTGAGTTTTAAAGTCAGCAGACACGTATCCAACCCTTATTTTCTTGTTATTTCCACTGGCGTTCCACTCAAAGTACTTTTGCTTTGGTAACAGCAGCTGTACCAAGCTGTATTTGCCATAAAGCTCTTCAGAATTCAATTTAGGATCATAGTTCGAAGCAAAAAGGGCATTTCCCAGCGCTTGCAATTTAAAGTGATGCGGAGTGTCTTTCGAATACAATAATTGCTCATTGATTTGTCTCGCTTGTGTCGCTTTTCCCAACGTCATATTAAGACCGGAAAAAACCACTTTGGCTGTCAAATTGTTGGGATGTTGAGTGGATATTTCCTCAACGATATCAAGTGCTAACTCGATCTCATTGAGGCTTTGCAACATCGTCGCGTATTGCAACCAAACTTCCACATCATTTGGGTAAACCGCCAAATAAAGTCGAAACGCATCATGGGCTAAATGAGCGCTGCCCGAAGCACTCATGAAATTACCTACCGCTTTCCACGACACACTGCGCTCTGGATCAATTGATAAAGCAACCTTGTAATAATCAAGGGCTTGTTTATTTCCACCCAGCACTTGAAGGGTCATAGCCAAGTTATAGCACGTGTAAAAATTTTCATCTGGCGCTAACGAGTATGCTTTGTAAAATGCGTTTTTGGCTTCTTCATGCCGCCCCAAAGCAAAATATACATCACCGAGATCATTGGCAATTTGGGAGCTCGTTTCAGACAATTTTGAAGCCTGTTGCAACAATTGAAGTCTACGCTCTAAAGCTTTACTGTTGCCCTCTAAACCAGCAGCGAGGAGCCAAAAAACTTCAGCGCTGGTATTTTCATTTCTTGCGATTAAGCGATCAAGAGCATCCATTTTGTTGAGGTTACAAAGCAATTTGGCTAGGGACTTAAGGCTATAGTTTTGCCATTGAATGGATTTATTTTTAGCAAGTAGCCGTTCGGCTTTGCTCCACTGCTGGGTCAATACCAACAACGCTAAAGAAGCCGATTCTTTTCCTGGAACTCCTTGGACCACTGCCAACAATTTTTGCGCCGTTTGAGCGTCAATTGATTTGCTATTTAAGCTGCAATATTTCACAAAATGTTCTGCAAAATCGGCCCAATAATGGTCAATTCTAAGGTGATCTAAAAGATCTAAATGCGTATTTTGATCAAATTTTTCAGTCAATAAATCAAAAATTGATATGACCCACGCGTTGGGAATTGAGCGCGCAGACAAACACCCCGTCACAACTTTAAAGCATAATTCCATATCGTTAATGTCTGCAGCAAGTTGCAGCACTTGCTGAACTTGAGAGAAATGCAGCTCTGATTCTGAGGTTGATACTGGCGAAGAAAACAATTGGATAATTAGGTTTTCAAGTTCATGCTTCAATGAAATTTTATCGTTTAAATCGGCAACAAATGATTCATCAACGAGCCCTTGAGCCAACAAAATTTGCGATGTTTGATGTGCGTGCTTGAAGTCTCCTACGCTCATGTAGGATTGCAGCAAAAATTGAACACTTTCGTGATTACTTGGGTCTAATTCAACAAGACGTTGACACCCAAGTAAAGCTGCTTTTTTATGGCCAGTTTTTAGCCCTGCTTCCGCCAATAGTTTGGCTTCTTTGTCTGCTATCAGTTGATACTTATCAAGAAATTGAGCACATTTGTAGACTCGCTTGATTGATCCTTGCTTGTAAGATAATTCGAGCTGCTCACGAATTAATTCCTGCGCTGCGGGGCAAGGTTTAGAAAAGTCTTTGTTCCAACTTCGATCTTCAAACATAAAGGCTTCCATCCAATAACAACTACAAAAAAGGCAGCCTAACGCTGCCTTTTCATAAGTTTAGCTTACTCGGAGATTAACCTTGCAGCAAACTTAGTGCGGCCTGAGGAATCTGCTGTGCTTGAGCAAGAATTGAAGTGCCAGCCTGTTGCAAGATCTGATTCTTGGTCAGTTCAGTGGTTTCTGCCGCGAAGTCTGTATCTCGAATACGGCTTCTAGCAGCACTTTGGTTTTCGATAATATTATCCAAGTTCGAAATAGTCGAAGCCAGACGATTTTGAACCGCACCCAGTTGGGCTCTTGAGCTATCGATATAGGTTAACGCACCGTCAATCACGGCAATAGCATCCTGCGCGCCTTTCGCGGATGACACATCAATATCTGATACTTCAGCCAAACCAGAGACGTTAGTTGCTGCAGCAGCACCATATAAACCCAGAGGGTCAGACGAGCCGACTAAGGAGTTACCACCATTAGTGTCTACGACATATGACGTCGCACTATCAAACCTCACGGTTCCGGCAATTGTAACATTCCCCCCCGCACCGGCTAAGGTTGTTGCCGCTCCAGCAACTGTGGTGCCGTCATACTCATAAGCTTGAACAGATAGAACAGTTGTGTTTCGACTGAGGTATTCAGACATGCCAATGTCGTCACCCTGTTCGCTGACAAGTTCAACATTGCCATCTGAGTTTACAAAAGCTGTGACGCCAGTATCACCTGAAACCTTATTAATCTCGTTCGCGAGACCATCAAGTTCGCCATTTGGTCCTGTTACAGCAATAATTGTTTTCGAATCCAATGGGTCATCACTGGAGCCAGACAACTTAAATGAAATCGTGTCATCTCCACTAAAGCCACTCAAAATCGCTTTCGTTCGAGCATCTGCAGACACTGCCGTTTCACCTTCAACGGCATTCACTACATTGGCAATGTCTTTCGCACTTGCATCAGCGGTTATTGTGGTATCAACTTGCACACCGTTTGCTGTAATTGTCACCGTACCCGCGCCCACGCCATTGGCCAACGGCGCACTGGCTGCCGCGCCAGTCACAACGCCGCCTAAACCAGCAGTAACCGCTTGAGTTGCATCAGATGCAACTGACAATTGTTGTTGGTAAGCGCCCATGTCTGATGCCGTAAACGCAGCAAGTGACACTTCAATGGTTTCGTTGGCGTTTGCACCCACCTGAAATGATTCAGTACCAAAGGTACCGTCTAATAAGTTACGCTCACCAAAGGTTGTGGTTTCAGCAATACGTGTTAGTTCTTTTTGTAGCTGAGCAATCTCTTCTTGAATCGCTCGGCGGTCACTGGCTGCGTTTGAGCCATTGGCAGATTGAATGGCCAAATCTCGCATCCGCTGCAATACGTTCGTTGATTCTTGCAATGCACCTTCTGCTGTCTGTGACATCGAAATGCCGTCGTTGGCATTCCGAGTGGCCACACCCAACCCATTAATTTGAGATGTAAGGCGATTTGAAATTTGTAGCCCCGCTGCATCGTCTCGTGCGCTATTAATACGCAAACCAGAAGACAAACGAGTTAAAGATACGTTTAAGTCGTCGGTAGACCGATTCAGGTTACGCTGAGCCGTAATCGACGAAATGTTAGTTTGTACGGTTAAAGCCATGATCAGTCTCCAACTTCATCTTTTTTTGCCGGGGCTTGAAGCCATCCGGTTATGAGTCAAATAATTGCCGTTAATTTGGCGTTACACAGAAGTAAATGCATTTGCTATGCCAAAATTTTATTTTGTTTATTTTCAATCAGTTATCTATATATATTGAAAAAGCGTCAAATTTTGGAGCTGCGCAAATGATGCCTGTGCAGCCTGCAAGGCAATTTCTTGCCGCTTAAATTCTGTTGTTGCCTCTGCGATATCCAAATCTTCCAATTGAATACGTGCTGTCTCGATCGTTAATACATAGTCTTGGTTGATACTGTTTTGACTATCTACAACCTGAAGCCGACTCCCGACGCTGGCATGGATCGCAGTGATGTGATTGAAACTGGAATCTAAATCTTCGATAAGGTGGCCTATATCAACTTGCAACTGATTACGCTGCTCATCAGTGCCGCGCGGCGAACGAAGCCAATCAATGACTTCATTTACCGTTTCGAACACATCTTTACTGTCTTGTTCGCCCAACTCGATGACATCACCGTCAACCGGATCTCCTGTAAGAATGAATTCCACACTGTCATTCACAATCGAGATTTTTTCGCCCGGTACATATGGATTAGTAACAGCAAGTGCCGGGGGAATAGGCGCGGGTTGCGCGGGTTCAATATAGGCGCCACTCGAATCGGTGACGTAGTACCCCATTTCTAGAGTGACGGGATCCTCTTGAAAAGAAATGGTGTAAGGCGGAGGAAATGCCGCCGTATCATACTGAGATGGGTCAACAATGGTGGCCGAGTCTACAAAAGCCTTCCCAGCGTTAATTGGGCCATATAGACCCGTTGTATTCGGACCATATTCAGGCCTAAAGTGACCCACACTATTAGGAATTTCAACAAATACATCTTGGCCTGAATCATTTGTCGTAATCGTAACCGACGGACCTAAATTGGTTTCACGCTGGCCTTGATCACCGTTATAAATCACTGATGAATCAGGCTGTTGCTCAAACGGTTTAATAGACGTTTGAAAGCCGGCAAAAACATAATTACCGCCTTCATCTTTGGTATTCGAAAGACTCAGCAACTCTTCTAAACGGGCTTCTAGTTCTTGCGCGATTGCATCGCGTTCTTCTGCCCCCAAAGCACCGTTATTACCTTGCAATGTCAGTTCTTTGATACGGAGTAACACCGTCTCAGCAGAGCCTAGCGCGGTTTCTTCTGCACGCAGGCGTGACTCTGCAAAATCGCCATTTCTCTGGTACTGATCGGTCACTCGGATTTCTTGCTTATAATTGAGGATCGAATTGGTGGCAACCGAGTCGTCCGAACCGACAATGACGCGCTTGCCTTCCGATAAATGAATGATTTGATCATTCACTCGGCTTTGTTTGTCGAGAATATTATTAGTATTCGACTGGTAAAATTGAAATGTGGATACTCGCATGACAAAAACCTCTAATTACACTGCATTAAGCAGGGTATCGACGATTTCACGCGCCACGGTCACAACTCGCGCGGCAGCTTGATAAGATTGCTGATACTTCAATAAGTTGGATGCTTCTTCATCAAGGTTGACACCGCTAATACCCAACCAGCGGGAGTCAGCATCGCTTTTGGTGATGGTGACTGTACTCAATTGAATTTCAGCGGTTTCTGTTTTCACAGCGATTTGAGTATTCAGGTTTTGAAAATTGTCTTGAATCGTCGCTCGACCATCTTTCAAAAGCTTTTCATTTTGGATATTTGCCATGGCAATAGCATTGAGGTTGTTGCCTGTGCCAAACGCGTATTCAATGACAAATGAATCTGGCGTGTTCGGTGGCTGCCCCACTGGGTTTCCTGTGACTTCAACGGTAAAACCTAAATCAATGGGTAATGCAGGAATACTTGCTGGTGTTGCACCCAGCGGTTGATAACCACCAATCACTGAAGCGCCGGTGCTATCGAGCACGTCGTATTCCAATACACCACCGTTTTCAATAAACACAAATTCCAATGGATTTCCTGCTGAGGGAAACAAAGGGTTGGTGACATCAGTGATATTTTCTAAAGTCACCGACGCGGGGCTCACGTTGCCACTATCGGGGTATATCGCCAGTACAGAGGACGCTGCTATCTGCTCTGGGTTGGAAATCTCGACAGCAATATCGCCAGCAAAACCACGTGTCGGTTTCACTAACCAAGAATCTCCATCTGCCACAGGGCCAGTGCCCAGCTCTTCAATCTCAAAGCCAATATCAGATTCGCCATCACCATCGGCATCAGGAAAAAATGGGCCGGTACCTGTCAGGCCCAAAGCATAAGAGTCACCGTTGGTAATATCTGTGAGGGTATAGCCGGTGGCAGCGTCGTAACGCAATGCGTATTCATTGCCAGTTAACAAATTAGTATCGGTGATGTTAACGAGGTGGGCTTCAGTTCCTGTATTGTTGGTCGCATCAACCACTCGTTGTTGTGCAATATCGAGTTGATTAATCGGCGTAAATAAGTCATTACCAAATGTCTCATTCAAATCTAATCCAACGGACTGAAGATTATTCATCGCATCTGCGATGCCCATTGCAGTGAGCCCCATCTCGCGCATTGCCAGCTTGAGTTCACCATCTCGATAGTCAAACATCGCTTGTAACTTTCCACCAATGTTTGCGGTATCTAAATTAACGATATTTCCTTTCTGTTCGAGCACAATTCGTACATCAGTGGGGTCTAAATCGCCTGGAATAGTAGTGACGCTAAATGCTGTGTTGTCGGCAACCAGTGTTTGCCCAGAACCAATGATGACCGTCATCGCTCCCGTCGGCTGCTCAACAGTTGAAACGGTTGTGTATTCAGATAATTCTTTGACGAGTTGATCACGGCGATCCAATAAATCATTGGGTGTTGCGCCCTGGCCTGCGCCTGATGCGGCAACAATATCGCTATTAATTTGTGCCAGCTGCTCTGCAATTTCATCCATTCGCTGAGCCACTGTTTCTATATCTTTTTGCACCGCCGCATATTCAATTTCAAGATTGCTATTCATCGCATTAAACGTGCCTGCCATGGCATTTGCCTTGTCGAGCATGACTTGACGAATACCAATATCGTTGGGCTGATCAACAATGGCATTCACCGCATCGTAAAATGCTGCAACAGTATCGAGGAGGTTGGTTCCGCTGCGGGATAAGTTACTATCCAAGCCGGCTAGTCGAGTATGGTAATCCTCTGCTTGGCTAAAGCGACTTTGTTGAAAAACAACTTCTTTAAATGCGAATTGGTCATAAATGCGCGACACTTCCTGCGCATATGTACCTGTGCCGAGATAATTGGAGCCTTCCCAATGAGGGGTTTGAGTGCCTTGAATGACTCGTTGGCGAGTGAAGCCTTCGTTATCGACGTTTGCAATGTTGTGACCTGTTGTCGACAGCTGTTGTTGCGCTGTTAACAGTCCACTCACGCCAATTTGATATAGATCTACCGCCATTTGGAAGCTCCGGAAATTCGTTCTACTGCGTTATTTCGAATCAATAATTCCGGCAACTTTACGAAGCACAGACAATGCTTTATTGGCATAGTCGGGATCCGTTGCATAACCGGCACGCTGTAATTCCTGCAAAAATCCTGCCGAGTCGTCTTTTTTACTTACAGCATCACTATAACGTGATGAATTTCCAATAAATTCCCTATAATCATCAAAGCTATCTCTGAAGCCTTCATAACTTCTAAATGAAGCCATTTTTTTGACGGGTAGCCCTGATTCAAACTCCAACGTAGACACCCGAGATTGGTTCCCTTTCCAATCGCCGGAAGCCTTGATATTAAAGAGATTGAAGCTATTCGAACCGTCACTATTTCGAATCACTTTTTGGCCCCATCCCGTTTCCAATGCCGCTTGTGCCAGTATGGCCTTTTCGTCCACGCCCAAAGCGGCAGCAGTTTGCCGCGCAAGCGGCAGCATTTTTTCAACAAAGTCTTCGGGACTACTGAATAACGCTTCTTGTTCAGTTAGTTGAACAGGCTGAGTCTGTTCTGCTAGTCGAGAAGAACGTGATGAAATCGCATTGAGTTCAGAAGGTAGAGTGATCGACTGAGGGCGCTCTGATTCAGCATTACGAAGCACGCTTGCAGGGGTCATTTTGCTGGTTTCAGGGCTTAACTGCTCAATCATGACGTCAGCTAACCCCAAAGCACCTTGTTCAGACATGCTCAGCGCCATTTGTTGGTCTGACATATCACGATAAAACTTTGAGTAATTTGAATTAAATAGATCCGATTCAAACGCAGCATTTGCTTCGCGCATGCCTTTAAGCATCATCTGCATAAAGATGGACTCAAACTGCAACGCAACTTCTCGAAGCGCACCTTTCTCATCTTTTTGTGCTGCAGAGCGCAGGTTATCTAACGACGCTATGTCGTTAAACGTGCCTGCTTGGTTTAGCGCCTGCTCAGAAGGCATAAGTTGATTAGATGATGATAAGCTCGCCACGTAAGGCTCCTGCTTGCTTTAACGCTTCTAAAATCGCCATTACATCACTGGGACCCACGCCAATGGCGTTCACCGCTCGAACTAAGTCATCCAGCGTTGTGCCTGGATTAAACAAAAACATGCGAGCATCTTCTTGATTGACGTCAATCACACTATTATTGGTGGTAACCGTTTCACCACCTTGTGCGAATGGGTTGGCTTGGCTGACTTGCTGTGTTTCTGCAATGGTGACGGTTAAGCCACCATGTGTAATAGCTGCGGGCAATAGAGTGACGTTTTTGCCAATCACAATGGTGCCTGTTCTCGCATTCACGACCACACGAGCAGAAGTGTCTGCCGGTTCCACCGTGACTTCTTGCAATAACGATAGAAACGCAACGCGCTGAGAGACATCTCTGGGTGCCAAAACCCGAATTGATGCAGCATCCATCGCCATAGCTGTACTGGGACCGACTAAATCATTGATTGCATCAGATACGCGCTTGGCAGTTGAAAAGTCTGCATCATCGAGGTTGAATGTGAGATAGTCACCTTGTGCAAAGGGTGAGGCAATTTCACGCTCTACAATCGCGCCACCAGGAATACGTCCTACGGTCGGTGTATCCTGAATCACCTTGGAACCGTCTTGCCCTGAAACACTAAAACCACTCACCGATAAATTGCCCTGCGCCATCGCGTAGACTTTGCCATCTACCCCCTTTAAGAAGGTTTGTAACAATGTACCGCCACGGAGGCTTTCAGCGCTTCCCACAGAGCTCACTGTAATGTCAATTTTCTGGCCCGGCTTCACAAACGCAGGCATGGTGGCATGAACCGCAACAGCTGCAACGTTTTTGATTTTAGGGCGCTGACCCGATGGCAAAGTAATTCCAAAATTACTCAACATGGTGCGAAAACTCTGCTCGGTAAAGTTGCTGGTTTCACCGGTGCCCGGTAAACCAACAACTAAGCCATACCCCACAATTTGGTTGTCTCGAACGCCTTGAACTCGGGCGATGTCTTTTAAGCGTTCTGCCTGAACGGGCCCAATGGCCACAATAAGGCTCAGACACATCATGAATAAAGTTCTAAACGACATCATGCGTTGCTCCTTTAAAATGGAAACAGTGGGTTGTTGAAGAAAGCACTAAACCAGCCTTGCTCTTGCGCATCGGCAAAAGCCCCTGTTCCTGCATACTGAATGCGAGCATTGGCCACTCGAGTCGATGATATTGAATTTTCTGTTGAGATATCTTCTGGACGAATGATCCCCGATAAACGAATGAACTCATCGCCATTGTTTAATGTAATCCACTTTTCACCCCGTACCACTAGATTACCGTTGGCCATCACCTGCACCACGTGAACAGAAATGGAGCCTTGCAAGCTATTGCTCTGATCCGCATCTGACTCACCTGAAAATGAATTCGCCATATTAATGCTGGCGTTGATTTCTTGATCTTTATATGTGATCGGAGAGTTCATCAGAACGGGCGTTGTGAGTGATACGCCTGAATCTTTATCAATCTCAGTTTTTGCTTGTTTCTTAGCCGTGGTCGACTCAGTCAGTTCAACCGTAATAATGTCGCCTACTCGATGGGCTTTAATATCGGAATACAGATTCTGCGCATATTCAGATTGAAATAATGAACCACTCGCGATCACCGGATTAGTCTGCATCTCCGGAAATACCGGCGCATAGTACGGGTCATCCTGAATGGGTTTTTGAGTCGCTCCGCATCCTGCAACGACTAACGCACTCATGATCATCAAGCGTTTCATATCAAACCTCGCTTAAAGCTGCTGATTAAGGAACGACAACATTTGGTCGACCGCCGAGATAACCTTTGAATTCATCTCGTAGGCACGTTGGCTTTCAATCAGGTTCACTAATTCTTCGGTCACATTCACATTGGATGTTTCAAGTGCACCTTGACGAATTCGACCTAAGCCATCCAAGTTGGGATTACCCTGAACAGGAGCTCCGCTTACACCTGTTTCGGAATATAAATTTTCACCCAACGGTTCTAGCCCCGATGGATTAATGAAATCTGAAATAGTCAACTGCCCGAGTACCACAGCTTCTGCCTGACCTAAAACTTGGGCAGAGACTTCGCCATCTCCTGACACAGTAATGCTCTGGGCATCATCTGGAACTTGGATATTGGGCTGTAATTCATACCCAGCGCCATTGGTGACAATGGTGCCTTCGTCATTCAAGGTAAATTGACCATTGCGGGTGTATGCGATGTTGCCGTCGGGGAGCAAAATTTCGAAAAAACCCTTGCCTTCAATGGTCCAGTCCAACGCATTGTCGGTGGTCAGCAAATTACCTTGAGTATGGATTTTTTGCGTTGCAACAACTTTGGCACCAGCACCAAGCATCAACCCCGATGGCATTTCGGTGTTTGCTGAAGAGGCACCACCGGGCTGATGAATATTTTGATAAAGCAGATCTTCAAAGATCGCCCTGCTTTTCTTAAAGCCGACCGTGCTAACGTTCGCGATATTATTCGAAATAACCGAGATATCAGTCTGTTGCGCGTCAAGGCCTGTTTTACTAATCCATAGAGCGGGATGCATCGTCAGTATCTCCTAGTGTTAACCGCGTAAGCTCATAAGTTGAGAGGACGCTGAGTCCATATCTTCAACGGTTTTCATAAGTTTCACCTGCATCTCAAACTGTCGTTGCAGGTTAATAAGGTTGGTCATTTCAGCAGCAGCGTTCACATTACTGCCTTCTAAAACACCCGTCGCTAAACGAGCTTCAAAACTTTCTTCGGCATCTTCGCCACTTTTCAATCGAAACAGTCCATCAGTGCCTTTGACCATCTCTCGAATGTCGGGGTTTACCATTTTGATTCGCCCTACAATTTCCATGGCATTGGGAGGTGCGCCCTGAGGCAACACTGAAACGGTCCCATCAGAGCCAATTTCTATTTTTTCCATGGGCACTGGCACAATGATTGGGCCACCTAGCCCCATCATCATTTGGCCTCTACCGTTTTCTAGAATGCCGGTATCCGCGACTTTTAAATTGCCACTTCGGCTATAGGCTTCTTGTCCATCTGCGCCCTGCACGGCAAACCACCCATTGCCTTTAACGGCAACATCTAGTGGACGTCCGGTAGTTTGGAAGGAGCCCGCTCTAAAATCTTGAGATGGGCGTTCGGTCATCGCGAATACACGCGTGGGCATGCCTTCGCCAAATGCTTGCATTGCTCGGGCCTGCTCCATATCAGCTTTAAAGCCGGTGGTTTTGGCATTCGCAAGGTTGTTACTGCGAAGTGCAATGCCATTCATATTCTGATTGGCACCTTGAGCGGCGATGTAAAGAGCGCGATCCATAGTCAAACCTTTGTCACGAACGAAGTATTACTATGGAAATTGCAATTAAGATGCCATATCTGCTAAGCATTGAATTTAAAGGATTTAATTGATAAGCGTCAAAAACGTGGTGGGAATAAAGAAGACAAAAACTGAACAGTAAACATAAAAAAGGCTGCTCGAAAGCAGCCTTCTTAAAACCAGATATTATCGAATCTGGAGAATATTCTGAGTAATTGTATTATTGACTTCGAGCGCTCGGCTGTTGGCCTGGAAGTTTCGCTGGGCAGTAATCAAATCAACCAATTCTGTCGTTAAGTTAACGTTTGATTGCTCAATCGTACCTGAACGAATTTTACCGTATGAACCAGAATCAGGTTCGCCCGCTAACGGGTCGCCTGAACCTTGGGTTGTTTGCCACGACGTATTACCAATTTGAGCTAAGCCTTGTGAGTTAGCCACGGTGATCAACGCAATTTTCCCCAAAGGTTCGGTAAAACCATTTGAGTAAGTCGCTTGCACCAAACCATTGGTTCCAATATCGATACCCGTTAAACGGCCAACTGTAATACCATCTTGACTCAAGGATTTGACTTCAAATGCAGACGCATATTGAGTTGGATCGTTCTGATTCACGGTAATTTGTTGAGTTTCATCGGCACCGCCCATGTTCACACCAGCACCACCCACACCAAGTTCCTCGGTAACAACGTCATTGCCGCCGTTAATGGAGTTCAATGAGCCATCAGTATTGAAGATGATCGAGTGACCAAAGATTGCTCGACCCGTATTCGGATCAGTGAAAGCGACATCACCTTGGCTACCACCGGTTGCTAAATCATCGACACTGACGGGACGTGTATCAGTACCATCAGAAACGGTGTAAAACACTTCCCATTTATTGGGATCACTTGGGGCTGGCGACAAGTTCTCTTTACGATAGTACGTTGTCATCACGTAACTTTGCCCCAAGGAGTCATAAGTCGTCACCGACGTTGAAGCATTATAGGAAGATGGATCTGTAAAATCGAACGGAACAGGCAAGCCCGCTCCATCATCAGGCGGTACAGCGCCACTTGGTAAGTTCACACTAATATCAACAAGAGCCGTTTGAGTGGGCTCCCCAGCTGATGTTGGAATTTCCAACGGCTGAGTTGAAGCTAAAGCCACCGATGATACTGTGCCGTCTGGATTGACTGGAAATACACGTAAAAACTCACCGTTCGAGTTAACAACAAAATTGTTATCATCTAATTTCCATGCACCTGCGCGTGTTAAATTCACATTCAAGTCGTCAGGGTTCGCACTGGTTGCGAAGAAACCTTCGCCATCAACAGCCATATCAAGGGAGTTATTAGTAAACAAAAAACTACCTTGGTTGAATTGTTGAGCAATATCTGAGGTCGTAACGCCTTCACCCACTTTCGTTTTAGCATTACTAAAGACACTGGTTGAATAAACATCTGCGAATTCTGCACGCGACTCTTTAAAACCATATGTGTTCACGTTCGCAATGTTATTGGCGGTTGTGTCTAAGTCTTTTTGTGAGGCATTCAGGCCGCTCAGGGCAATGTTGAATGACATAACTACTCTCCTGTCTTCGGAAGAAGGTTAACCTTCAGCGACTTCTAATACGTCGCTTAATGTAATACTGCCCAACCCTGATAAATTCAGAGCGGCTTCACTTAATGAATTGCTTAGGCTTACGCTTTCTACTTTTGCGTACACAGCAGAGGCCAATTCAACGGTTTTGCCATCCTGGAAACCGTTTGCCTTCACAACATAGTTGCCTTCAGCTACAGGATTACCAGCAAGGTCTGTGCCATCCCATTCAAACTGAGTCGTTCCTGCGGCTACATCCCCTATGCTGATAGTCTTTATCACTTGTCCCACTTCATCTTCAATGGTCACCGTTAATGCGTTAGTCGGCAGTTCAGCGGCAACAATACCGTCTATACCATCACCGTCATTGTGGCCAGTACTTGCCGGTACCAACACTTTTTGCCCTACCAAGGTTGAAGCTTGCAGCGCTTGAGACGATGACATGATGGCATTCATGTCGGTGATCTGATCATTAAGCTTGGTGATCCCTTCGGCAGTACTAAATGATGTCATCTGAGAGATCATTTCAGCATTTTCCACCGGTTTAAACGGATCTTGATAAGCTAGCTGCTGGGTTAGCAAAGAAAAAAAGTCCTCCTGACTCAATTCACTACGCTCTTCCTCTGTCTCGTACTTAGCGCTATCGCTTGTGTCGATGCGTAAACTATCGAGGTAAGGATTTGAAACCGAAGTATCAATACTCATGGATTACTCCTTACTGGCCTAATGCTAACGTACGTTGCAGCATTTGTTTCGCAGCATCAGCCACTTGCACGTTAGTTTGATACGAGCGTGAAGCTGAAACCATATTCGCCATTTCTTCCACAACATTAACATTGGGCTTGTAGATATAGCCTTCTTCGTTTGCCATCGGGTGATTTGGCATATATTCGATATTCAATGGCTTATCGCTCTCAACAATTCCGACCACTTCGACAGGAACACTATGAGGCTGCTGATTCATTGCTCGATTCATTTCCGCAGCAAATACGGGTTGGCGGGCTCGATAAGTTTCCTCAGAGCTGCTCGATACACTGTTGGCATTTGCCAAGTTACTTGCGGTGGTATTGATGCGTACCGACTGTGCCGACATTGCCGTACCCGATACATCTAATACGTTAAATAAACTCATAATTATTCCCCTTTCAGAGCTTTAGTAAGCCCTTTGAACTTACTGCCCAGAAATTGCACACTGGCTTGATATTCCAACGAGTTTTGAAGGTAATTGTTACGTTCAGCCTGAACGTCAACGGTATTGCCATCTCCGGTATCAGGCTGATTCGGTACTCGGAACTTCATTTCCGGCGTCATTTCTGACGACATGGCAATATGACGCTCGTTTGTACGGGCAAGACTTTGCCGTCCAGATTGGTTACTTTGCGCTCTTGAAAGCGCAGTTTGGAAGTCGATATCACGCGCTTTGTAGTTAGGTGTGTCGGCATTAGCCATGTTAGAAGCCAATACTTCTGCGCGCTGAGACCGCACACCGAGTGTGTGCTGATGTATGCCAAGAGCATTGTCAAAATTAATCGCCATAATCGCCTCCCAAATAGATTACATTGAGATAAAGCAATAGTTATGCCAGTCTATTTTTTGACACTTTGAATAGAAAGTGAGGACAATAAAGGCACACAACAAGTGTTGCATGCCCTTTGAGGGTAGATAAGGTTATTTGATGACTTTGTACACAATACCTGGATTGCAGCGAACCATTTCGAACTTATCGCTTAATCCAGAGATAGACTCTGAAGCGCCGAGCATCAAGTAACCACCTGGATTCAGGGCACCGGCAAACTGATTAATAATCTTAGACTTCACATCCGCCGAAAAATAAATTAATACATTACGACAAAATATAATGTCGAAACGCCCCAGTAATGCGTAACTCTCAAGCAAGTTTGCATATCTGAATGTGACTTGCTGCCGGACTTTTGAATTCAAGCGGAAACGCCCGCTATCAGCTTTTTCAAAAAACTGGCGACGCCGTTCCGGAGACAATCCGCGCGCAAGAGCAAGCTCATCGTATTCAGCACCTTTACATTGCTCGAGCATAGAGGCAGAAATATCAGTTGCCAGAATTTCCACCCCGCCCGGTAATGTGCCCGGCCGCTGCATTTGATACTCAAGCGAGGTCATTGACAATGAATAAGGCTCTTGCCCCGAAGAACAAGCCGCTGACCACATTCGAATAGGCTTTCGTTGCCCATGAAAATCAGGGAATATTTTACTTTTAAGAAGTTCAAAGGGATAACCATCACGAAACCACAGCGTTTCATTGGTTGTCATGGCATCAATGACAGCGGCACGCAGTTCCCGCTGAGAAATAGACGATAAGGAGCTCAACAACTCCGTTAAGCTCTTTATTTTATATTTGGTCAATACTGGCGCTAGCCGGCTCTTCACCAAATACTGTTTGTTATCACCGAGCACAATACCGCATTGTTTTTCGAGATAATCTCGAAACGTTTTGTACTCAATATCCGTTATATTTTTGGTTGGCACCCAGTACCCCAGTACATTCTGATGTTATTTAGTCGCCGATAACGCTTGCTCAACGGCAGTTTGTACTGCTTCAGCAAGCTCGTCGGGATTAAATTTAGGAATAAAGTTATCAGCGCCAACTTTGGACACCATCGCCTGATTAAACACACCACTTAACGATGTATGTAAAATCACATGCAGTTTATTGAGTTTTGGGTCGTTACGTAACTCCGCACATAGTGTGTAACCATCCATCTCTGGCATTTCAATATCAGAGATTATTACCGGCATCCAATCATGAATGGGGTCGTGTGTCTCAGCCAGATTTCTTAAGGTTTCAAGCGCTTCTTTTCCGTCTCGAGCAAGATGGATTTCCATATTTAACGGTGTTAATGCGCGCTTAATTTGATTCCGAGCAACACTAGAGTCATCTGCAATCATGATGGCTCTGCCCTCGTTCGCAACAGCGGCTTTTTGGTCAATGATCTTTTCACTGACATCTGCAGAAATCGGAGCAATCTCATGAAGAATTTTTTCTACATCGAGAATTTCGACAAGTTCTTTTTCTATTTCAGTTACCGCTGTTAAGTAACTCGCTTTACCTGAACCTACCGGTGGCGGCTGAATAGACTCCCAATTTACATTAACAATACGTTCGACTGAGGAGACCAAAAAGCCTTGAGTAGAACGGTTATATTCGGTGATTACAATGAAGCAATTCTCAACATCTTGAATACGTCGACCACCTGTGGCCAAGCTCATGTCAATCACAGATATGGTTTGTCCTCGAATATGTGCAACGCCGCATATAAAAGGGTGACGTTTTGGCATAGAGGTTAAATTTGGGCACTGCAGCACTTCTTTCACTTTAAACACGTTAATGCCGTAGCGCTGCCGACCACCAAGCTTAAACAATAGCAACTCAAGACGGTTCTGGCCTACAAGTTGAGTACGTTGATTTACTGAGTCTAGAATCCCAGCCATGAATACAACCTCACTTCAATGCTAGAGGTGGCACGCAGTTTGCGTGACACCCTATTAAGTTTGTGTCTGCGTCATTGTTACGACGCCTTCAGCGTTTATACAGCATAGTTGAATCTATGGGAAATCGAATGAAAAATCCAAAAGGATTTAGCACCTTACTCACAATATTTGGAATAAGCGCCCTATATGCAACGTCATTTCAAAGTATTGCATCGGTTTCGCTCGATGATCTTCGATTGCAAGTGCGTCAATATATTGTCAACCAACTCGAAGAATCTCCAGAAACAAGATGGGAAGTTGAAGTAAGGGGACTCGATCCTCGAATCCGTTTAGATGATTGTCCTCAACCGGTAAGCTTTCGCATGACAGGCAAACGGCAAACCATCGGTCGCCAAAATACAATTCATGCGTCTTGCGTTAGTGAGTCGTCCGACACCCTTTGGTCGCTTTACATTCCAACGCAAGTCAAACGAATGGAACCCGCGATTATTACCAAGTCTGCGGTACAAGCAGGCACTATACTCGAAGACGATGATATCGCCATTGAGTACCGCGATGCGTTTGCTCTTCGTGGTGCTCACTACAATAATTTTGAACAAATAGTAGGAGCCCGCGTCAAGCACTCCATCAGTCCTGGCCAAGTGATTCGTAGTCGCAATTTATGCCAAGTATGCAAAGGCGAACAGATTATTATTGAGGCCGTAGGGCAGGGTTTAGTATTAAAAACTGAAGGGACAGCTTTATCTGATGGTATTGTGGGCCAAGCTGTACGCGTAGAAAATAAACGTTCGGGTCGAAAAATATCGGCTGTCGTCAGTGCGACAGGTCGCGTTCAGGTTAAAATATAAATTCTTATTAAAGTTTTTCTCTCAACGTCCGATATACTAAGGGAGTTAACATTTGTTTCTTTTTGATTGGGAATTATCACTATGGCAATTGATATTAATCGATTGAATGCTGGGCACAACACGCAAGTGAAAGGCAGCGAGTCTAAAGCGGTAGGCACCGCCAATCAGCAACAAACGCGTCAACTTGCCCAAACTCAATCTAACCAAACGAGCCAAGCTCAGGTTGTACCCAAGGATTCTGTGTCTTTAACACAGCAGGCGCAATCGTTAGGACAAATGCAACGGAACATGTCTACTTCAGATTCCTTCAATCAGGAAAAAGTCGCCCAAATTAAAAAAGCGCTATCAGAGGGTCAATACACTGTTGATTCCGAACGGTTGGCACAAAAGCTGCAAGATTTTGAACAAGAAATCGGTAACTATGTGAGCTCCTAATGAGTAACTCAGAAACAGCGTTAGACCTTCTAGGTCAACAACTGCAACGTTTAAACCAACTTCAAGAACTTTTGCTCGTTGAGCAAAAGATATTGTCTGAGCGAAAACTCGATGATTTGAGCGCCATTCCACCCAAAAAAAATGACATTCTGCGGCAACTTCAAGCCGGTGATCAAGCTCTTGCCGCATTTGACTTGAAAGCTCAACAATTTCAAAGGCACTTAGCAAAAGCTAAAGCTATGCTTCAACTCTGTAAACAGTTGAATGAAGACAACGGCAAATCGATCGCGCTAGCCATGACAAGCATTGGCCGTATTCACGGTGTTATGTCAAAAATTGGTCAGCAGGGTGCATCAACAACCTACACCGCACAAGGCGGAAAATCCCAAATTGGTTCTTCAGGGAACGTTGTGTCTGTATAAAAAACAGACAGGAATCTCAAATATATAACCTTTTTCAAAAAGTATTTGACAGGCGCAGCTGAACAATCTAAAACAGGTTAATTCTTAACCACTATAGATAATTTGGTTGTACATCATGCTCTTAATAATGATTCTCGCGACAGTACTCATATTAGCTGCACTTGAGTTCATGATTGGAATTGGATTAAGGCCTCGTAAACGACACCACAACCGGTTCTAGAAAAATCCATTTCAGCACTCATATTTTCAATAGATTTGCAGCGTTTCTCACAATATTATTGGGAACTTTCTTTCCCGTCTTTAGACTTGATCTAAATCACATTTTTCTTGAGCTTGAACCGTATTCTAAGGGTGTGGCAAACGAAAAAGGAATACACGATTATGATCGAAATTACCTGCAAAACTATGTCAGTCACCCCATCCATGAAAGAACATGTCTTACAAGCTTTTGAAAAGCTTAATCGTTTTGATACCGACCTATTTAACCCCCACGTCATCGTTGATAAAGATGGTCTCGATATTGTGGTGGAAGCACGAATAGGCATACCCGGTTCAGAATTGTTTGCCAAAGCTCAACATGAAGAATTTAACACTGCAACCAACCGCTTGGTTGACAAGCTAAAGCAGCAACTCATTCGTTACCGCGGCAAACAAACAGCGAGTCGCACCCAAGCTGCCTAACTCCCGTCAAGTGAGAGCACGAATAAAACTCGGCTCTCATGGCACTCTCAGTTGACATACGAGCCCTCAATCCCTTAGATTGGGGGCTATGAAACAAATACCTCCTCAATCGTTTAAGCATTTCTTTAGCTTCCCTTTGTCGGGACGGTGATGTTGGTTACGTTATAAAAAGAATCATCAGAGCCTCCCTTGCATGGGAGGCTTTTTTATTGGCTGTATAAATAGATTGCGGCACAGAGGGAATCAGATGTCTTCGCCAGACCTTAATCAAGTAAGAATCGACATATCTTCAACTGATAGTCAGCTCCTAGAGTTACTCTCTAAACGCCGCAAGCTCAGTATTAATGTTGCACAAAGCAAACTTGCAACGACCAAGCCCGTGCGTGATACCGAACGTGAGCAACAACTCTTGGTCAAGCTCATCGAGCAAGGCAAAGCACTCAATCTTGATGCGCTATATGTCACCCAAGTCTTCCATAGCATCATTGAAGATTCTGTTTTGCTACAGCAAGCTTATTTGCAAAACCACATCAACCCTGAAACTGTGGCACATAAAGTACGCGTGGCATTCTTGGGGCAACAAGGTTCCTACTCTCACTTAGCTGCTCAAAAGTATTTTGCAAGACGAGCCGAAGAAGTCATTGAGCATGGCTGTGCAAGCTTTAAAGAAATTATAAATACGGTTGAAAGTGGCAGAGCCGATTACGCATTACTCCCCATAGAGAACACATCTTCAGGCGGTATTAATGAGGTGTATGACATTCTCCAACACACCAGTTTGCATATTGTAGGTGAGTTATCAGTGCCTGTTGAGCATTGCTTACTCGTGGCAACGGACACTGAAGAACACAAAATTAAAACAATCTACTCGCATTTTCAGCCTGTCGCTCAATGCAGTGAATACCTCAGTACGTTGAACGATATCAAAATAGAACAAGCAGATAGCTCTGCCAATGCATTAGAGATCGTCTCGCAACTTCAACGCGATGATGTTGCAGCCATTGGTAATTCAGAGGGGGGGCGTTTGTATGGCCTTACCCCCATCCAAACCGGCATTGCCAATCAAAAACAAAACTACAGCCGCTTCATTGTTGTCGCGAGAAAACCTATTGATGTGGCAGCTCAAATTCCTGCGAAAACTACGTTTATTATGTCGGTGAAGCAACGTCCAGGTTCTCTGGTAGATGCCTTGCTCATTTTAAAGCAAAACAAAATTAATATGTGCAAACTCGAATCGCGCCCTATTCCCGGAAACCCATGGGAAGAGATGTTTTATGTCGATGTAGAAAGCAACGTTGACAGCGACAACATGAGAAATGCACTGAAAAATCTTGGTGAAATCACCACATTTATCAAAATTTTAGGCTGTTATCCGAGTGATGATATTAAACCAACTAACCCCACGGTTGACAGCTAAGGCCTTCCGTTCGTTGTTTCTGCCCGCGCCTTTGGTTTAGATTGGATCAGCCACAGGCGCTCTGAAAAGTGACCTATCGCCCACAGACTTAAGCCCAACACGGCAAAGAACACCGTTTTACTCCAGTGAAACCAAGCTAACTCAATAAATCGTGTATAGATATTCAATAACACAAATAAGATACCCACCTGACTCAGTACAGAGTCATGGCACTTTAGGCCTGCGACCAGAACCATAAATGCAACACCTACCGCTACGACCCACCAAGGCCAGAGCTCTAAAGTGCCAAAAAGAGAGGTGTCCTCAGAAAGTCCTGTGAACGACATTACCCAAAGCGCGACTAAAGCCAACACGGCCGAAAAGTGGCGAGAAATCAATTGAAAACCCAGGGTACGATGGGATGTTTGCCAGAACGATAACACTGTAACTAAACCGCCTAGAAGCACTAATCGCAAAGCTACAGACGTTGCAAATGAAGGTAAAAAGCCACGTTCAACATCAGATAGATTCAACGCAAATAGAACCGTCAACATGACTAATGTAGTACTCCACAAAATTTGAGAGCCAAACACATACGACATGGCTGCGTATAACAAGACGAGCAGCAACACGTATGGCCTTATCATCAATTCACCATAAAAGCTCTGTATGCCAAAGTAGGCTGAAGTACTAAGAAACATGGCAGAAATGACGATAAGTGTTTCAAATGTGAGGCGCTGCCGAGGAGATAGCTTGGCAAAGTATTTTGCCCCCATCAACAAGCTCAAACCAAATCCACCCGAGACCGCTGCCTTCGACAGTTCGGTTGCATTGAAAATGCGTTTAATCAGAGCCATAAGCCAATCATCAAGCACCAACGATACCAAGGATATAGCCAATGACAGTAAGGCTGCCCAGAGCATGTATTGAGCAAATCGATGCCAGTCAAAGCCCGCTACTTCGATGGACTTTTCGCACTGATCACGCTGTTGTTCCGACAGGAACTCAGATTCAGCCCACTCGCTTAATGCCCTTTTCAGTAATCTTTTTTCTTTCGCTTTTATTTTCATAAGGGGTAAAAATATACCGGTCCAATTGATGTCACACTCAATTCAACCCAATATCAGTCACAGAGCAACTCATAAAAAAGGCGCCGTAGGCGCCTTTTTTACAAACAGTCACGATTAGTCTTTGCCTTCAATATCTGCCAGTGGCCGGTATTTAACACCATGGAACATACAGAACAACACAGGAACGATAATCAAGGTGAGTATCGTTGCCACTCCCAAACCAAACATCACAACGGCAGCCATAGACTCGAAGAAGGCATCGATCAGCAAAGGAAGCATACCTAGAATGGTTGTAATTGCGGCCATACATACAGGGCGAACACGACTCACTGCTGAGTCAAATACAGCTTTGTAGGGTTCTTTGCCCGAAGCCATCTCAATGTTGATTTGATCTAGCAATACAATACCGTTCTTCACCAACATACCCGATAGACTTAACATGCCCAATAGGGCCATAAAGCCGAATGGTTTACCTAGGATTAGAAGGCCGCTCACAATACCGATCATCGCAAGAGGCACACAGGCCCAAATCACTAATGGTTTTTTCACTGCATTAAACAAAAACACAGTGATTAAGAACATAAATAAGTAACCCATTGGCAACGTGGCAAACAACGCTTCTTGAGCATCTTTAGAGTCGGAATACTCGCCTCCCCAGTCCAACACATAACCCGATGGTAGCTCAATCGCTTCGATATCGTCAATCACACGATTGCGAAGCGTTGTGGCTGTTTCACCTGAGCTAAAGTTCGGATCCATCATCACTGTGATCATCCGCTTGCGATCTTCACGTTGAATAATCGGGTCTTCCCAAATTACTTTGTAACCATCAACCACTTGTCGCAATGGAATCATTTGCTGAGCCACTGGTGACCACAAACGAATACCTTCGAGTGCTTGTGCTCGCTCTTCCTTAGGCAAACGAGCAACGATTGGAAGCAATGAAGTACCTTCACGATACAAACCAATGTTAAGGCCCGACAAATTCATTTGTAGCGCATCATCAACATCAGCCTTAGTAATGCCTAATCGTCGCGCCTGTATTTCATTGAACTGAGGCTCCAATATTTTGGTGCGTTCTCGCCAATCGTGACGAACATTGACCGTTCCGCCGGCATTGTAAAAGACATCCATTGCGCTTTGGGCAAGATGTCGCAAGACATCCGGATCGGGTCCGATGAACTTCGCTTCAACTTTAGCAGACGGTGATGGGCCAATCTCGAGTCGCTTAAACTTAGTCATCACAAACGGATACTCAGCATCCAGCATTTGCTGTGACTTAGTCATCATTGGCATGACTGCTTCAAAATCTTCCACACGAACTAGCAATTGAGCATATGCTGCATAAGCGCGCTCACCTTCGTAGGTCAGCATGAATCGTTGTGCGCCTTGCCCAATGGTTGCTGTTACATTTTGAACTGACTCTTGTTGTAACACCCATTCTTCCACTTCACCCGTCACTTCTTGTGTATAGCGAATGTCAGAACCTTCAGGCAACCATAAATCAATGAGGAAAATGGGAGTTGTTGAAGGGGGGAAGAACGATTGCTTTACAAACCCATACCCCCAAATAGACAACATGAAAGCACCAACAACTAAAGCAACGGTAAGGCCTCTGAAGCGCATGCATAAGTCTAAAAAGCCTTTATAGAAAACAAAGATCGCTCCTTTATAGGGGTCGTCTTCCTCATCACTGGTTTTTTCGCTCTTTTCTGTCTCATCAAAAAACATATGAGCAAAGAAAGGTGTCAATGTAATTGCAGTAATCCAGCTCAAAAATAGAGAGATTAATAGAACCCAGAATAAACTTCCTGCAAATTCACCGGTACTGTCGGGAGACAAGCCAATAGGTGCGAACGCGGCAATTGCAATAATCGTTGCACCAAACAATGGCCAAATCGTTTGTCCAACAATATCTTTGGCAGCCTCGAGTTTGGTCATTCCCCGTTTTTGCCCTATCAATATGCCTTCGACCACCACAATGGCATTATCCACCAGCATCCCTAGAGCAATAATCAGCGCCCCCAATGAAATACGTTGGAGGTCAATCGCAAACCACTTCATCACCAAGAAAGTACCCATCACGGTGAGGAAAAGAATCAAACCAATAAGTAAACCAGATCGCAACCCCATGAATACCAGAAGAACCACAACAACAATGGCTACGGCTTCCAACAAATTCAATGCAAAGGCTGCAACTGATTTGTCCACTTCTTTCGGTTGATTGTAAATGGTACCAACTTCAATCCCCGCTGGGCGGAATTGATCCAATTCAGCTAACCGAGCATCCATGGCTTTACCGATTTCAACAACGTTGACACCATCAGCAAAAGAGACACCAATATTAATCGCTTCTGCACCATCAAAATTGATGATGTTGGTTGGAACTTCTTGATACCCTTTTGTGACCGTAGCAACGTCTTTCAAGTAAATCAGTTTGCTTGAACCTTCAGATGTAATAATAAGATCTTCAAGTTCTTTAACGGACTTAAATTCTCCGGTGGGATGAAAGCGAATGTATTCATCGCCAATACGAAGTGCTCCGGCCGGTTGTACCGTATTTTGGGTAGTGAGCATGTTATACACATTGTTAGGATTGAGTCCCAATGCGGCTAACTTGTTGAGCGACATTTCAATAAAGACTTGTTCCTGCTGCGCACCGGCAATCGCAACCTTAGCGACCCCCGGAATCAGTTCAATTTCACGCTTGATGAAATCAACATAATCCATCAGATCTTTGTAGCTGTACCCCTTACCTGTAATAGCTAGCATCACACCATATACATCACCGAAATCATCAATGATATTGGGCTCACCAACACCTGGCGGTAAATTCGGTTTGAGGTCGTTCACCTTGCGACGGAGTTCATCCCAAATTTGTGGCAAATCGTCGGGGCCGTAGGTATTTTTCATGGTCACAGTGATTTGTGACAAACCTCGGCTGTTAATAGATTTAATCTCGTCCACATAAGGCAGCGTCAAAATCTCTTTTTCAATTGGATAAGAGACTTCCTCCTCTACTTGTAGTGGTGTTGCCCCGGGATATGCTGTCAGAACCAACGCATCTTTAATGGTAAATTTAGGATCTTCTAAACGTCCTAACTCTGTGTATGAAACCGCACCGCCTACCAGAAGGATGATCGTAAACATCCAGCTGATAACTTTATTCTTAACAAAGTACTCAGCTACACTCATGATGCGTCACTCCCTTCCTTTTTAACGATTACTTGCATCCCATCTACCAAATAATTTTGTCCTCGAGTGATGATCATATCGCCCTCGGTCAAGTCACCACTGACTTCTAACAATTTACCTTTAACACCACCAACAATGACACTAATCTGCTCTACGGTATTATCTGGTTTTAAGCGCCAAAGCACACGTTTTCCAGTCGTTAGATCAATTGAATCTGGCACCAACACTGCTTCGCCTGGCACCAGAAAGTTTTCTTTAAACTGAAGGTTTAAGCGGCTCATATCTAATTCAATACTGCCCGCCATTCCTTGCAGTGCAGGTTTGTTAGTGAGCAGCGGCATCTCTAAGATCAGCTTGTAGGTTTTCTCCGTTGCAGATTGCTCCGCAGTATGTTCAATGTATTTTGCCTTGAAAGTTTCTCCCCGATAGCTATCGAGTGTCACATCAATGTCCAAACTACGGTTTTCAGTTTCATCTTCAGATCGGCGAGCGGTGGCAACAACGTAATCTGGTAAATCAATGGACAGTTCAACTTTATCAATGCGATGCATCTCAACAACACTCGCTCCAGGCTGAACTGTTTCGTGATTTTCCAGCACAACCTTGGAGATAATGCCGTCAAACGGTGCGACCAAATCTACATAAGCAAGATTAGTCTTTGCAATGTTATATTCTGCAAGAGCCATACGATATTGAGCTTCAAGCTCGTCATACATACTCTTGGCCATATTGCCTTGAGCAACCATGACTTTAGAGCGCTCCATTTGCACTTTGCTTAAATCAACTTTGGCCTTGCGATCTTGGACAGCGAGGGTGTAATTGGTTGCGTCCAAGGTTGCCAATACCTCTCCTTGTTTCACTTGCTGACCATTTTTAACCGGAAGCGTGGCGATCTCTCCAGAAATTCGGAATCCTAAATGCGTTAAATCTTTTGCCCGAACAACAGCTGGAAATGTTTGGACATCACTATTATTTCGTTGGGGCAGTTGAATCACTTCAACCAAAGGCGCTTTGACGACGTGTTCAGGCGCATCGGAACAAGCCATTAAGCCTAAACAAGAGGTGCACAATGCTCCCCAAAAAATTGCTTTTTTCATGTGTTATAGCCCTCGTTCCTTGACCCAATGCTTCACCACTTGGCCATCTTTTAATTCTTGCGTACCGGTTTCGACGATAACCTCACCATGTTTGAGACCAGAAACCAGCCCTCCTTCATCGTTCAAGCTAACTTGACGCTGACTAATGCGCTGAGTGGAAGAATCAACAACCCAAACATAATCTTTACCCTCGACTTCAAAGGTGCTGTTCTCCGGTAACTTCGGAGTCCGCACCCGATCGCCAGTTGCCAGCGACGCGGTCACAGCTGCAGACATCCCTGCATATAAATTAATAGAGCCGGGGTCGGGAAGTGTCAGCGTTACTGCAAACGATGCAGTGTCAGGATCAGCGACCGTACTCACTTCTTTCACCGTTGCTTTGTATGTTTCTGTTGGGATAGCAGGAAATTGAACTTGAATATCGCTTTCGACTTTCTCGTCATTATTGGCTTGACGTGTCCGAGAAATGATCTCAAAAACACGTTCTGGAACTTGCACAATCACATCAACATTGGCATCCGTATGCACAGACAATACTGGAAGCTGGGCTTGTACATATTCAAAATTTTCGTGATAGGTATTAGCCACGACACCGTTATACGGTGAATACAGACGGCAATAATCGACTTGCGACTTTGCGTTGTCTAAATTTGCTTCCGCCACTAATAGATCGGCTTTTGACTGATCAAAGTCTTGTTGAGAGATTAAAAAGTCTTTCACTAAGGCCTTAGCACGTGAATGTTGGACTTGCGCAAGTTCGTAAGCAGCTTGTGCATTGTCAGACTCTAACTGGTAAGTCGTATTGTCCAACTCAACTAACAACTGACCCGCTTCAACTTGCTCACCCGATAAAACATGATATTTGGCAATTTGTCCTGGCACTCGAAAAGCAAGTACAGCTTGATCACTGGCTTGCACTTCTCCAGGAAATTGATGAACAACTATATCGTCCAGTTCAACTGTATACAGTTTGACAGGCCGAACTATTTCCTTAGTTTCGACTTGCGGGTCATCACTACACCCCAACAAGTTTAACGCCATCACTAAGCAGCCAACTCTGGCTAACCAATATTTCATTCCATGGTCCTCTCGCGCTTCATCTATTCACGGCTAATAATGCAAAAAATTCTATATGCCATAGAAATTTAGTTCATATTGGTGCTTTTTGTTATGAATATAGTGTGGATTTGTTAAAGCATTCGCTATTCTCTAACTTCATAAGGCTAAACTGTTCAAAAATAAGCCAATCTAGGCTCTATCTTGATAGCTTTCAGCATCATAGCACTAAATTTTCTAATATTTTTTACTGCTACGTCAGAACACCTTTGTGTGCTGCCAATTAGTCTTCAACCACATCGTTCCATCGGCAGCTCGCATGTCCTTCTGAATTCAACAATGCGCCATTCAATCCAAAAGCAATCACATCCAAAACCTTCGTATCTGAAAAGTAACCTTTATGGGCTGTCATAGGTTCTGCCAATTCAGTCATTCCCAGAATGTTGATAGGAACCGCAACCTGAGTGACCACGTTAATAAGTGATGGACACAATCGAGCATCAACAAATTCATCAACAAATGATTGTGGCACCGTGTAGCTAAAAATATCATTGGGATCGGTAATCGAGATAAGTTCTAAATCTCTCACTAAGCGCTTATCAAAATCAGCCGAATGAGCTGAACAGTAATCTCGCTCTTGATGGAACTCATTGGGAGCTGTGCGGCCTAGCTGCATCAACTGCAACTGATTCGACAGCATAAAAACAGGCAGCCGTCGTTCTTTAAATAGAGGCTCAAACGATGCTTTATTGACGGAAGTCTCTGCGTTGTCTTGAAGGACATCAATTACAACTCGACTCCCCATACTATGAGTAACGATGGCATAGTGGGTATTATCAGGTAGCTTATGTTGGTAATTTTCATCGCAAGGCACGGCTTGTTGAGACGTCAGTTGATTCCAATCTGCACGCAGCATCATGCACATGGTCTGACTGACCGCCCCTCGAATTAAGTCTCCTGTGGGACCCAAATAAATCATAGGATCGGAAGCATGCATATTCAGCATTTCTTTCAGTTGTTTATTTACGGCCACACGCTGATTTGTCATGGCTGACGATTCATCAAATGCCAATTGCATCTTATCTTGGCGAGTAATATCAACATAGCTCAATTCAAAGACCAACAGTTGCCGATTATTTTGCGCATTACGAAAACGAGTCACTGCGACTTTAGCCGATGGATATTCAACCCCGAGGCTTTTTCCCTGAGGTAAATCAATGCTCAACGGCCTCGCATCGACTCGCGTTAAACCAAGCCGCTCTGCGATAGAATAATTCATCGCATCAGCATAACCACTGCGATAATTACCTGCGCCATGAACCACCAGCAATCGTAACTCACGGATTTCATCAGGTTGTTGGTTTGACCAAGCCTTCTCAAGCCCTTCAAAAGGTCGTCCAAACACTTGACACTTGCGTTGGTACTCAACATTGTCTTGCTCCAGTACAGCTTCTGTAATGCCGCGAGCGATGCTTGAACAGCCTTGGAATAAAGGAAGTAAGAGGATTAGAAGTGTAAATCTGAGTAACATAAGTCAATCATGCGAAATGAGAATATTACTTCAGACTGTCATGTGACTATGACAATTAGATTGCAATACACAAGAGTAAAGCACCCCGCTTAAAAGCTAGAAAGCCTTTGCTAACACTAAGCCGTTCTCCTTGCCCCAAGCAGCTCGGTAGTAGTCTTTGCGCAATCCGACCTGCTCAAAACCAAATGATTCGTATAGTCCACGAGCTGTAGTGTTGCTTTCTCGAACTTCCAAAAAAAGCTGCTCCGCTTTTCTGTCACGGCACTGCTCTATCAAATGCTGCAATAAATGTTTGCCCAACCCGCGTCCTTGAAAAGCAGGTTTCACCGCCACATTATGTAAGGTCGCTTCTCCTGCAATAAATTCAGCAATATAGAATCCAACAATCTCTGTCTCACACTCAAGCACAAAACCAAAGTAACGATGATACTCCAGCGGCTCGATAAACATACTGCGTGGCCAAGGCGTGACTTGTACCCGCTCCTCTATCGCTGCGATTTGATCAATATCTGATGCGTTGTAATGTCGAAATGAAGGGTCAGGCGTCACGTCTAAATTCTTTGATTTGATTCCAAAGCGCTCCTTTGGCTTGCCTGTTTTGTTGCATAACCGAAAATGATTCAGATTCGACGATTTTGCAACTAGAAGGCAAGTTTGAAGTGGCTTTGTTCCCTACCAACCAAATCACGTCAAACTCATTACAAGTGTGTTGAAGTAAGTCTTCAATGGCGTGGAAGTAACGAAAATTGGTAAGTGGTAAATCAATCGCATTGGCAATTGATTTAAAGAGCAATTGGCCCGAAACCCAATCGTCTTTCGGTGCTATAACTGCAATCATCAAATCCGACGATCTGGGTGTATTCGTCTGAATACTTGCGGGGCACAATAGTTCACCAGCAGCTTTACGCTGCCAGCTACTCACCCCCATCGCATCAAGCAATTGCCATTGAGATTGATTCATAATAGTTACAAGGGTGAAGTGGAATTCACCCATCATACCGAATGCAGCACGCAAGTGGAATCACGCGACTTGATGCGTACACTCAGAAGACACCTGCTCAAGATGCTCGGCAAACAATACTGATTCACCAATCATGATCAGTGCTGGCGAAGGTAGCTCTGCGTCCGATACGCGTTGTGCCACGTTATTTAGGGTACCGATCACCGTTTGCTGCTGAGGCGTGCTGCCTTGGCTGATCACTGCAATTGGCATATCTGGAGATTGCCCCTGCTGCACTAATGTTTGAGTAATAGTGGCTAACTTGCTCAACCCCATATAAATCACTAACGTGTGATCGTGGCGGACCAACGCATGCCATTGTTCTGGGAGTTTTCCATCACTGCCATGTGCCGTTAATAAGGTGACTGCTCGCGCCACTTCACGGTGAGTTAAAGGAATACCGCACGAGGCAGCACAACCACTTGCGGCGGTAATTCCAGGAATCACTTCGTATTCAATCGAAGCTTCTCGCAGAGACATCATTTCTTCCCCGCCACGGCCAAACACAAAAGGATCACCGCCTTTCAGGCGAACAATTCGGCGTGGTTGCTGTGCAAGCGTTACCAACAAGCGATTAATGTCTTTTTGCGACATTTGCTTACACCCCTTCGCTTTCCCTACGTATATGTGCTGGCTGTCAGGTTTTGCATGCTCTAACAACTCAGGAGCCGACAAGCGGTCATAAACGATCACATCTGCTGTTTGTATCGCTTTTAATGCTTTTACGGTAATCAAATCAGGGTCACCCGGACCAGCTCCAACTAAACTAACAAAACCTTTCATTGCTAAAACCTTTAACTCGTATTACTGCATAGTGACTAACATTGGCATTTTGTGTCCTGCTATTGCAGGTAAAGCACTTCCCGATAACTTCTCGGCTTGCGCTAATGAGCCACTTTTAAAACAACTCTCGATGTCTTTCAGCGTAAGTTTATGAGGAGCTACGCAACTGTGCATGTGCGTGAGCAACCATTGCTGCTGTATCTCCGACAATTGATTGGCCAAGCGGCCATAAAATTCGTGAAAATTAGGAACAAGTATTTCCTCACCCAAACGATTAAGCACTAGCTGCCCAGAAATTGCAGGCTTTAATGCCGCCGGTGACAAGTCTAAATATTCCTGACGGGCCAACATCGCAACGGCTTTGTCATTGTTACTCGGATCAGACAACCAAGCACAAGCCCCAAGCACTGCGGCAAGTAAACGTTCGTATGTTTCTGGGTTTTCATCCACCCAAGCTTGTGACATACCTAGTACTTTTTCAGGTGTTTGACTCCATAGCTGTGCGCCTGTAGCAACAATCTCCGCAACCCCTTTCTGAACCGCTACAGAACTCCATGGCGATCCAACGCAAAACCCTTCAATTTGGCCACTTATTAAACTATCCACCATTTGTTCAGGCGGTAAAGTTACAATCTGCAGATCCGTCTCGGGATTAAGGCCTGCATAGCGTAACCAAGCATGTAATTGAAAGGTATGGACTGAATATGGGTGTACTGTTGCCAGCACAATCGGTTGTTTTCGATGTCGAACCCATTCCCCAAAGCTCTGAGCATTGACCATAGGATTGCTGCCAAGTTCCCCACCCAGCGCTCTCACCTGAGCACAGCAGCGTGAAGACATGGATATGGCATTGCCATTACAACCAAGGCTTAGGCTCATATCGAGCTTTTTCTTATGCCCCATCAGTCCGGAATGAATGGCTATTCCCAATGGCGCGAGCAACTGCGCGCCACTAATAGTACCCGCAACCAACTTGTCTCGAATAGCAGCCCATGATCGTTCACGTTGTAATTCAACGTTAAGATTATGGTGTTTATACAAGCCTAATTGCTCAGCAACAATGAGTGGGGCGCTATCAATCAAACGAACAAAACCCAACTTAATGGACGGATTAACGCTCACACCCAACCTCCTTTGTAGTTTCAACATCTGAAGTTTTCGGCAGTAAGTTTTCAATTAACTTGTCTGCAGCTTGCTCCAGCCTCCAGCGTTCTCTCATGGCTAAATCACGTAAATGTTTATGAGCTTGCTGCTCGGTTAGTTTCTGCGTTGCCATCAACAAGCCTTTTGCTCGCTCAATACGTTTTCGAACTTCAAGTTCGGCTTTACTATCTATCAGTGCCTGCTTAAGTGCCTGATGCTGTCTAAACTGCACCATGGCGAGATCAATCGCAGTTTTCACTTTATTTGGGTCAATGGCATGAGTCATATACGCACTCACTCCTGCTTCTACCGCCTGTTGCATAAATTGCTGACTGTCGTCTTCTGAAAACATCACAACAGGAATGGGATGATGGTTATTGACGAACGCAAGGCTTTCTAAAATATCTCTATCGGGAGAGTCCAACTCCATCAAGACGATATCTGGCATATGCAGACCGATTTGATGAAGTAATCCAGAGGCGTTGGGTAGATTGGCAACAACATCAAAGTTGTTGTCAATTAGCGTTGCTTCAACAAGCGCCGCTCGTTCAACTTGATCATCAACCAACATAATTTTGATGACAGACTGTTCTTCTTGCATAGCCACTATATTCTCTAATGCTTCATTGCATTGTTATGGGCAATTTGTAAAAACTCGTTGCAGAGCTTTTATCAATTAACTTCTTACACAATGACTCAGCAAAGAGCAGGCCAAAAATATAACCACCTGTTTTAAATGAATAATAATTAAAAACGCACCAACACAATGCACCAAGATAACGGCGGGAATTATTAGAATCAATAGGTATTGCACTAATATAGGGCGATCGGATTCAATAAAGAAGAAATTTATATGGTGTAGATACAAGAAACCCGGCGCAAGGCCGGGTCTACTTAAATTTGGCAGGGGCGGAGGGATTCGAACCCCCAACCATCGGTTTTGGAGACCGCTGTTCTACCAATTGGAACTACGCCCCTAGATAAGCGAGCAGGATTATAACGCACTCGATCAAAAGGTAAAGCCTTTTATTTAAAACCTTGTACTGATTGGTTAATTAACCGCCGCTAACTTGTCATCTGCACTGGAAACTAACGTCATTACCGGCTCTGATGGGTCATATGCTAAAGGAGCTTCGAGTAACACGCGCTTCACGGCTCGACTATCATGACGCAAAATAGCCGCCGATAATTTATCCAGTAAAGGTAATGTTTGTGACAAAGGCAATGAAAATTCATTCGCCGACATGATTCGAGGATGCTTGGTGTCAATCGTATCATCGCCAATAAGCAGCTCTTCATAAAGCTTTTCACCCGGCCTTAACCCGGTAAACTTCACTTCAATGTCGCCGCTGGTATTCTTCTCATCCTTAACAGACAAGCCCATCAGGTGAGTCATCTTGTAGGCTAACTCAACAATCTTCACCGGATTGCCCATATCCAACACATACACGTTGCCACCGCTGCCCATCGCACCAGCTTGAATCACCAATTGCGCGGCTTCGGGAATCGTCATGAAATAACGAATAATATCGGGATGTGTGACCGTAATTGGACCGCCGTTCTCAATTTGTTTCTTAAACAATGGCATCACAGAACCGCTCGAATCTAATACATTGCCGAATCGAACCATCACAAAACGAGTATTGTGTTTTCCCTCGGCAAGTGCCTGAAGCACCAATTCAGCAAATCGTTTGCTCGCCCCCATGACATTGGTAGGCCGCACCGCTTTATCCGTTGAGACCAGCACGAATGTTTCGACGTTACATTCAATCGCTGCCTCTGCCGCTGTTTTAGTTCCAAATACATTATTGTTGACGCCCGACATCACGTTGGCTTCAACAATTGGCACATGCTTATAGGCTGCCGCATGGTAAACAGTGTCCACACGGTTTTGCTTCATCACTTCGCGAACCAGTGTTTGATCTAATACCGAGCCCAATACGGGGACTAGTTTAGTGCCCTGAGCTTTTGCTTTTTGAGCTAGCTCAGCATCAATTTTATAAAGATTGAACTCAGACAATTCGAAGAAAATAAGAACCCTAGGTTTTTGGTCAATCACCTGGCGGCATAATTCAGACCCAATTGAACCTCCCGCCCCGGTCACCATAACAACCTTGTTACGAATATTTCGCTCAAATAGGTCCTGTATCGGTTGCACCTGTTCACGGCCCAACACTTCCACCACATCAACATGGCGCAAATCATCAATACGATGCTTACCACTGACGATGTCAGTTAAATGAGGCACTTGGAGTACTTCTAGCGCAAATGGTTCGATCTTGTTGATCAGATCACGCCGACGCTCTGCTGTGGTGCTTGGCAAAGCCAATAGTATTTTAATGTGGCCATGATGGCGTTTGAGCTTTTCCAACTGCTCGAAGCCGTATACATGCAATCCGAGTACTGACGACCCCACAAAACGTTGTTTTTCATCAATAAATGCAACGGGATGATAATCTCGCCCTGAATTAAGGGCGTTAACGAGTTGGCGGCCAGCCGAACCTACACCAAAGATAACCACCTTCTCTTTGTTGAGAGTTTTGTTTTGAACAAACGTTAAACTCAACAAACCACGGGGAATGCTCAGTAAACAAACCGAGAAAGCACCAAATACGATTGGAATTGATCGTGGAATAAATACGTCAGCAAACACACTCACAGCATGCATATAAGCGGATGCGATAACGACAGACATAATGGTTAAAAGCCATACGGAACCTGTCATAAAGCGTGTTACCGCTCGGTATACGCCTGAAAAAGACGAAATACCCAGCGCAATGACAATCGATGTCATTAAAACAATGAGCTGATCGGAATGAAGATTTGAGGAATCCCACCCCAGACGCAACCAAAAAGCGCCAACAAAAGACAATGCCATTGCAAAGGCATCGTATGCAATTACGACCACCTGCTTCGCTTTGCGTGGCATTTTATCTAAGTAATTAGTTATGATCATAGGTACAACTGTTCACGATCTTTAATCCAAATCTAACATTTTGGTTACTTTTTAACAACAACCGTACAGTCAAGAATTTGACTAAGGACTAACTTTTGTCAGAACTTGTTTGATCCCATCGCAAAACTTCCCTATTTCGCAGTCTTCTAACGTGGGATGAACAAGAAACATTAAACTCGTTTCGCCCAGTTCCTGTGCCATTTTCAAACGCTGTTCCGGCTGCAAATGACTCCCTGCAAATGCATCTTCAAGATACACTTCTGAACACGACCCCGAGAACGTGGGCACCCCAGCTTCATTCAACTCTGCCATTAATTGGTCTCGGCTGTATTGTGTCGATAGTTTCGATGGTTCAACAAACACATAATGTTTGTAGCACGCGTGCTCAATGTCATCTGGTAGATCTGGAATTCGAATAAATTCAAATTGTTTTAACGCGTCATTTAAAGCCTTGGCATGGCGCTGCCGGATTGAAGTCCATTGTGGCATTCGTTTTAATTGTATTCGTCCAATGGCAGATTGCATTTCGGTCAACCGCCAATTGGTACCAAATGAATCGTGCAACCAACGAAAGCCTGGCGGGTGTTGTGTGTTGTAAACTTTATCAAAGCTTTTGCCATGATCTTTAAACGCCCACGCTCTTTTCCATAAGGCTTCATCATTGGTTGTCACAATACCGCCTTCACCGCCCGTCGACATGATTTTGTCTTGGCAAAAAGACCACGCTGCTATATGCCCTAAACCACCCACTGAACGACCTTTGTATTTCGCTCCATGCGCTTGTGCGCAGTCTTCAACCACTTTAATCTCGTACGGTTTTGCAAGCGCTAAGATCTCATCCATATCACAAGGCCAACCGGCTAAGTGAACACAAACAATCGCCTTGGTCTTTTCTGTGATATGCGGCCGAATAGTGTCGGCTGTGATGTTTTGACTCTGCCGATCGACATCAGCAAACACAGGAATTGCGCCAGCGTTTACAATGGAACTCACTGACGCCAAAAACGTTCTTGACGTCACAATGACTTCGTCTCCTTCACCCAACCCTATCGCATGAAACGCTAAATCGAGTGCAACTGTTCCATTCGCTACCGCTACGGCATATTTACAATCACTGAATGCTGCAAACTCTTTCTCAAACTCCCGCCCTTCTTGCCCTGTCCAATAATTGACTTTGTTAGACAGCAGTACTCGTTGTACAGCATCGGCTTCTTCTTGAGTAAAGCTTGGCCACGGCGAATAAGGTGTATTAAGCATTGACGTTCCCTTGTTGAATTGCTTTAGCTGGCACGCCAACTAATGTTTGATGTGATTCTGTGGAGTGTAAAAGTACTGCGCCAGCGCCAAGCACACAATCGCTAGCCACGTTGACTTGTTGAATAATGGTGGAGCCGATTCCAATCCAGCAACGCGGGCCGATAGAGACAGCTCCCGCAAGAGACACGCCTGGGCAAATAATGCTGAAGTCTCCAATGACGCAATCATGATCAACCGAGCATGCTGTGTTTAAAATGGTACAGAGCCCAATTTGAGCATGAGGGTTTACTACCACTCCCGCACACACTAAAACACCTCGCTCTAACGTCACTGATGGTGAGATCACCGCTGATGGGTGCACCAAAGTGGCTAGTGGCAAACCAGCCACGTCCAATTTTTGATACCAAATTTCTCGACTTTGGCAACGACCCATAGCAATAAAGAACTCACTGTTGGACTCGAATTGTTTAAACGAATCCAATGTTCCAACCACTTCAGTATTCGCAACCAAACTGCCGACAGGGTGGAAATCATCCAAAAAGATATATTCTGAATAACGCCCTATTTGTTGGGCAACATCCAATACAACTTTGCCATGCCCCCCGGCACCTAGAATCACTAATCGCATTATCGGTTGCCCTCGAACTTCTCCATAGTCGCAGATGTGTCACTACTAATGTCAGAGCGCTTCACAATCTTGTACGCGGTAAGAAACAAAACTTTAAGATCGAGCCATAAGGTTTGATGGCCAACGTACCACACATCAAGCTCGAACTTCTGTTGCCATGAGATCGCATTTCTACCATTCACTTGAGCCCATCCAGTAATACCGGGGCGAACTTCATGTCGGCGCATTTGTTCGGTGCTGTATAGCGGCAAATATTCCATTAGCAGAGGGCGCGGGCCAACGAGACTCATTTCGCCTTTCAGCACATTCCATAATTCCGGCAACTCGTCCAAACTTGACGCCCGAAGCAATTTACCAAATGACGTGAGACGAACGCTGTCTGGCAACAATTCACCGTTTTCATCTCTTTCATCAGTCATACTTCGAAACTTATACATTTTAAAAGGCTGGCCGTTGAGCCCCGGACGCACCTGACAAAAGAGAATGGGTCCACCCAATTTGTAGCGAATGAGCAGCGCCAACACAATCATCACAGGCCACAATGTCAGAACCATTAGGACGGTCACAACGACATCAAAAATGCGTTTAATCACTCAGTTACTCCAACTATATATGGCTACGACATCCTGTTGTTCGTCGCCGGCAGTGCGTTTCATAATAACAATCTCGACTCTATTGTCGACTCGGCCCTCGATGTTTAACGCCGAGGTACCACCAGCTTATATCGGACAAGTGACCGAAACAGGCCAAAAACACCAATGGCTTGAATCACGTACACCAAACCAAAACCAACAAACAGTCCCTCTAGCCCATAGAGCTTAAAACCCGTTAAACATAACACGAGTGATAGCAACACCATGGTGCTATTGAATATGGCCGGATAATCATACCGATTAGCGGCCATTAAATAGTGGTTACCTGCTGACGCGGCAACTTGAAAAACTGAAGCAGCTAAGGCTGCGTAATAGACCCAATGCAAAGATTCATAAGCCGACCAATCAAGCCCAAATAAACGCATGTAAAAAGCAGCGATGTCACCATAAGCCAATATCATACATAAGGCTGCATATAAGCCTGAAGCCATAAATACCTTGATACTAAAGTCGCCAATCACTCGAAAATCGCCTTGCTGCAATCGAATGGAGAAATTTCGAAGATCCTTTAAACACACAAGGTTCACTAACAATACACCGCCCATACCGATAAATGCAGAGCAGGTAAATATTGCAATGGCCTCAGAATGTTCGGTTACATCCATCAAATATTTAGGCATGTTGATTTGAACCGCCAGCAATACCGCGGTAATGCCCGCCATCAAAGACGGCGCAAGCGTTTTGTTGGCGCTTTCGCTCGCCGCCTTGAAATCAAATTTTTGGCCAGACATACGCCATGCTAAAACGACCCACACAATGGCCAAGAATTGAAGACCTTCAACAAAAAAACCAAGCGAGGCAAGATAGATAAACGGCGCCAACAACAAAAGCTTGAATACACTGTAGAGCAACAAGGTTTTGTCACCTGGCGCATTGTCGTGAGGCTGACGTTTAACGTGCTGAACGGTGACTACATCTCCAATCAACTCCGAAAGTTTCAACAGCAATACGGTCGCGCCAACGACGGCAGCTGGCATAATACTGGCACACAGTAACAGCAGTAAAATCGCGAATGCGATTATCAATAAACGTATGGATAAAAAGCCGGAAATAGAAACTCCGCGAATGGTTAATGCGGAATTTTTATGAGGCACAGCAACGAGTAGCGCAATTGGAGCAGCAATTGCCGAAGCAACCGAAAAACTTGCAATATCTGAAACGGAACCATAGTTCCCCAACAGAGAAATACACAAGATCGGCAAAAGCACGTATGTGCCTTGGTTAATAAGAAGCGCAATCATACAGCAGCGTATTCACTGAGAATAAGTTGCCCACCAGTTTAACAAATTGTGTTCAATGAAAGAGAAAGTGATTAAAGAATTTGAGAGATGAGTGATTCATAGCGGCGAATCACTCACAATATACCAACGTTCAGAAGTTAATCCATATCAATGGATACGCCATCGAGCACGCCTCCTTTGCCCTCTTTTTCATCGGCCAATTTGATCATCAACCTTAAGTCATTCGCTGAATCGGCCGCATGCAAAGCATCGGCATAGGTAATGTCGCCACGTTTAAACAACTCATACAAGGCCTGATCAAAGGTTTGCATTCCTTGCTCTTTCGACTTCGACATGGTTTCTTTGATGCGATGCACTTCTCCACGACGAATTAAGTCCGACACATGCGGCGTGTTGATCAACACTTCAATCGCGGCTTTACGGCCACTTCCATCTTTTGTTGGCACCAATTGCTGAGCCACAATAGCTTTTAGGTTCAACGATAAGTCGAACAGCAGTTGGTCCTGCATTTCTTTCGGAACCAAATGCAACATTCTGTCCAATGCTTGGTTAGCATTATTGGCATGCAATGTAGCAATACAAAGGTGCCCTGTTTCAGCAAACGATAGCGCGTACTCCATGGTTTCGGAGGTGCGAATTTCGCCCAGCATAATCACGTCCGGCGCTTGACGTAAACTATTCTTCAAAGCCGAATCAAAGCTCGGAGTATCAATGCCCACTTCGCGCTGCGTGATAATGCACTGGCGATGCTCATGCACAAACTCAATCGGATCTTCAATGGTTAGAATGTGACCCGATGTTTTTAGGTTTCGAAAACCCAGCAAGGCCGCAAGCGATGTAGATTTGCCCGTTCCAGTTCCGCCCACAAATAAAAATAGGCCACGTTTAGACAAAATCACATCTTTTAGAATCGGCGGAAGTTGCAATTCATCAGCATCGGGAATTTTGGTTTCAATTCTGCGGATCACCATCCCCAAGTGCTCTCGCTGGCAAAACACATTCACACGGAAACGCCCTACATCATTCAAAGCAATAGCAAAGTTGCACTCATGGGTTACTTCAAACTCGGCGCGTTGTGTGTCGTTCATGGTGTCATGAACAAGACGCTCTGCATCTTCTGAGCTCAGTTTATTTTGATCCAATGCCGCTAAAGAGCCATGTGCTTTCACGCTAACCGGCACACCTACGGTCACAAATAAATCAGAGCCTTTGCGCTCGACCATTTGTTGCAAATAGGGTCTCAACAGTTCCATGGTGATTCCTTATATGGTTTGCTTGCCAGCAGACTTCTTCATCACTTCCTCGCGAGCAACCAACCCACGATTCATCAAATCCTGAAGGCATTGATCTAAAGTTTGCATACCCAATGCCATTCCCGTTTGAATCACGGAATACATTTGAGCAATTTTATCTTCCCGAATCAGGTTTCGAATCGCAGGGGTGGCAATCATGATTTCATGAGCCGCCACTCGACCACCACCATTGCGTTTTAACAGCGTTTGAGAAATCACCGCCTGAAGTGATTCAGATAGCATGGAACGCACCATTGATTTTTCTTCGGCTGGAAACACATCAATAATTCGGTCGATCGTTTTAGGAGCGGAGGTGGTGTGCAAAGTGCCAAACACCAAATGCCCAGTTTCTGCTGCTGTCATCGCCAAACGAATCGTTTCCAAATCGCGCATTTCCCCTACCAGAATCACATCGGGATCTTCACGCAATGCCGAGCGCAACGCATTACTAAAGCTGTGCGTATCTCGATGAACTTCGCGTTGGTTAATGAGCGATTTCTTGTTCTCATGAACAAATTCAATCGGATCTTCAATGGTCAGAATATGATCATTCCGATGTTGATTGACATAGTCTACCATCGCTGCAAGCGTGGTACTTTTACCCGAACCCGTGGGTCCCGTCACCAGCACCAACCCTCTTGGTTTGTCCGAGATAGAACGGAACACATCGGGCGCTCCGAGCTCCTCCAAGCTTAAGACTTTAGATGGAATGGTTCGGAATACCGCAGCTGCGCCTCGGTTGGTCACAAATGCATTGACACGAAAGCGTGCCAGTCCTGGCACTTCAAATGAAAAGTCACTTTCGAGTTGCTCTTCATAATCGCGACGTTGCTTGTCATTCATAATATCGTAGATCAGCGCATGTACTGATTTGTGATCTAACGGCGCAACATTTAGTTTGCGTACGTCGCCATCAACGCGAATAAGCGGAGGCATATCAGCACTTAAATGCAGATCAGATGCATTATGCTTTACACTAAATTCTAAAAGTTCGGTAATATCCATGGCCAATAACTCCAAATGGTTAGCCTTTACGAAATTATGCAAACCCTAACAGAGCGATTCGCTGCTGCAAACGACCAAGTTCAATTTGCTGCCCAAAAATTTGGCCGAGCCCCAAACTCTGTCAAGATGCTGGCAGTGTCAAAAACCAAACCGGTTTCGGAAATTGAGCAAGTCGCCGCATTAGGTCAACTCGATTTTGGTGAAAACTATAGTCAAGAAGCCATCGAAAAAGCACAACGTTTATCTCATTTGGAGCTAAACTGGCATTTTATTGGTCCCATACAATCCAACAAAACCAAAGGCCTTGCAGAGCACATGGCTTGGGTTCACACCATAAGCCGAGACAAAATTGCCCAACGGCTAAATGACCAACGCCCCTCAAGCCTCCCAGCTTTAAATATTTGTATTCAAGTGAATGTCAGTCAGGAAGATCAAAAAGCGGGTGTGAGTATCGAACAATTACCTCAACTGGTGAGTCAAATAGAAACCCTGCCAAACCTGTCATTGCGCGGCCTGATGGCCATCGTGGAAAATACCAACGATACCCAACGTTTAACCGAACAATTTGCTACCATGCGCTCGTTATTTAATGCACTGAAGGCCGAGCACCCATCGGTCGATACACTGTCGATGGGAATGAGCCAAGACCTCGAACTTGCAATTCAGCATGGCAGCACCATGGTTCGTATCGGCACCGCTATATTTGGCCAACGCCAACCTAAAAAGGAATCTTAATCTTGTATCCAATCGTGACATTTATTGGCGCGGGCAACATGGCCAGCGCAATTTTCAAAGGCCTCATCAAGCAAGGTCACCCTGCCGATAGAATTCGAGTCAGCAACCGCAGCCAAGGTAAGCTCGACGCCCTAAAGCAGGAGTTTCCGACCTTACACGTCAGCACCAACAATGCTGAAGCCGTTGCTGACGCTGATGTTGTTGTTTTAGCAGTCAAACCTCAAATGATGGAAGACATGCTGAAACCATTAACCACAGAGGTTGCTGGATTCGATCAAAAGTTATTCGTCTCAGTTGCCGCGGGAATAAGCATTGCTCGCTTACAAAGCATGCTTAATGGTGCCAAGCGTATTGTTAGAACAATGCCCAACACTCCCAGCTTAATTGGCTTAGGCATGACGGGCTTGTTTGCCCAAATCGATACAAGTGATGCCGACAAAAATCTCGCTGATTCTTTAATGGCAGCAGTAGGAAAAACCGCTTGGGTATCACAAGAGGCTGAAATTAACCAAGTGATCGCTGCGGCCGGAAGCTCACCGGCTTACTTCTTTATGTTTATGAATGCCATGCAGAAAAGTTTAGAAGGCATGGGCATGGATTCTCAAACAGCACGCAAATTGGTAGAGCAAGCCGCCATCGGTTCAAGCCAACTTGCAGCTCACCAAAGCGATAAAACTCTGACTGAATTAACACAACAAGTTACATCTAAAGGTGGCACCACAGCGCAAGCCGTGGCAACCTTTGAAAATGGCGACTTAGCCGGTTTGGTCGATCAGGCCATGCAAGCTTGTGTTGCGCGTGCTGAAGAGATGGAAAAATTACTCTAAATTGATGAAGGAATGTTTCATATGGCAAACCAATCAGCCTTAGGCTTTTTGATTGATACTGTATTCAATTTGTATTTGATGGTCGTGCTTCTGCGTATCTGGATGCAGTTAGTAAAGGCTGATTTTTACAATCCGCTCAGTCAGTTCGTGGTGAAATTAACCCACCCTGTTGTGGGCCCATTACGTCGAGTGATTCCACCTTTGGGCAACGTCGATACCGCCTCTGTGTTGTTTGCATATGTCATTGCTTGTGCAAAAGTTGCGTTATTACTCACCGTTTCTGGCTACGCGCCGGACGTTCAAGTCATTGTGGTGGGTGCTGGAATAACGCTTCTAAAACAAATATTTAGCATGCTATTCTGGATTCTTGTCATTCGAGCAATTCTCAGCTGGGTTAGTCAGGGCTATAATCCTATTGAAGCCGCCTTGCATCAGCTCACAGAACCAATGCTTGCGCCTATTCGTCGGGTCATACCCAGCATTGGCGGACTCGATTTGTCAGTCGTTATTTTGCTGATTGGACTGCAATTCTTGCAGGTGTTGATATTCCAATAAGAGCGCATTGCAACTCTCTTTGGGTTCACATAAGCCACGCATCGATTCAACTTAATGCGTGGCTTTTTCTATACTAAAGATTCAAATCCACCTAAAAACATGCTGGGGAATACATCATGAAAGCTTTTAAACTCATTATTGCTGCCGTTATGGGCTTCATGATTTGGCTGCCCAACGCATCTGCTGAAATGAAAAAGGTAGGGCCTTACGAAGTGCATTTCTCAGCTTTTGAAAGCACATTTCTAACCCCCGAAATTGCAAAGACCTATCAAATCAATCGCAGCCGCTATCATGCTGTTATCAACGTATCGATATTAGACACACGGAATGCCAACGCGGCTATAAAAACACCACTCACGGGAGAGGCAAAAAACTTACTCGGGCATAACGTCACTCTGTCATTTAAAGAAATCATCGAAGGCAATGCGGTCTATTACATTGATCAGCTCAAATACAGTAATGAAGAAACCTTTCGATTTTATTTAGTGATTAAAACCGACGAAGGCGAATACCCTGTGCAGTTCATTAAAAAGTTTTATGTGAACTAACCCGTTCAGGCTGCTTCCATCTGGTATCATGCGTCGCTCACAAAAGTGCGGAGGATAATCGATATGAAATGGGTTTTAGCAACGGGTAACCAAGGCAAAGTAAAAGAGCTTGCAAGCATGCTCGCGCCACTTGATGTTGAGATTGTTCCGCAAAGTGAATTTGATGTACCAGAGGTTCCTGAAACCGGCACAACCTTTGTTGAAAATGCAATTATCAAGGCACGCCATGCCGCTCGTATCACCGGCCTATCAGCCATCGCTGATGACTCGGGTTTGGAAGTTGACTGCTTGCAGGGCAAGCCCGGTATCTATTCATCACGCTACGCTGGCGAGCAAGCCTCAGACAGCGATAATGTTGAAAAACTTCTCACCGCTCTAAATGGCGTCCCTCCCCAACAGCGTACTGCAAGATTCCGCTGTGTTTTGGTTTTCATGCGTCATGCCGATGACCCTACGCCACTCATTTGCCAAGGCAGATGGAACGGTAATATTGCACAAATCGCATTTGGTGACGGTGGATTTGGATATGATCCCATTTTCATTCCTAGCGACATGACAGTGACCGCCGCTGAAATCACCAAACAACAAAAGAATAAGATCAGTCACAGAGGACAAGCATTAAACGCCTTGCTCTCTGAATTACCCGCCTTTCTTAACCCACAACCGGTTTAGCAGGCACGAATTATGGTCCATTTAGAGCTTCCACCGTTATCACTCTACGTTCATATACCTTGGTGCGTTGAGAAGTGTCCATACTGCGATTTCAATAGCCACGCATTGAAAGGCGAGATCCCAGAACTCCAGTATGTAGAGGCTCTACTTGCAGATTTAAGACAGGACCTACTGTGGGTGCAAGGCCGTGAAATTCAAACCGTATTCATCGGTGGCGGCACGCCGAGCTTGTTGAGCGTAAAGGCTATGACTCGGCTCATCAACGGCCTCAAAGACACCGTTGCATTTGCCTATAATGCCGAAATCACAATGGAAGCCAACCCAGGAACAGTAGAAGCAGAGAAGTTCGCAGGATTTGTTGCCGCAGGTATTACTCGTATCTCGATCGGAGTTCAAAGCTTACACAGTCGCCAACTTAACTTACTTGGACGCATACACGACAAAGACCAAGCAATTACCGCCATAGAATTAGCGAGTCAACTGCCTTTACAAAGCTTCAATATTGACTTGATGCATGGCCTTCCGGAACAGCAACTAAAGCATGGTTTGGACGATCTAGCACAAGCCATTCAGCTTGCTCCTCCACACCTTAGTTGGTACCAACTCACTCTTGAGCCCAATACTCACTTCTATCGAAAGCCACCGAAACTGCCAGACGAAGAAGTGCTGGTCGATATCTTTGAGCAAGGCCATCAACGGCTGACTCAGGCAGGCTATGAACGGTATGAGATCTCGGGCTATAGCAAACCGGGGCATCAATGCAGCCACAACCTAAACTATTGGACCTTCGGCGATTACTTGGGCATAGGCTGCGGAGCGCACGGAAAAATTACAGTTGTCGATAGTCAACGGCTACTCAGAACCTCTAAGGTCGCTTCACCTGCAAGCTACTTAACACCCAGCAAGAACCCCCGAATAAGTTTGACCGATGTTGCCGATGATGACCGAGCTTTCGAATACTTTATGAATCGAGCTCGTTTAACCAGTGCCGCGCCACTTGAAGAGTTTGAACGTAGAACAGGCCAATGCCGCACACAAATATTGCCCTACCTTGAGCAACAAGCCGGAATGGGATTAATGATATTAGAAGAAGCGAACTGGCAAATGACGAACAAAGGTCTGACATACTTTAATAATGTTTTAGAGCCTCTGATCCGCACCTAAGTCAACGCGTGCTGAACGCCAAGACGTTCTGTTCTTTAGAAAACAACAGAGCCCCACATATTCTGTCATTTGGGCCAATTGACTATGCGAACGGTACCTCATCGCTCAAACCAACAATTTGGGAGGCAACGCACAATGCCCGCCTACCCAAAACCTGTTGTCAGTGGGGCTACTGCTTTCGCATGAGTATTTCAAAAGTCACTGGAATTGCTGATGCAATGCTTGGCAGACCCGCTAACTCTTGAAGTTTCAAAATACCATTCACGAGGTCGAAGTTTTTGGCATCGATAATGGCTGGCGCAACAGTGGTCACTAGAACATCGCCGCCAGCAAGTTTTACCGCTTTTAGCGTCATGGTCATAGGCACTGTTTTACCGTGCATGGTGAATTGACCTTCTACATTGCGCTGAATTCGATCACCAATCATTAATTCTGACATTTTTACATCGTCAACTTCTGCCGTGAAAGTGGCAGAGGGGTATTGAGCAACCTCAAATAACACCTCTTTCATACGTTCATTGCGAATATCAATACCGGTATTAACCGAAGACAAATCGATAGTAAGTTTCGCTTTGCCAGTCTCACTAAACGACAAACTGAATGCATCAAAACGATGTGTTTCAGCCACACTGCCCTTTTTAATTGAAATGAAATTGATTTCGCTCTCTTCTGGCACCGACTGCCAGTCAGCCCAAGCAACAGAGTTGATCAACAGAAGGCACAGTGGCATTAACGAAAATTTCATGTCATATCCTTAAAATAAAATTGAGTCTAATCACCAGACCCCTATCGCAATTACTATAGTTACATTGATCGGAGTTACAAGCCCTGATTGAGTGGTCAGTAAACTTTTTAAGTGATTGGAAGTATTGTCTGAACTGTTTAGCCTTAAGCGAGTCTTAGCTTTATAAAATTATCGAAAAGGATTATTTATGAATCGTAACTGTATGGTTCTTTGTGTAGGTTTCATAGCATCCATGTTAACGGCGTGTGCAACCGCTCCGAGTCCCGGTGAAACCATTATCGAGCCAGAAGTATTGCAATCGAACACGATCACTTCAAACTCTAAAATTGTAGGGATCGACTATCCATCAAGAACGCTCACTATCTCAAGAGCCGGACAACAAGTCACTTTAGTGGCATCTCCTCGAGTTTCCAACTTCGAGCAATTGAGAGTCGGCGATCTGGTGTCTACCGAATATACCGAATCCTTTGCAGTCCGAGTCCAGGCAAGCGAAGGCTCAGCACGAATCGAAAACAGAGAACAGCTCGATATGTCTAAGGAAGGCACAGAGCCAAGTATTTCTGCCTCTGAAGTCACTGAAGTGATCGCTGACATTTTGGTCATTGATAAGGTCAATCAAACCGTCACCCTCAAAGGCCCAACAGGGGGAGAGTTTACCTTACCTGTGCGCCGCCATCCGGAGCACCTAGAGCGAGTTGAAGTGGGTGATCAGGTCGTTGTGACATACAAAAAAGCAGTGGCGATCTCTGTGACGCAACAACCTTGACTTACAACGCTCACCTACAAAAAAACCAGCGAATATCGCTGGTTTTTTAATGTTTAAAATCACGCTTAGCAATTAGTAGCGGTACAACAAAGTCACTGCTGTTGTTGTATCTAACTTATCTTTACGCGTACCATCACCATTAAATTCTGGATTCGTCTGATGCGTCATCGTAAATGACAATTTCAGAGCAAGCTCGCCAATAATGGTGGTCGTTAATGATGTTTCAGAACGGCTAATGGTGTTTTCATCACCCGCATTAACCGATACATTTTCAGTAAACTTGCTGTTATCACTGATTTCCCACAAATACTTCATCGAACCACGAAGAATCCACTCATCAGTGCCTTCGCCAGCATTGTTCCAACGGTAACCAGGACCGATTTCTGTATCGAGGTTCATGTTATCACCAAACTTAAAGCGATGACCATAACCGGCAGAAACTGTCACTAGATCTTCAAAACCATTAAAGCGGTCGTTTTCATACGACAGACCAGCGTAGGTATAGTTTACATCACTCCAATCGCGATCGACTTTGTAGCCCGCGAAATAACGCTCAGCACTGGTTTTGTCATCATCTTGCGAGCTGTTTCCTTCAACCAGCGTATAGTGACGCCAGTCTTCAAGAAAATAGTCAACCGCAAGACGACCACGTAAATTAGTGGTTTCTGAGTTACCTGTAGACAGTGTCAAACCGCCTTCAACTTCAGCCGCTAAGCCCTTCTCTTTTAAGTCATCATCAGAAATATCTAATGCCTGAGCAGGTCCAGACAAAACCATAGCAACGGATAGCGAAATAAGTTTGCGCATTACAGCAAATCCCTAAGTTAAGTTTTTAGAAAAATCATTATTTTTATCGTTATAGCGGAGCATGTTAATGAGAAACGAGATCTAGCGCAACACAAGTTAATAGTTTAGATAACAATTAACACGCAAAAAAAACTCCCAAAATGAAATTTCAATTTGGGAGCAATGTACTGATTTGATTTGGGGACATTATGGATTGTAACGGTTTGGGGAGATCGTATTGGTCGGATCCATGGTTTTTTTAATTCCCTGAACCAGCTGCCAGCATTCAGCATTTGGATCAAGTAACTCCGTTTGTTGATCGATATTCATTCGGTAAGGCACACAGCCTTGGTCAAGCCCTCTATCCACCAACTCAGCAATACATAGCTTGGCTTGCTTCACTGCATTCTCATCTTGCGCATTAAATAAGATTGGAATCGTGCTATCGGTTAGGTCAAAACGGAGGTTGGTCAATGTCACCAGGGGCTCAATACCATACAGCGGGCAAATTTCGCGAATCATGTTCACAAATTCGCGCATATTCTTGCTCTTGGTCGGCACCAACGGTGCATACCACATGAGTCCACATTCATCTTTTGCAGGGTTTAGCTCTTTGCTCTTATCAGGACGATGCTTGGGGTTGCGCCAATACGCTAAAGGCAATGCGACTTGATTTGGCTTGCCCAACATGATCTCCACACCCTCGGCAAGCGCTTGAAGTTGTTCCCTTTCATCTTTCATCACTGATGCCGGCAATACCGATAGCAACCCTCGAGCAAACTTCAATAGCCAACCTTCAGAAAAAATGGTGCGCGACGCATACTTTCTAACTCTCTGGCGAACATCTTTGCGTACCGCTTTAACGACGGCCGGAGTTCCGTAAATAGAGCCCACAAGCATCCATGCAGGTACCTGATAGGATTTAGCCAATGCTTGGCATTGTTCGTCCGTCATCACTTGGTGCTGTTCAGGCCCATTTGGATTGTTGGCAACCATCGAAAGAATCCGACGCCTATCCATTAAGTTAATAGAACCAACAATACCTTCATAATCGCGCATGATACCTTGCAATAACTCCACTGCGACTTCCAAGTCAGTATCGTTAGCAAATTGCACATAGAAACTTTCAAAAGCTTTTGGACGCTTTGCTAAACGGATGGTCATTTGAGTCACGACGCCCAAATTGGATTGCGTGAACAAGCCATCGAGGTAAGGCCCAACCTTCCATTTAAATGACTTATCTGCGGTGACGTGAGTTGATCTATCCAGTTCACTCAAACTTGAGCGATAGAGGGATCCGTTCGACAGATATGCGGTCAGAGCAGTCACGGCAGCGAAGTGATCGGCATAAGGGGTAATGCCATACCCCCTCTCGATAGCATTCCCAACAATACTGCAATTCGGGCCTGCGCCCGTCACCGGCACCATGTAATCAAAGTTACGAGACTCAAGCCACTCCAATAGCTCTCCCTGGGTGACTCCGGGTTCTAGAGTGACCAGTCCAAGCTGTTCATCAAAGTCAATGACCGCCTTGAGTTTGGATAGATCCAGAATATAGATGGGCTTTTCATCGGCAACAGGAAGCGCCGAACCATAGCCCCAATTTCGACCTGAACTGATCGGTTGTACGGCTGCATCATGCGCTACAGCCCATTGCAGAATATCAGCAACATCCGTTTGTTTTGTCACAACAAACCCACCACTCAATTGGCGAGACGACTGAATCGCGCTGCCTCCATAAGCCTCTTGCGCTTGCGACTGACTTAGCCACTGTATGTGCGAAAGGGGCTCTGGTTTACTCTCAATTGGATGCTGCATTCGATCTCCACTTTAAATAACCGGTATCACTAATTCTTTAGCTGATGGGTGACTCAAAAATTGTTGAGGGCTTGAACTCAATCCATAGGCCCCACTGAGCATAATCACAACAAAGTCATCAATATCTACCTGAGGCAATTCAATATTCTTTGCCAACACGTCGAGCGGGGTACACAACGGACCCGCGATCGTGACTTTTTGTTCTACTGGGCAATCAACTTTCTGACCTAAGACAACAGGATAGTTCTTTTTTAGCAACTGCCCCAAATTCCCAGAGTTTGCCAAATGATGATGCATCCCACCGTTCGTCATAACAAAAGTGTGTTTCCGTGAAACTTTCACATCTGAAACTTGCGATACATATAGGCCAGCGTCAGCCATCAAAAAACGCCCGAGTTCGACAATCAACTCTTTGTGTTGAATAAAATCTTTAAATTCCGCGCATAATTCATGTAGAGCGTGACCTAATAGCGCAAGGTCGATGGGCACATTGCCAGCAAAGTATGGTACGCCTAGCCCACCACCAAAGTTTAAACGCTTAATAGGTAATTCAAATTGTTCACAAACCCTTGAAAAACAAAGGAATGTCTCACGAAACTGCTCAACCAAAGCGGGCATTTGAAGACACTGAGAGCCGGCATAAATGTGTAGGCCTGTGACACTCACCCAAGCGCTTTGGTTGATGGTTTCAACCACTTTAAATAATGTTTCTTCATCAATCCCAAACACTTGAGCCCCGCCGCCCATGTGCATTCCTGAGGCGCGAAGTTCAAATGATGGGTTAATCCGAATCCCCACCTCTATCGGCTTTTGATGTTGTTCAGCCCACGTGCAAATGCGTTTTGCTTCGGTGATGGATTCGAGGCTAAGGAACACCCCATTTTCAAGCGATGCGTTGAGTTCACCCTGGCTTTTTGCTGGGCCTGCAAACCCCATATCTTGGGGCTTATAGCCGACGTTCATAGCAGTTTCAACTTCACCATAAGATGCAACATCAAGCCCGTCGACCCATGGCTGTAGAGCTGCTAAAACTTGAGAGTTGGGGTTCGCTTTCACCGCATAAAAAACTGAGAACTGCTTTGGAAAAGCTTCACGCACAGCGGTAATTTGTTGCTGTGCGCGTGTCATGTCGTACATATAACAAGGCGTTCCGCCAGCTTCCTGTACGCGTTTTGATAAAGGCTCTCCGGCAATAACAAGTTCATGATTCACCACTTCGTGTGCTGATTGAAGTTGATGGCCGGACGACAATTTAGTGATGTGTGACATGACAATAACGCTCAGATAAGGAAACGCGATCCACTTTGCCATTGGCATTCAGTGGAATATGAGAAACATGGTGAATTTTTTTAGGCCACAAGTAATTCGGCGCCAATGCTTTATATGCCGTGAGGAAATCGTGATTGGATAGAACCGATCCTTGATAGACAATAATTATAGCTTGGCCTATTGCTTCGTCCTTGACACTCAGACAAGCGACTTGCTCAACCCCTTCGATAGATTGGGCAAGAGCTTCCACTTCATTCGGGCTAACTCGATACCCAGATGTTTTGATCTGTTCATCAAGACGGCCTTCAATGTATATGTCGCCATCTTCATCTTGCCACGCAAGATCACCAGAGAATACGGCTTTTTCGCCTTCATATTCTGCTAAATCGGTTGGCAATTGCATAAAGCGTTGTTCGGTTTGTTCTGGCTTATTCCAATAGCCTAACGCCACCAACGGTCCAGCATGAACCAACTGACCTTTTTGGTGAGCCGCACAAGGCTGGTGATAATCATCAAGAATATAGATGCGCGCATGGGGCACAGCTTGGCCGCTACTCGCCGGTTTTTGATGCAACAGGCTCGGTGCTAAATAGGTCGACCGAAATGCCTCCGTCAAACCATACATAGCATAGATTTCAGGCGCACAATGCAACGAATTGAGTGCGTGGATAATGTCGAGTGTCAAAGCGCCACCCGAATTGGTGACAAATCGTAATTTGAGCGCTCCAGCAGAAGTAAGCGGCTTTAACAGTTGTCGCCACAACGGCGGAACTCCTGCTAATCCAGTCACTTCATACTTTGTTAAATCCGCTGCAACAGCACCGGGAAGAAAGAAATTGTGAAGTACCACTGAAGCACCAACATACCAACTACTCAGTAGTTGGTTCAAACCATAGTCAAAACTAAAAGGCAGTAGCGCCATCACTCGATCATCACACGAAAGGCCCAAGTACGCGGCCACACTACCTGCACCCAATAGTAAGTTTTTCTGAGACACCATGACGCCCTTCGGCATGCCCGTGCTGCCAGAGGTATATAGCAAGGCTGCGAGCGCGTTGGGATCAGGTTGAACCGTATTAATTGGAGGCCCACCCGCTAGGTGATTGATTTCATCAACCGCAGGAATACTGAACACACGAGGACTTTGAACGAGATCGCTTTTTCCAATCAATCCGACCGTTAGGCCTTCGGTCTGCAACAGAAAATCGTCAGCAGCCGCTTTTAAACGCGGCGCTGAGGTTATGAACAGGCTTGCTTGAGAATCATTCAGAATATGTTGCACTTGGGCTGATTTTAAAGTCGGGTTTATAGGTACAATTACAGCCCCCAAAGACCAAGCCGCAAATATTAGCGCAACCTGCTCGACCGACTTAACATCAAAAAAAGCGACCCGTTGGCGCGGCTGAATCGGACAACAATGGTTGATGAGTTCACGATAAGCACTCACAGCCAAATTGATATCAGCAAAACTGAATGTTTTGCCTTTGTCGATGATTGCTACAGCATCTTGCGGTGCTGATTCGACAATGTGGTGTAAAGAAGCTACTTTCAGCTCTTCCATGAACAGATCGATTTCCCAGTCGGAGTTCGTATTACGCTATGATAATTTCTATCATCTCTAAATACACAGCCTTCACTCATTAATATGACCATTTCAGCATGTTTTGTTAATAAGCTCAAAATTCCTTTGCTTATCATTCTTTGTGCATGGGTATTTACTACAAAAGCACACCAACCCATGATTCAACTCATCGAATCGGTGAAGCCTAGTATTGTCGGTGTCGGGTTATACGATCCACTTGCCGCCCCCAAAGCCACCCTGATGGCTACAGGCTTTGCCGTTGCCGGAGGGGATTTAATTGCAACCAATGCGCATGCCGTTCCTGAACTTGATCCCAGCCGCAAACAAAACATCGCAGTATTATTACCTGGCAGACATTCAAGCCGCGTATATGAAGCAACATTAGTGGCTAAAGATGAAGTGCATGATTTAGCGATCCTGCGCATTAGGGGTCATAATTTACCGCCTTTGACTCTTTCCAACATGGAAGTAAAAGAAGGATTAGACATTGCTTTCACCGGCTTCCCTATTGGCACCATGCTCGGCCTACATCCGGTCACGCACAAGGGAATGATCGCATCAATTGCGCCAGTCATGTTGCCCGTGGCCAATGTATCAGAGCTTACAGCTGCTCAACTCAAAATTCTAAGAAATCCATATTCAGTATTTCAACTTAACGCCACAGCCTACCCCGGCAACAGTGGTAGCCCCGTGTATGACGTGGATTCTGGCGAAGTCGTGGCCATCATCAACAAGGTATTATTAACCAGCAACAAGGAATCGGCGCTCACTCACCCAAGCGCCATTACCTACTCAGTGCCAGTCAAACACCTCAAAGAATTATTACGCAGCATTCGGTGAGTTAACGGCTTCGGTTTGACCATTGCCATGCCAATGGTCAACCCACAACGCAATCACTCCATCACCCGTCACATTGCAGGCGGTTCCGAAGCTATCTTGTGCTAAATACAGCGCGATCATTAATGCAACGGCACCTTCGCCAAAACCGAGCATCGATGCCAAAATGCCCAACGCCGCCATAATAGCCCCACCTGGAGCCCCAGGTGCAGCAACCAAAGTAATGCCCAACATCAAAATAAATGGAATAATATTCCCAAGTGAAGGCGTCACCAATTCAGGTGTCATTAACATCACTGCGGTCGTACACGTCACAATGGTAATGACCGAGCCCGACAAATGAATCGTCGCACACAATGGTACTGTAAAGTTTGCGATGGATGAATCAACGCCATTATTTTTGCTGCTGTTGAGTGACACCGGAATAGTAGCCGCACTCGACATTGTGCCTAGCGCAGTGAAATAAGCAGGCAACATGTTTTTAAGTAACGTGAGCGGCGACTTTTTCTGCACCAAACCAGTCAACACATAAAGGCATGTCAGCCAAAACCAGTGCATAGCCACAGCCAACATCAAAACCACGCCAAATGTTTTTAGAGTCGCAACGGCTGAACCTTCAAGTGTCATTTGAGTAAAGACACCGGCGATATAAAACGGCAATAGTGGAATGATGATATGAGCTAACAATTTATCGATGATCTGGCGACCTTCATCAATGACGTAATTCAGATACTTGGACTGAATGGCGCTCATGCCAATGCCTAAAACAAACGCCAAAACCAACGCTGTCATAATCTCCATGACAGGCACCAATTTTAAATTAATATAACTCGTGAGCCCTGCCTCAGCCGCAGACTCTGCAATGCTATGCGCAGAGACCAAGCTCGGTAACACACTGCTGGCAAAAATGAAGGCAAGTGTACCAGCGATAACCGTAGACCCATATGCGAGGGCGACCGTATGAGCAAGCATTTTACCTGAATTTCTGGGAAGACCACCGATACCATTGGCAATATAAAGCAGAATGATCAGAGGAATGGTAAAACTGATCAGTTGCCCAACCATTGTTTGGACAGTGAGCATTATCCGAGCAATGACATCTGGAGCAAATGCACCGATCATTAACCCCGCCGCAATACCTGCAATTAATTTAAGTACTAAATTCATGAGTTCGGGTACCGTTAAAATTTGATGCTATTAAATACCACAAACTGACGTTACAAGTCTGTTGCAAGAACTTCAAAACTTACCATCGATTGAGGTAACTCAACTCTCACTGAACTAACAATAGACTTTAAAAAATTCGGGGATTGAATAGAGATTTTTAGGATGGCGTGTATGCCGCCAAGACAAGGACGTCTGTGCATATAACGAAATCCGTAAACGCAAAAAAGCCCGACTCTTACGAATCGGGCTTTCTCTGAAAAGGTGCCTGGCGGTGACCTACTCTCGCATGGGGAAACCCCACACTACCATCGGCGCGATTGCGTTTCACTACTGAGTTCGGAATGGGATCAGGTG